>JAIOQA010000312.1 GCA_021413675.1 Deltaproteobacteria bacterium | reverse complement strand
GCCGCCGCCCACGCCGCCGGGCTCGCGGTCGTGCTGCGACCCGGGCCGCACGCCAACGCCGAGCTGACCTACTTCGGCTTCCCCGAGCACATCGTCCGGGAACCGGACATTCACGCCCGCGCCGCCCACGGCGGGCCGGTGTGGCTGCCCGCGCCGCCGCGGGCGTTCCCGGTGCCGTCCTACGCCAGCAGTCGCTTCCACGCCGCGGTCCGCGCCTGGTACGCCGAGGTCGCGCGGGTGATCGGGCCGCACCTCGCGCCCGACGGCCCGGTGGTCGCGCTCGGCGTCGACAACGAGGCCCAGCTGTTCTTCCGCCTCGGCGCCTACGATCACGACTATCACCCCGAGGCGATCGCCGCCTGGCAAGCCGATGTCGCCGCGGGCCTGCTCGGCGATCGCGAGGCGATCGGCCTCGAGCCCGAGGCGCCGCGCGCCTGGGATCCGGCGCACGCCGCGCGCTGCGTCGCCTGGGTCCGCGGCAAGTCGCGCTACCTGGCGCGCGCCCTCGCGCAGTTCGCGACCGCGATGGATGATGTCGGCCTCGCCGGCATCGCGCGGTTCCACAACCTGCCGCCCGGCGAGCCCGCGCTGTCGGATGCGCCCGCGCTCGAGGCCGCGATCGGCGGGCCGTGCGGCATCGATCTGTACTCGCCGCGCCGCGATCTCGCGCTCGTGCGCCAGCGCGCGCTGCACGCGGTCGGCTCGAGCGAGCTGCCGCTGGTGCCCGAGGCCGGCCTCGGCTGGGTGCCGTGGCTGCCGCCGATCGCCGATCCCGGCGACGACGCGCGCGGCAAGGATGTCCTGCTCGCGGCGCTCGGCGCTGGCATCCGCGGGTTCTCGCTGTACATGGCGGTGGCGCGCGATCGCTTCTACGGCGCGCCGATCGACGAGGATGGCGTGGTCCGCGGCGATGCGGCCTGGATCCCGCGACTCGTCGCCGCGCTCGATCGCGTCGACTGGCCGGCGCTACGCCGCACCGCGAAGGTCGCGCTGGTGCTCGGCCGCGCCGATCTGCGCTTCGGCCAGGCGTCGTCGGTGGCCGAGCCGATGACGCCGGTCCTGCTCGAGGCGCTCGGCCTCGGCCCGGGCGGGCTCGCCGAGCTCGGCCGCGACGACGACGCCGTGCTCGCCCGGCGCTGGTACGGCGCGGTCGCGTCCGCCCTCGATGCCGCGCAGGTGCCGTACGTCATCGTCGACGAGGGCTGCCCGATCGAGCGGCTGCGCGGGTTCGCGGCGGTGATCGCGCCGACGCTCGATCGCGTCGACCGCGGGCTCTGGCGCCGGCTCAAGGCGCTGGCCGACGAGCGCGCGGTGGTGGTGTTCGGTCCGGGCGCGCCCACGAAGGACGAGCTCGGCGCGCCGCTCGCCGCCGATCTCGCCCCGCCCCGCCGCGCCGGCCGCATCCGCGCGGGCTCGCTCACCGACCTCGATGGCCTCGCCGATGATCTGGCCGCGCTCGGCGGCGACCTGCCCGATGACTGGGCGGTGGTGCGGCCCGCGGGCGTCACCGCCGCGGTGTTCGCGGATGCGAGCGGCCAGCCGCGCGCGATCGCGATCACCAACCTCACCGACCGCGCGGTGCACGCCGAGCTCGTGGTCGCGCCCGGCATGCAGCTCGTTGACGCGCTCACCGATGACGCGTTCGCGGGCGCCGCGTCGGGCAACGCCCGGATTTCGCTACCGGCGTTCGCCGCCCGCCTGCTGGTGGTCGCGCACCTTGGTTGAGTTCGTTAACAAAGGCACCGTCCTGTTAATCGATGTGAATCGTGTTGTTAATATAAACATCAATCTATCCGAATAGTTGCTCGTTGACAGGTTGACCCCGGCTGACTATCAGTAAAGAAACGACGCAGAGCGTTGCGTCCGCTGAGGGGTCGACCATGGGCTACGAGATCAACCGAGTTGGAGTCGTCGGGGCAGGGCTGATGGGCGCGGGGATCGCCGAGGTCTGCGCGCTCGCGGGCGTGGACACCGTCCTCATCAAGGCCACCCCGGGCTCGCCCGACAAGGCGCTCGCCAAGGTCAAGGCCTCGATGGATGCGCGGGTGAGCCGCGGCAAGCTCGACGCTGCGGCCGCGGCCGATGCGCTGGCCCGCATCACCGTGTCGAGCGATCTCGACGCGCTGCTCGGCTGTGATCTGATCATCGAGTCGATCGTCGAGGACCTCGCCACCAAGCGCGCGCTGTTCGAGTCGCTGGCCCCGCGGCTCGCGCCGCACGTCGTGCTGGCGACCAACACCTCGACCCTCAAGGTCACCGAGCTCGCCGCCGGCATCCGCGAGCGCCGCACGATCGGCCTGCACTTCTTCTCGCCGGTGCCGATGATGTCGCTGGTCGAGGTCGCGCACACCGCGGCCACCGACGCCGACGTCGTGCCCGCCGCCGAGGCCTTCATCGCGAAGCTCGGCAAGGTCGCGGTGCCCGTGCTCGACTCGACCGGCTTCGTCGTCAACCGCCTGCTGGTGCCGATGCTGCTCAACGCGATCCACGCCTACGAGCACGGGCTCGCGAGCGCCGATCAGATCGACACCGCGATGAAGCTCGGCTGCGGCCACCCGATGGGCCCGCTCGCGCTCGCCGATCTCATCGGCCTCGATGTCGTCTACGCGATGGCCAAGCTGCTCTACCGCGACTTCGGCGACGCCTGTTACCGCGCGCCGGCGCTCCTGCGCCGCCTGGTGCAGGAAGGCCAGCTCGGCAAGAAGGCCGGCCGCGGCCTCTACGACTACAGCGCCAAGCCGCCGCGCCCCAACGCCGCGGTGGTCGAGCTCATCCAGCACGGCGCGCTGCGCGACGCCGCCTGATCCGGCCCGCGAACTACTCGTCGCGTTCGCGCATCGGCGAGGTCGGCTCGTCGCTGCGGTGGCGCACGCTGACGTTGGTGATCTTGTGGACCGCGGCGACCAGGTCGGCGGGCTCGCACGGCTTCATCAGGAAGCCGGCGGCGCCGATCGTCACCGACAGCGCGGGCGCGCGCGGCGACGACGACACCAGCACCACGGGCGGCGCGTCGGGCAGGCGCTCGAGCTCCGCGACCAGCTCGGCGACGCCGCCGGCGCCGTCGTAGCTGTCGAGCACGACGACGTCGATGCCGCCCTCGCGGGCGCGCGCGACCGCGGACAGCACGCCGGTCGCGACGAGGACGTCGTGACCGTAGCCGGTCAGCGCCTCGCGCCAGCTCTCGCTCAGCTCGGGATCGGGCTGGACGAGAAGGATCGAGCTCACGACGCCGATCCTATCAGAACCGCGCGCCGTCCGACGACGCGTCACCCGGTCTCCCCGCTGGCCCGGCGCACGCCCTCCATCCACCCGATCTCGCCGGCCAGCTCTTCGGCCTCCTTGAGCTGCGGCGACATGCGGGGCAGGCTGCGCGTCGGCGAGATGCCGGCGAGCAGCAGCTCGGCGGTGCCGCGGCGGTCGCCGAGCTTGCGCATCTCCTCGACGGCGGCGGCGCGGTAGCGCTCGGCCTTGGCGCTGAGCCCGGACCGCTCGCAGACGCTGGCGAGGAACGACTGCACCCGCGCGACGCCGAGCCGCGACTTCACGCGGCGCGCGTGCATGAGCGCGTGCTCGCCGAACTGGATCGAGCGCGACTGGTCGTTGACGCCATCGGCGAGCTGGCCCAGGCGCATGACCACCCGCCACAAGATCTCCGGCCCCGAGCGGGCCGCCGCGCCCTCGCCGAGTGTGACCAGATCGAGGCACTCCTCGAGCTCGCGCCGCGCGCTGGCGGCGTTGCCGGCGCGCATCAGCACCGTCGAGAGATCGAGGTACAGCTCGGCGATCTGCTCGCCGCTGCCGCCCATGAGCGCCTGGCCGATCGCGCGGCGCAGGCCGCTGGTCGCCGCGGCGAGATCGTCCTCGGCGACGTAGAGCTGCGCGGTCGAGCGCGAGAGCTGGGCCTCGAGATCGGCGGCGCCATCGCACCAGTTGCGGGCCTCGGCCAGCACGCCGCGGGCGAGCGCGATCTCGCCGCGCACGCGCAGCGAGTCGGCGAGCTTGATCGACAGCACGACGAACCGCCGCACCGCCGAGTCGTCGTCGGAGCCGGCCAGCACCGCCTGGCGCGCGCAGCGCAGCGCCCGACCGAACAGGAGGCTCGCGCCGCCGTCGTCGAGCTGGTGCAGCGCGAGATCGCCAGCGCGCGCGAGCAGCTCGGCCGCGCGCTCGAGATCGCCGGCGTGCTCGTGGTGGTGCCCGAGGATCGCCGGATCGCTGGTCACCGACTCGAGCAGCTCCGCCGCCTGGGCGTGGAGCGCGCGCCGCACGTCGGCGGGCGTCGCGTCGTAGACGACCTCGCGCACCAGCGGGCTCTGGAACGCGATCAGATCGCCGTGATCGCGGACAAGGCCGCGCATGACCAGCGCCGGGATCGCCGAGTCGAAGGTCGCGGCCGCCGCCTGCCCGACCGCGTGGCGCAGCACGTCGCGCGCGACGTCAGCGCCGAACACCGCGGCCGCCTGCAGCACGACCAGCGCGAGGTGCGGCAGCATCGACAACCGCGCCGCGACCAGGTCGGGCAGGCTCGGGGGCGCGCCCTCGAGGGCACCGCCCTCGACGAGGTAGCGGACCAGGTGCTCGACGTGCGCCGGGATGCCGCTGGTCATGTCCGACAGCGTGACCGCGGTCGGCATGCCGCTCATCGTGGTGCGCGCGAGCTGCGCGGCGATGAACCCGAGCGCGTCGCCATCGAGCGACTCGAGCTCGAGGCGCTTCAGCTGCGCCGGCCACTCGGCGGCGGTCACCGGATCGACCGAGACCACGATCCGCAGGCTCGAGCCGGCCTCGCCCTCGGCCGCGCGCCGCACGATGTCGACGCTCGGATGGTCGTAGCGCTCGGCGTCCTCGAAGACGATCACGATCGGCTCGCGCTCGGCGGTGACCCGCAGCACCCGCAAGGTCGAGGCGACCAGCTCGCGCCGCCGCACCAGCGGCTCGAGCTCCCACAGGTTCGAGCGATGGCCGAACAGCTCGGCGATGCCGGGCAGATCGCGATCGGCGAGGCCGAGCTCGCGCAGCGCGGCCTCCAGCTCCTCGTAGGTGCAGATCGGCGGCAGCGACAGGATCGCGGCGACCAGCGCGCGGATCGGGTACAGCGGCGAGGCCAGGCCGGTCGGATCGGCGGAGGTGTGGAAGATCGTCGCGTCGGCGCCATCGGCGACCCGCTCGAACGCCGCCTGCAGTAGCAGGCCGCGCTCCGCGCCCGCGCCGCCGACGACCAGCAGCGCCGCGCCGTCACCGCTGCGCGACAGGTGGCGCGCGATCTGATCGACGACCTCGTCGCGCCCGACCAGGCCGAGCGGCACGCCCGGCATGACCTGATCGAAGTCGCCGGTGCGCGCGATCTCCGGGACCGGCGCGACGCTCGCGACCGCGCGCGGATGTCCGCATTCCGGACAGAAGCGGAAGCGCGCTGGCGAGGCCGCGCCGCACGCGCCGCAGACGACGTCGTCGGCGCTGGTCCGGCGGCGCTCGATCGCCGCGACCACCGCGGCGCGCATCTCGCCGGCGGAGCCGAAGCGATCCTGCGGGTGCTTGGACAGCGCGCGCAGGCACAGCGCGTCGAGGTCGCCGCCCGCCGGCAGGTCCGCGCGGCGCGCGCTCGGCGGCGCCGGCTCGGTCTTGAGCTGGCGCGTGAGGACATCGATCGTGGAACCGCCGACGAACGGCGTCTTGCCGGTGAGCAGCTCGTAGAGGATCACGCCGACCGCGTACAGGTCGCTCGCGAACCCGGGCGCCGCGCCGGTGATCACCTCCGGCGCCATGTACTCGGGCGTGCCGCAGATGTTGCGGTCGTCGCCCTCGCGCGGCACCGAGACCAGGCGGCTGATGCCGAAGTCGACGACCTTGACCATGTCGACGCCGGTGCGGCGCGCGTCGACGATGACGTTGTCGCTCTTGAGATCGGCGTGGACCACGCCGGCGAGGTGGGCCTCCTCGACGCCGGCCAGGATCTGCGCGACCAGCTCGAGGCAGCGCCGCGGATCGAGCGCGACCTCCGACGTCACCAGCTGGGTGAGCGTCGGGCCGCGCACGTACTCCATGACCAGGTACAGGAGGCCGTCGGAGGTCTGGCCGTAGTCGATGACCGAGACCGTGTTGGGATGATTCAGGCGCGAGGCCGCGAGCGCCTCGTCCTGGAACCGCCGCACGAGCCGCGCGTCCTCGGCGAGGTGCTCGGCGAGGATCTTGACCGCGACGGTGCGACCGAGCGGGCTCTGGTCGGCCTTGTAGACCGCGCCCGAGCCGCCGATGCCGATGCACGCGCGCAGCTTGAACTTGTCGGCGAGCACACGCCCGACCAGCCGCTGGGCGCGGGCGAGGTCATCGGCGGTGGTCGGGGGTACTTCAGTCACGCAGCGGTCTCGCGATGATCACTCGGCCACGCAGGGCGGACGTACGTTGCGTGGGGTAGCCCACGCATCCCGGAGCCGATGTTGCTACAGAATCGCTCGAGCCACCCTACTTTATTCGACCCGCCGCACGATCAAAACGGGCGTGGCCGTTTCGATCCGCGCGGCGAGCAAGTTCCCAGCAATTCGTAGAGTCCCGGCTACGCCCGCTCGATGATCATCGCGATGCCCTGCCCGACCCCGATGCACATCGAGGCCAGACCGGTCGTGGCCTGGCGCGCCACCAGCTCGTGGGCCAGGGTCAGGACCAGGCGCGCGCCCGAGGCGCCGAGCGGGTGGCCGATCGCGATCGCGCCGCCGTTGACGTTCACGCGGGCCGGATCGAGGCCGATCTGCTCGACGCACGGGATCGCCTGGGCGGCGAAAGCCTCGTTGATCTCGGCGACATCGATGGCATGCGCGCTCAGGCCGGCGCGCGCCAGCGCCTTGCGCGAGGCGGGGATCGGCCCCAGGCCCATCGTGCTGGGCGCGACCCCGGCCGCGGCCGCTGTCACGTAGCGCGCCATCGGCGTGAGCCCGAGCTCCTTCATCACGGCCTCGCTGGCCAGCAGCACCGCCGCCGCACCATCGTTCAGTCCCGAGGCGTTGCCCGCGGTGACCGAGCCGCCGCCGCCCGGCGCGAACGCGGGCTTGAGCTTGGCCAGCATCGCCGCGGTCGTGTCGGCGCGCGGGTGCTCGTCGGTGTCGACGACGATCTTCGCGCCGGTCTTGCGATCGGTGCCGGTGGTGATCGGCACCAGCTCGCGCGCGAACCGGCCCGCGGCGTGCGCGGCGCCGTACTTCTGCTGCGACGCGAGCGCGAACGCATCCTGCGCCTCGCGCGTGACGCCGCACTCCTGCGCGACGCGCTCCGCGGTCTCGCCCATCGCGAGCGTGCCGTGGAGCTCCTGCATGCGCGGGTTGATGAAGCGCCAGCCGAGCGTGGTGTCGTAGAGCGTGTTGTTGCCGCGCGGGAAGGCCGCGTCGGGCTTGCCCATCACCAGCGGCGCGCGCGACATCTGCTCGACGCCGCCAGCGATGACGAGATCGGCCTCGCCGTTGGCGATGAGCCGCGCGCCATCGGCGATCGCCTGCATGCCCGAGCCGCACAGGCGGTTCACGGTCACGCCCGGCACCGCGATCGGCAGGCCGGCGAGCAGGGCCGCCATGCGCGCGACGTTGCGGTTGTCCTCGCCGGCCTGGTTGGCACAGCCGAGGACGACCTCGTCGAGGCGGTCGGTCGGGATCTTGGTGCGCGCGACCAGCGCGGCGATCACCGCGGCGGCCAGGTCATCGGCGCGAACACCGGCGAGGCCGCCGGCGTAGCGCCCGAACGGCGATCGCACGCCGTCGATGATGTAAGCGGGACGGGTCATACGGGGCACCATACGCCAAAAAGTTGGCCGGCGAAGAGGCCGCGCCTAGCGTGGCCTGGCTGCTCGCGGATCGTCCTTCCGGCGCTCGTGAGCCATCGCAGTAGATCGCAGCCGTTGCACGCGGCTGCCAGGAGGGCGCCATGGAATCTCTGGCCGTAGCCGCGTCGACGACGCCGTCCGAGCTGTCCCCCGCCGCCGAGGTGAGCTGGATGGCGATCCGCCAGCCTGCGGTGATCCGCTTCCTCGAGTCGCGGCTCTGGTCCGATGACGGCGACGCGCTGGCCGCCGGCCTCGAGCTGTCGTGCCGCGTGCTCGCGCAGCTGGCGCAGGTCGATGGCGTGCAGCCGCCGCGGCTGCACATCCGGCAGCTCGACTACGGCGCGGCGGCGCACATGACCGGCCGCGGTGATCCGGCGCTGTCGGAGTGGGCCGCGCGCGCGCTCGAGGGCCTGCCGATCATGCTCGAGGCACTCGAGGCGCGGCGCGTGATCGCGTGCGTCGCGGCGATCCTGGGCGCGGCGCTCGAGGCGCGGGCCGCCGGCGTCGACGACGAACGCGTCGGCTGACCTGAAATCCGGCGCGGGGCTATGCTCCGCGCATGCAGGGCAAGGTCATCGTCATCACGGGCGCGAGCGCGGGCATCGGCGCGGCGCTCGCACAGCTGTGCTCCCAGCGCGGCGCCAAGGTCGCGCTGATCGCGCGGCGGGTCGCCGAGCTGACCCAGGTCGCGGCGAGCTGCGCCGAGGCCGAGGTCATCGTCGCCGACGTCACCGTGCGCGCCGAGGTCGAGGCCGCGGCCGCCGCGGCGATCGCGCGGTTCTCGTCGATCGACGTCTGGGTCAACAACGCCGGCCGCGGGATCTCGCGCAAGCCGAGCGAGCTGACCGACGACGATCTCGACGAGATGATGAAGGTCAACGTGAAGTCGGCGATGTACGGCCTGCAGGCCGTGCTGCCGCACTTCCGCGCGCGCGGCGGCGGCCACGTGATCAACGTGTCGTCGATGCTCGGCCGCATGCCGCTGGCGGGGATCCGCGCGGCGTACTCGGCGTCGAAGCACGCGCTCAACGCGCTGTCGGCCAACCTGCGCATGGAGCTCGCGCCCGAGAACATCCTGGTGTCGGTGGTGAGCCCGGGCGTGGTCGCGACCGACTTCGGCGCGAACGCCATGCACGGCGGCCTCGACTCGCGCGCGTTCCCGGGCGCGCAGAGCGCCGCCGAGGTCGCCGCGGTGATCGCCGACGTCATCGATCACCGCCGCGCCGACGCCTACACGCGCCCCGGCTTTCGCGAGGTGGTGGCGGGCTACTACGCGGCGCCCGACATGGCCGCCGCCGAGCAGCAACCGCCGTTCTTCGTCGCCCCGCGCTGAACGGCGCGCCGGGCCGAGCGTGGCGTGGCGTCGCGGTTCAGCCAGTTCGGGTGATCTGCCCAGCACGACGGCGCCAGCGCGCTTGACGCCGCCGCCCTGCTGACGAACACTCGCGCCCCATGTCAGCGGTAGCCGTGAATACTGACGACGTCGCGCTCACCATCGAGGCGTTCACCAAGCTCGATCAGCGCGGCGACAAGCGCGCGATGAACAAGCTCGCCGGTCGCCTCCAGCGCGAGCAGCCGTTCCTGCTCCAGTACGCCGCCGCGGTCCGCGGCGAGCACGGCGACGCCGTCGGCGAGGCCGCGGTGTTCTACACCACGCTGGTGTGGGCGATGTTCGATCGCGGCCGCGACGGCACGCTGCCGCGCATCGTGCAGGCGAACCTCGACACCGCCGAGCAGATCGTCGGCGCCGCGGTCGCCAGCGATCCGGCGATCAACGAGCGCCCCGTGCACGAGCGCGTGGTGTCGGCGCTGGTCGAGCGCCAGCCGCACATCTACGCCAAGCTCCAGGAGCTGCTGGCCGAGGACGTGAAGGAGGCCGCGATGGCCGAGGCCACGGCCGCGATCATCTGGCGCCCGATCCAGGTCGCCATCGAGGCGTTCGACGCCGCGCTCTCGGGCCGTCGCCCGGGCGAGCGCCAGGGCACGATCGTGCACCAGACCGAGCCGACCGGCCGCAACGAGCCGTGCCCGTGCGGCTCCGGCAAGAAGTACAAGAAGTGCCACGGCGCCGCGGCCTGAGCCGCTGAGCCGCGGGCTCGGCGTTCGCTGACGGCATCGCGCGAAGGCCGCGACGCCTCGCCGCTACTTCCCGAAGCCCTCGAGCTTGATCCACGGCCCCGCGGTGTACGGGAACGCCTGGTCGTAGTGGACGTGGGCCACGTACCAGAGCGTCACGTCCTCGCCGTCGAGCGGCTCGCTGCCGATGTACGCCGCCGGGAACGGCTGCGAGCCGGCCTCGCTGCGCGGCGAGAACGGCGGCCACTCGCCGTCGTGGTAGCGCACCGCGAAGATCTCGGCGTCGTCCCAGGTGTGCGGGCGGACGTTGATCGCCGCTCGCGAGCCGAAGTCGACCTGGCGCCAGACGTTGCCGGCCTCGTCGGCGTCGCCGGCGTAGGGGAACCAGCCCTCCTCGTCGGCGCGGTTCCAGCGACCGCCCTCGTAGTACTCGAACGCATCGTCGCGCGCGCCGTCGACGTCGAAGTCGAAGCGCCAGTGCGGGTGATACGTGTGGTGATCGTGCACGCCCGATCCGTAGATCGTGAGCCACGGGCACATCCGACCGTCGTCGTGGAAGCGCCACAGCTGCGTGTAGTTGTAGGGCCCGGCGACGAAGTTCGCGGACAGCTCGATGCCGCCGCGGAACGGCTGCACGCGCACCGAGCCGGCGAGCGTGCGCGCGCCGAGCGGCACCCACCACGGCCCGTGGGCCTCGGTGCCGCCGTCGTCGTCGTCGACGTTGAGCGAGTCGCGCTGGTGATCGATCGTGACGTACGGCAGCGAGCCCTCCCAGAGCACGCGCTTGCCGCGGTAGTCCGCGAGGTAGATCAGCACGCCCGCCGACTCGGTCAGGCGCCAGTGAAACTTCCAGTTGGCGGCTTCGATGACGTTGCTCATGGTGCTTACCAGTGCCCCGCCGGGATCACGCTCGTGACCAGGCTGTCCAGGAGATCCACGACCGCGACCACCGACGGGTGGCCACCCGGCCGCCCGAAGATGACCGCCGCCGAGCGCCGCGAGTGCGCCAGGTCAGAGGCCTGACGTCCCCAGTAGTGCATCGCGATCTGCGGCTCGTCGCCGAGCGACAGCTTGGAGCGCACGCGCTCGTCGACCATCGCGATCGAGATCGCCATGGCCTCCTCGTCGCGCGACAGCATCGGCTGCGACTTGGTGATCTCGAGGTGCGCGCACACACCCGCGTCGAGATCGACGGTGGCGTCGACCGAGCGATCCGCGGCGTAGTCGTAGATCACGACGCGCGCGAGCCGGTGCCCGGCCATCCAGTGCGGCGGCTTGACGACCAGCGGCTCGGTCGCGATCACGCGGTAGCGCCCGACCTTGGCCATCGCCGACACGCGGCGATCCTCGGTGAGGGTGCGCAGCGCATCGGCGACCTCGCCCGGCGTGAGCGGGGCGAACAGGGTCGGGTCGCTGGCCGCGACGTCGGCCTTCCGGTCGACCTCGCGGGGCGTGGGCTTGCTCGGCTTGGCCGGCTTGGCGCCCTTGGACTTCGCGGGTTTCGCCGGTCGGGCCGGCGCGCGGGTGGCTTTCTTGGCGGCCATGGGCGGCACTATACACGCGAATTCCGCGAGGTTCGGGCCGCGGCGCACAGGTACGACCGGGGATCGCCCGCGGCAACGCGTCGCCGGTCCCGCGGGGATTCGGTAGATCGTTCGCGCGCCTGGCCCGTCTCACGAGGCATGTCGCGCTACCTCCGTGGGTCGTATCTCTGCGCCGCGCTCCTCGCCGGCGCGTGCTCGGCAGCCTTCGCGGATCGGGCCCCGTCTCGCCCGCCCCCGCCGCCCCACGACCAGGCCCTCGCGATCGCCCCCGAGGCGGTCCGCGCGAAATACAACGTCGACATCACGGACGAGAACGGCGAGTCGCTCGCGACCTACGCGCAGAAGGGCCGGTACTACGTCCTCGGCGGCGCCGGCGATCGCTACATCGTCCACGTCACCAACCCGACCGCGCAGCGCATCGAGGCGGTGATCACGGTCGATGGCCTCGATGTCATCGACGGCGAGGCCGGCGACCTCAAGAAGCGCGGCTACGTGGTCCCGGCCTACGGCGACGTCCGCATCGAGGGCTTCCGCACCTCGACCGAGAACGTCGCGACCTTCCGGTTCTCGGCGGTCGCCGAGTCGTACGCCCAGCGCAAGGGCAAGGGCCGCAACGTCGGCGTGATCGCGGTCGCGATCTTCGAGGAGACCCCGCCGCCGGCCGAGCCGATCATGATCCAGCCGGGCCCGGGCCCCGAGCAGTGGCTCGACGACACCCGTGACTACGGCGGCGACGCCGACGGCGCCGCGGAGGGCGCGTCGCGCGGCGGCTATCGCGGCCCGGCGCCGACCACCGCCAAGGCCCCGGCGGCCGAGGACAAGGAGTACGACGAGCCGTCGGCGCCCCCGCCGCCGCCGCGCGAGGCCCCGGCCGGCGGCGCGGTCGGCCGCGGCAGCGCCGGCGCCCCGGCTCGCCCCGATCTCTCGCGCGATCGCAGCAACTGCTGCACCCCGCAGAAGAGCCGCCCCGGCCTCGGCACCGAGTTCGGCGAGACCCGCTACTCGTCGGTGAGCTGGACCAAGTTCGTGCGCGCGTCGGCCAAGCCCGCCGCGGTCGCCGAGCTCCGCTACAACGACGCCGCCGGCCTCATGGCCCTCGGCATCCCGGTCCAGCCGATGCCCGACGAGGACGAGGTCAACACGCGCGAGACCGCCGATCCGTTCCCCGGCGACGACCACTTCGCGCGCCCGCCCGCGGGCATTCGCTGATCGGTCAGCGCGCCAGCAGGTCGGCGAGGCTGTCCGCGACGACCGCGGTGCGCTCCTCCTCGTAGAACCAGAACGTGTGGACGAGCCCGGCCGCATCGAGCAGCAGCACGTCGCCATCCAGTCCGAACAGCGGCAGCATCGCCGCCCGGGGCGCGAGCGTCGGGTGCCGCGACACGATGCTCTCGAGATAGGCGCGGTGCGATCGGGCGGCGCCGGGTGTCAGCGGCTCGTAGCTGATCACCCGCCCCTCGATCTCGATCGTGAGGAACGGCCACAGGTGCGCCATCGCATCGCCGATCCGGACCACGCCGTCGGGACACGGGACGCCGAGCTCGGCACACAGCGCTCGCCACTCCGCGCCGTACGGGCGAAAGGAGGGCGCCATCGCCGGGATCGCGGCGATCATCCGCTCGCGCGAGTTCGTCGCACGTTGCGCCGCGAGGAACCCGTCGATCGCGTCGTCGCCCACGCCGAGAAGGCTCAGCCCTGGGTGTAGGTCTTCACCGCGACCCACACCCACGTGCGGCCCTTCTTCTTGAAGACCGCCGCCTGCCACGGCCCGTAGTCGTCGGGGTCGCTGTTGTAGGCCCAGATCTCGGTCTTCGACATGAACGCGGTGTGCCACATCGACCAGTGGCAGTGCTCGGGGTGCGTGCCGATGTCGTCCGCGCTCTGGCACCTGAACCGCGGCAGGATCGTCAGCACCTGGTAGATGCCGCCGGCCTTGGCGACGAGCTTGTTCATGTTCTTCATCGTCACCGTGACCTTGCCGACGCGCACGCCCGCCTTCGGGAAGGTCTCGAAGAAGACGTGGTCCTGGGCCGAGTAGCTCGCGGCCCAGTCGACCAGCGCATCGTGCGCGTCCGCCGGCGCGCGCTCGAGCTCGCCCTCGGCGAAGCCGATGAACTCGTCCTCGGCGGGCGGCGGCTCGCTCGGCGGCGGCTTTCTCGCGGCGGGCGGCGCGGGCTTGGCCTGCGCCGGGCACGTCTGCTTGACCGAGAGCTTGCTCTCCCACAGGGTCGCGCCGGCGTCGCTCGTCACCCGCGCGGTGATCGCGAAGCTCGCGCACGCCGCGAAGTCATCGCCGGGCGCCAGCACCTGGGTGAAGTCGGCGTCGGGCGTGATCGGCCCGGAGTGCTTCATCGCGCCGTCGGCGCTGGTGACCACCTGCGCGATCAGCGTCTTGCCCGCCGGCGCCGCGTCGAGGTGGATCGCGCACGTGATCGGCTTGTCGAGCTTGCGCCCGTCGGGCGTCGGCACGACGACCTCGACCTCGCCCCCGTCGGTCACGCCGCAGAGCACCTCGGCCGAGACCTTCCCCGCGTGCGCGGCATGGGCAGAACCGAGGACGACAGCGCCGGTCACGAGCCATGGAATTCGCATCAACCCAAGACGTTACGCGAACTCGCGGATTCACGGAACGCGCGGCGCGCGGTTCACGGCGTCCCCAACGCCCGAAAGCGAAAACGGCCGCGCAGGTGGCGCGGCCGTCGTCTCACTGCACCTTCGCCGCGTTCAGTTGAACGGGGTCCGGTAGACCGGCGGTTCGATGCCGGGATCCCACGGAGTCGTCGTCGGATCGAGCAAGCCGTCAGGCGAGTCCACGTCGACTTCCAGCTCACCCGTGAAGGTGCGGTCGTCGCCGACACAGCGGAGCGCCTCGTCGTAGACCTCGCCGAATTCGACCACCCGATCATGGCTCTCGTTGAACTGACCGATGCGCGTGGCTTCGTCGCCGGAGTTCATCGCGTTGGCGACCTTGCCGGCGGCCCGGTCGAACCCGTTGTAGATGCCCTTCATGCGAATGAGGGCGTCCGCGACGCAGTTCTGCTTGACCACGTCCTTCGCCTTCGCCGCGGTCTCGCGCAAGCGGGTGACGTCGTCGAGCTTCTTCGACATCGACTTGTAGGCGTCACCGAGGTACGCGGCCATCTCGAGCTTCGACTTCACCGGCGCCGCCTTGGCGTCCTGGCTCAGCGTCACGTCGCCGTCGACCGGGGCCGCATCACCAGGCGCCGCGTACAGAAGCGTTCCGGTCGCCGCGATGCTCGCGGCGGCAATTCCGAGTTTGTACAGGAATCTCATCGGCTTCTCCACGCGTTCGTCCGAAGCGTAACGGCCCGACCCACGCCTGTCAATCGCGGGGTCATGGGGTTGGTTGCCGGGTAGGTGTCTGGCGTTCGAAAAATTCGCCCAGGTACGTGTCGGGAAGATGATCCCATCCAGGTTGAACTTCGGCCAGGGGGCCGTCATCTATACCCTCGTCCATGCGCCCCAACCTCCTGGCCTGGCTCGTCGCAGGCGCGCTGACCGCGTGCGGCCACCCGCCCCCGGCGACCTATCCGACCACCACGCCCATCGAGGAGGTCGAGGCCCCGCTCGGGCCCGGCGACGTCTTCGATGTCGTCATCTATTACGGGAGCAAGCAGGCCAAGGCCTCGTATCGGCTCACGCCGACCGGCACGATCGCGGTCCAGTACATCGGTGACGTCACCGCGACCGGCAAGACCGTCGCCGCGGTCCAGACCGAGATCCAGACCCGCCTCGCCGACGGCTACCTCCGCGACCCGATCGTCTCGGTCTCGCTGACCGAGGCCAACTCCACCAAGCTCTCGGTGTTCGGTCAGGTCCAGAAGGCCGGCACGATCCACTTCCAGTCGGGCATGACGATCGTCGACGCGATCGCGCAGAGCGGCGGCTTCACCGCGATGGCCAAGAAGAACGGCGTGCAGGTGACGCGGATCGTGGACGGCAAGAAGATCACGTACACCGTGCCGGTCCAGCTCATCGGCGAGGGCGATCGACCGAACTTCCCGGTCGCCGCCGGCGATGTCGTGTTCGTGCCGGAGCGCTGGTACTAGCCCCATGGCGACGCGCAGGCAGGCAGACAGCGTGGGGACCTGATGCGCGCTCGAGATCGAATCACGATCACCGCTGCGGCGGTCGCGATCGCCGCGGCCGTGCTGTCCGCCGGCGGGGCGCCCCGCTGGTCGCTCGCGGTCGTCGCGGTCCCGACTGTAGTCGCCGTGATCGCGCAGCTGCGCTCGCGACGTGGCCTCGATCGCACCGCCCCGCTGATGGTGCTGTTGGCGATCGCGCTCGGCCTCACCGTCGTGCAGGCGCTGCCGCTGCCGGCGAGCGCCCAGACCACGCTCGATCCGGTGGGCGCCGAGCTGGTCGACGACGGCGCGGCGCTGTCCGGGGATGTGTCGAACGTGCGCCCCCTCTCGCTCGATCCGCCCAACACCCGCCGCGCAGCGCTCGAGTTCGCGCTCGCCCTCGCGCTCGCGTGGGTCCTGCTCCGCCTGGCCAGCTCGCCAACCGGGCGATACCAGATCCTCGGCGCAGTCGCCGCCACCGCGGGGCTGGCCGCCGCGATCGGCGGTCTCAACGCGCTCGTCGGCGCGCGCACGCTCTACGGCCTGTACACCCCGCACTCCTCGCCAGCCGAGTTGTTCGGACCGCTGCTCAACGGCAACAGCTACGCGTCGCTGCTCGTCCTGGGTGCGCTCGTCTCGGCCGGGCTGGCGATCCACGTCCAGCACTCCAACCTTCGCCGGGTCGCGTTCGCCGTCAACGCGGCGCTCTGCCTCGGCATCGCGCTGGCGACCCAGTCGCGCGGCGGCGCGCTGGCGGCAGCGTTCGGCACGCTCACGCTGATCGCCGTGCTCCTGATGCAGCGTCGGCGACGCGAGGTTGGCGATCGCAAGAAGCCCAGCTTCCTGCGCGTGACGGTGCCCGCGACGATCGTGGTGGTGTGTGCGGTCGCGCTGGTCGTCCTTACCAGCGCCGGCGGCGTGGCGCGCCAGCTCGATGGCACGTCGGTCGACGAGTTCTCCGATCCGCTCTCCAAGTACGCAGCGTGGCGATCGGCTGGCCAGCTCATCCGGGAGACACCGTGGATCGGTGTGGGCCGCGGTGGCTTCGAGTCCGCCTTCCCGCGGGTCCATGCGGAGAGCGCGTACGGTACGTTCTCGCACCTCGAGAACGAGTATCTGCAGGCGGTGGTCGACTGGGGCATCCCCGGCGCGCTGGCGCTTGCGGTCGCGGCGGCGTGGCTAGCGCTCGCCGCGGGTCGGCGTCGCCGCGAGGGGCCGCTGGCCGCTGGCGCGATCGCCGCGCTGGTCGCCGTCGCGGCGCAGGCCACGGTCGACTTCGGCCTGGAACTGCTCGGCTTGATGTTGCCGGTGATCGCGGTCACGGCGACCTTGACCTACGTGCCGCTGCGCGAGTTTACAGGGCGCCGACTGCGCTGGGCGCGCGTGGCGCGCGCCGCGCTCCTGCTAGGCATCGTGCTCGGTGTCGCGGTCGTCGTGCCGCCGTGGGGCCGGACGCTCGCCGACGACCACGACGAACTCGCCGCTCAGACCGACCCCTCGCTCGACGACCTGCACGCGGCGATGCGCCGCCACCCGCTCGACTACTACGCCGCGGCCCGCGCCGCGATGGTCGAGCGCATCGCTGCACATGATGCCGCCAAGGACCACCGTCCAGTCGAGGAGGTCGAGGCCCACCGCCGCGCCACCATGCAGTACCTGAACCGTGCGCTGGTGCTGCATCCAAACCACGGCGGCCTCCACCGGCTCGCCGGACAGATCCTGGCGTCGACCGGCCACGCGCAGCAGGCGCGCCTCGAATTTCGCACCGCGCTCCGTGTCGCCGGCGATCCGACGAGCCTGCTGGGCGAGATCCTGAAGTGGTTCCCGGTGACCGCCGACGCGGTCGGCGCGCTGCCGGCGGACTATCCGAACACCGAGGGGCTCGCGCGCGCGCTGATCGCATGGAAACGCACGGACGTCGCGCTGGCGTACCTGCAGCGGACGCTCGCCGCCCACGGCGTTGACCCCGACGTGCTCGAGCTACTCGAGCAGGCCGCGCTCGCGCAGGGTGATCTGGCCACGGCCGAGGACGCGATCCGTCGCCAGATCGCCACCGCGCCCACGGTCACCCTCACCGTCCGGCTAGGGCGGGTGTTGATCAAGCGCGAACAGTTCGACGCCGCCGAACAGACCCTCGGCAAGGTCCCGACGATGAGCGGCCCCCCCGGTGACGTCGCTGCCGGGTGGCTCTTGCTCTGCGACCTGCGGATCCGACGCGAAGCGTGGATCGACGCAGAGGCTTGCCTGCAGCAGATGATGGGCAGCAAGGTCGTCAACCTCGAGATGCGCCGCGCCGTCCACATTCGCATGGCCACCGTCGCCGAGAAGATGGGCAACCGCGATCGCGCGGCGCTCGAGCGCAAGCTGGCACGGGACGTTCGATGAGCTCCGATACGCCGGCTTGCATCCACCAGGAGATTCGCGGAATCTCCGCCATCATGTCGGCCCTCCCCTGTCCTCGCGGCTGCACGTCAGGCGATCCGCGATGAGCCTGCGCGTCCTCGTGACCGGCGCCGCCGGCTTCATCGGCTCGCACACGACCGAGGCGCTGGTCGCGCGCGGCCACCGGGTCGTCGGCGTCGACGCGTTCGACGGGTACCTGTACCCGGCCGAGGTCAAGCGCCGCAACGCACACCACCTGGCGGCGACGCTCGGCGACCGCTTCGCGCTGATCGAGGCGGACATCTGCGACGCCGACGCGATGCGCACTGCGTGCGCCGACGTCGACGTGGTCTGCCACCTCGCCGCGCTCGCGGGCGTGCGCCCGTCGATCGCCGAGCCGCAGAAGTACGTCCGCACCAACCTGCACGGCACCACCAACATCCTGGAGGCGGTGCGCGCGGGCGGCCACAAGCGCCTGGTGTTCGCATCGTCGTCATCGGTGTACGGCGCGAAGCTCGGCACCGCGCCCGCCGCGGTCGCGGCGTTCCGCGAGGACGACCCGTGCCTGCACCCGGCGTCACCGTATGCGGCGACCAAGCGCGCTGGCGAGCTGCTGTGCTCGAGCTACCGCGATCTGTTCGGTATCGGGATCAGCTCGCTGAGGTTCTTCACCGCCTACGGCCCGCGCGGCCGGCCGGACATGGCGGTCTACAAGTTCGTCGACGGGATCGCTCACGAGCGACCGATCGCGGTCTACGGCGATGGCTCGAGTCGCCGCGACTACACGTTCGTCGGCGACATCGCGCAGGGCGTCGCGAGCGCGTGCGAGCGTGTCGAGCCGGGCGCGTTCAACATCTACAATCTCGGCAACACCCAGACCGTGTCCCTCGCCGAGATGCTCGGCCACTGCGAGCGTGTCGTCGGCAAGCGCGCGATCCTCGATCGTCAGCCCGAGCAGCCCGGCGATGTCCCGGTGACCTACGCCGACATCACCCGCGCGCAGCGCGATCTCGACTACCGGCCGACGGTCGACTTCCCGACCGGCCTCGCCGCGTTCTGGGACTGGTACCAGCGCGATCGCGGGTGATGCGATGCGCGGCAAGCTGCTCAAGCGCGCGCTCGACGTGATCGGGGCCGGGGTCGGCCTGGTCGTCGCCGCGCCGATCATGGCCGGCGTCGGCGTGGCGATCGCCGCCAACCTCGGCCGCCCGGTGCTGTTCCGTCAGGTCCGCCCGGGCAAGGACGGCGCGCCGTTCCGGCTGGTGAAGTTCCGCACGATGCGCGACGCGACCGATCGCGACGGCAGGCCGCTGCCCGATCACGAGCGGCTCACGCCGTTCGGGCGCTGGCTCCGCGCGTCGAGCCTCGACGAGCTACCCGAGCTGTGGAACGTGCTGCGCGGCGACATGAGCCTGGTCGGTCCGCGGCCGCTGCTCATGCAGTACCTCGGGCGCTACTCGCGCGAGCAGGCGCGCCGCCACGAGGTCCGGCCCGGGCTCACCGGCTGGGCGCAGATCCACGGCCGCAACGCCGTCGAGTGGAACGAGCGCCTCGCCCTCGACGTCTGGTACGTCGACCACTGGAGCCTCGCGCTCGACCTCGCGATCTTGCTGCGCACGATCACCGCCGTGCTTCGCAAGGACGGGATCTCCGCGCCCGGCGAGGCGACGATGGCGGAGTTCATGGGCTCGTCCGCCGGCGCGAACTGATCGCGTACGGGCTACTCCATCATCGCCGCGACCGCGGCCTGGTCTCCCGGCGGCCGGCCCCGGAACCGCGCCAGATCCGGCCGCGCCGCGGCCATCTCGTCGGCCCTGCGCGCGACCTCGGCATCGCTGGGGCCCTCGTCCTCGGCCATCATCGCCGCCACCGCGGCGCGATCGGCCGCCGCTGGCGCCGCGCCGCGATACGCCGCCAGATCGTCGCCATCGTTCGCCATCATCGCCGCCACCGCAGCGCGATCCGCCGCGTCGGGCGCCGCGCCGCGATACGCCGACAGATGATCAGGGTCGTCGCCACTGCCGCGACCGACATCGTTGGCGAGGCTGCCGACCTCGCCGTCCGCGAGGTGCGCGAACAGCGCGACCTGCGCCGCGCGGGTCTCGGGCGTCGACGCCGCGGTCCCGGGATCGAACGAATCCTGAGGGTCGAGCTCGACCCGGTCCATCGCGGGCTCGGACCAACCCGCCGGCCCGGCGGGGCTGTGCCCGAAGGTCGGCAGTCTCCACGACATCGCGAGCGGGTCATCATTGAATGCGAGCACAGGTCCTCCGCGGCACGCCGGCACCGAACGGTGGGCCGACAAGGCAGCGTCTCGACCGCCGCGCGCCGCGGTTGCGCGCGATCGCGAAGAATCGCGCGTCTCGGCGATCAGGTCGGGAGCGTCGCAGCCGCCGCCCGATCCGCGATCCAGGTCACCGCGCCGCCCGCCGCCACGGTCTCGCGCGCGATCGCGCTCGCCGGGAACCCCGCAGAATTCGCCATCATCTGCGCCAGGATGTCGGCCTTGGCCGCGCCCGCCAGCGCGATCACCAGCTGCTTGCTCGCGGTGATCAACCCGCGGGTCGCGCTGATCCGTGGCCCGGTCGGGCACGCGAACAGCCCCGCCGCCTCGAGCATCGCCGAGCCCGGCGTCAGCCCGCCGACGTGGCCATCGCCGCCGACGCCGAGCAGCGTCAGGTCGGGCCGCGGCGCAACGCCGCCCAGCGCGCGCAGCGCCGCCTCGAGCGCGGCGACCTGCGCGGCCACGTCACCCTCGACGACCGCGTGGAAGCGCGGATCGGCGCTCGCGTAGCCCAGCCCGGCCCACAGCCGCAGGATCATCCCGCCGTTCGAGCCCGGATCCGCGAGCGCGATCGCGCGATCGTCGACCGGCCAGACGTGCACGCCCGCGAAGTCCGCCGCATCTGCGCTCGCCGCGACCACCTCGCACGCGCGCTTCGCCGTCGAGCCGCCGGCGAGCAACAGCCCCACCGGCGGCCGCGCCCGCGCGGTCGCGATGATCAGCGCCGCGGCCCGCTGGGCCACCGCCTCGCCATCGCCCTGCACCTCGAACACGCCGAGCCCTGCCTCGATCGTCATAGGCCCATCACCTCCAGCATGTGGTCGGCCACCTTGCGCGCGTCGTAGAGCGCCTCGACTCGCTTGCGACCGAGCGCGCCCATCGCGGCGATCCGCGCCCGATCGGTGAACAGCTGCTTGCACGCGTTCGCCAGCGCCTCCGGATCGCGCACCGGCACCAGCAGGCCCTAGGCGCCGTCGACGATCGTCTCGCGACAGCCCGGCACGTCGGTCGTGATCACCGCGCGGCCCATGCTCATCGCCTCGAGCACCGCGCGCGGCGTGCCCTCGCGATAGCTCGGCAGCACCAGCACCGACGCGCGCCCCAGCGCCGGGCGGACATCCGCGAGCTCGCCGAGCCACTCGATCGCGCCCTCGAGCACCCAGCGCTCGACCTGCTCCGGGGTCGCGCTCGCCGGGTTCGGATCGAGCCCGCCCACGACGAGGAACCGCGCCTCGGGGTGACGCGCGCGCACGCGCTTCGCAGCCTCGACGTAATCGAGGATGCCCTTCTCGATCACCAGCCGCCCGATGTACATGAACACCGGCGGGCCGCCCGGCAGGTGCGCGCGCTCGTAGTGATCGAGATCGACGCCCGAGCCGCGCACGACCTCGACCTTGGCGCTGCGCGGCAGCAGCTTCATGCGCTCGAACTCGGCCCGATCGTCGGGGTTCTGGAAGAACACCGCGTCGCAGCCGCGCAGGCCCTCGCGGTACAGCGCGCGCACGCCCATCGCCAGCGCGCGCCGCTTGAGTTGATCCTGGCCCTGGAACGCGTAGCCGAAGCCGGTGATCAGCGCGAACCGCCGCGGCACGCCGGCGAGCCGGCCCGCGATGCCGCCCCAGACCACCGGCTTCACCGTGTAGCCGATCACCACATCGGGCTTGAGCGCGCGCATCCGCCGCACCAGCGCCGCGGTCGTCGCCGCGTCCGCGCGCGGATCGAGCCCCGCCCGCTCGATCCGCAGCTCCTCGAACGCCACGCCCATCGCCGACAGCGCCGCGCGGGTCGGCGCATCACCGCCGGCCGCGGTCGCGATCACCTCGTGACCGCGCGCCACCATCGCGGCCAAGAGCGAGCCGCGAAACTGGATCAGCGACGGCGCCCAGCCTCCGATCACGTACACGCGCACGCCCCCATCTTGCGGCCCAGCGCCGCACCAGGGCAACGTTGTCTGGCCACCCGCGGACGGCTATTGTGCGGGCCATGGACGGCGTGGTCATCGTCGGTAGCGGAGGCCACGCCAAGGTCGTGATCGCGACCGCGCAGGCCATGGGCTTCGCGGTCCGCACGATCGTCGACGACGATCCCGCGCGCCACGGCCAGCGCATCCTGGGCGTCGAGGTCACCGGCCCCAGCGCGCCCATCCTCGCCGATCCCGGGCAACACGCCGTGCTCGCGATCGGCGCCAACCGGGTCCGCCAGAAGCTCGCCGCCACCGCCCGCTGCCGCTTCGCGACCCTGGTTCACCCGAGCGCGATCGTCCATCACACCGTGCGCCTCGGCGCGGGCACCGTGGTGTTCGCCGGCGTCGTGCTGCAGCCCGATACGGTCGTCGGCGCCCACGCGATCGTGAACACCGGCGCGTCGATCGATCACGACGGCACGATCGGTGACTTCGTCCACGTCGCGCCCGGCGCGCGCCTCGCCGGCAACGTCACCCTCGGCGAGGGCGTGTTCCTCGGCATCGGCGCGGCCGCGATCCCGGGGTCGCAGGTCGGCGCCTGGACCACCGTCGGGGCCGGCGGCACCGTGATCGCCGACCTGCCGCCCGGCGTCGTCGCCGTCGGCACCCCTGCCCGCCCCCTGCGCCGTTGATATTGCAGGGCGCCTGGTGCGAGCGAACCCGCTGCATCGGCTCGCTCTCACAGCGTGATCGTCGTGCGCACAGCATGATCTCACGCTTCTGAGCCGCGCTCGCGACGTTTTCCGCGCAACCGCCGTTAGCGGCGGACGAGAGACGCGGGTGATGTCGAACCACCGTCAAGGGCGAGTCGAAGGCCCGCCAGAACCCGCTGGATCAACCCCGACGATCTCTCCCAAGGAGCGTCCCCGAGTTCGCGTAGCGCGAGCAATACTTCGATTGGCTCGAGGCGTGTTGCCCGGCGTGCTCTTGCTCGGCGGCGTCGCTGGTTGCGGCGCCTCGGCGGAAGACACCGCCAGCGAATCGCCGGAGCAGGTCTGCGCGGAAGCCGCGCAGCACTACGAGCAACTGCGGGTGGTCGCGCTTCGTGAAGACCCCGTCCTGGCGCGAGAGCCTGGGGCCGCCGAAGAGCACGCACGCCAGACCCGTCGCGTGGCGGCGGAGCCGGTGCTCTCGCGCTGTCACAACGACGGCGTCGGACGCTGCGTCCGCGCCGCGTCTTCGTTCCAACAAGCCACCGCTTGCCTCGGAGAATGACCATGAGAAACTCCCTGCTAAAGAAGTCGGCGGCGCTCGGCCTGCTGGCGGTATGGGCAACATCCGCGTTCTCCGCTCCTGCGTCCATCACCTCAGTGGCCGCGCCGCCCCCGGCGAACGAGTCAACGGCACCCAAGGCGGGCGCCGAAAACGACCTCGTCTCGAACTCGGGCGAAGCGAGCTACCGGATCCCAATCGTCGCCCCTCCGGGTCGCAACGGGGCCGCGCCGAACCTGGCGCTCGTCTATGGCTCGCGAGCGCCGCTGCGCGGTGGCATCGCCGCGGGATGGTCGCTGCCGCTAGGCGAGATCACGGTGGACACGTCGCGCGGATGGGCCGGCGGCATCGGCTACGCCATCGGCGGCGAGCGGCTGATCCCCGTATCCGAGCCGCAGCGGTTTGCCAACGTTACCACGTACCGTCTCCACGGTGACACCAGCTACTCACGCTTCGAGCACGTTGCCGACGGCACGGAGGAAGGGTTCTGGCGCGTCCGACACCTCGACGGGAGCATCACCGAGTACGGCTCGACCCCCAACTCCCGCGACCAGCGACTCGAACTGGACGGCATCTTCGGGGGCCAAGGCCGCTGGATGCTGAGCCGCACCGTCGATGCGCACGGCAACGAGGTCGTCTACGACTACGAGACCGTGTTCGGTTTCGCGCATGACGAGCCCCACGCGGGTGGGGCGAGAGCCATTGACCGCCGGATCAAGATGATCAGCTACGGACGAAACGTCAACGTCCCAGGCTCGACCCACCATGCCATGGTGACCTTCGACTACGCGCCCGATCTCGAATACTGCACCGGCAGTAACGTCCCTGTTGGTGCGCAATTCTCCTTCCGCACCGGCATCCGAGTCTACGAGGGCGCATCCAAGCTCAACGCGATCCGCGGCTACGTCAAGAACGGCCCGACGTGGGTCAACCGGACGAAGCTCGACCTCACGTACGATGCGTCAAAGGCAGCCTGCGGACAGCCGCATGCACCGCTCCGCGTCCTGACCTCCGTGAAGCGCAGCGCCTGGAATGAAGCCGGGACTCTTGTCGAGCTCCCGCCCGTGACCATGGAGTACGGGCCCATGGACTACGTGTTCGAGAGCACGGGCTCCACGAACGGGCGGATCTTCGCCTCGGGCACCAGCACTCACAACGTCGATACCAACGGATTTCCCACGACCCAGGTCGCGACCGCAGACGTAGACGGCGATGGGATTCTCGACGACGTCGGCGATGGCTACGGGCCGGGCTGTGGCCCCGGCTCGAGCATTCCCGGAGCGAGCTTTCCCTGGGCCGGCAACGCCGCCCAGCCGGCTGTTGGCGTCAACGTGCCATTGTACAAGCGCGAGACCTGCGCGTCGACCATGCAGGTCGTCCATCGCGGCAAGTTGACGAACGTTCCGCAGGCGACGGAAGGCTCGCGCCAGATCAACAACTTCCGCATGATCGACGTTACCGGAGACGGGCTTCCGGATCTGGTGACGCAGCTTTCCTACAACGCCGATGGCTACGACCCAAAGAATGACACCAGCATCAATGTCCCAACCGCCAACGTTGGACCAACCGCGTACCCAGCCTGTTCGGCACTCCCACCGCCGCCGTGCCATGAGTGGGGCAATCCTGAAGGTTGCATTGTCGACAATTCGCAAACAATGCCGCTGGGTCGTCCGACCTGGGTAGCGGACCCGGACTATCATCCGACGACACTCACCCCTCTAGTCGACACGGGCACTGGCGGGCCCACGATGTCCACCACGGATGGAGTGTGCCCAGATGACACAGTGATCGACACCAGCACCTGTGACATCGGCCTGCGCCAGGGGTGTCCGTGCGTGGCGATGCCTGGGTCCTCTTCGTCTCCAGTCCCCTCAGACGATCCCGACCGCTCGAACAGCGGCCTTGACACTCCGATGACGCCGGAGTTCTGGGGTGGCGCGGGGGGATCCAAGTACGTCGGAAATCCCAATGGGGACGGAGGCAGCCACCAAGCCTCGACGAACGCGATGATCCCCGACATGCACTGCGGCTACTACGTGCTGCGCGTCTACCAGAATCTCGGCACAGGAGCGGCCGACGGATGTTCGACGCCAAGTGGCGTGAGCTACGCCTGCGCCCCGACGATCGTCTATTCTCCCATTCCGATGGAAGCGGTCGCCTACGCGTCGCGGGCTGACTCCGGTCCACTGGCCAACGCGTCGACCTGGACCGCGTTCTCCGACATCGACGGAGATGGGCACCTCGACGCGATCTGGCAGTATCCGGTCTTCGGAGATGGGCCGTGGGACTTTGACCATGTCGATGTGACCAGGAACTTTTCGGTCTGGAGAGGCACCCTCGCTGGCAGCTTCGAAGGCAAGCCCAGCGGAGGGGCCTACTCCTGGACCACCCCGCCAGCCCTGGGGCGATCCGGCATCAACGCTCGCGACAGCCGCCCGTATCAGGACGCCGCTCACGCGAGGATCTACACTGGATCGACGACCAGCTACAACGATGGTGACCATCAGCTCAGAAACGAGCACATGGTCACTGAGTCGACCTCGACCCTCCACGACGTGAATGGGGATGGCCTCCCCGATCTCGTCATCAGCCCCACGAACCCTGGAAGGAACCTGCCGGGCGCCGTCGTGTACTTCAACACGGGCAATGGCTTCGATCCAACCGCCACTTCCTTGGACGTGCCGGACCGGGCGGCGCTCCCCAGTGACGCACCATTCGCGGAATCGATTTCACGCACGGTAACGGTCCCGTTCCTCAGCAATGAGAAGGGTGACCTGGACGAAGGGTACACCGTTGCTACGCGACGACTGGTGGACATCGACGGTGACGGCTTGGAGGACATCGCGTCGATGCCGCTCCCCGCGTCGGGCGGATCCCGCGACGGAGTCGTTCCCGGTCAGCGTACTCCATTGACGCCCGGCGACGTTTGGGTGCTTGTCAACATGGGAGACAAGCTCATCCCCACGAAGCTCTCGGCCACGGCAAAGGAGAACTGGTACCACTCACTGTTGTCGATCACCGCACACCTGCCCAACATGATCTGGAATACCACCACCGACGTCCGAGACGACGATGGCGACGGGCTTCCCGAGACGCAGGTGGTAACGCCGGGCCTGACGGCGTGCACGTACCCCGACTTCGACTGCTCACAAATCGCCGAAGGGCGTCGCGCGCAGCGGCTTCCGTATCGTCTGCTCACCAAGGTCGACAACGGTCTCGGCCAGGTCACGAGCTTCGCGTACGCGTCGGTGCGCGACAGCGCAGTCGTCACCCGTACCGACACCGCACACCGGGTTGCGTCACCGTTGCTGGTCGTCAAGCAGGTGGACGTCGTCACCGACGGGGTCAGCGGGACCGCCAGCACGAAGTACCTCTACAAGAATCCTGTCACCAACCAGGACGACTTTGGGCGCCCGGGCTTCCGGGGGTTCGAAGAGATGCGAGTCCTGTCGCCCGAGGTCCAGCCCGGCGTCTTCGCGACGAATGTGCGGCGCTTCGACTTCACGTTGGACAAACTAGGGCGACAGGTCCGGCAGCTTGCCTACGATCAATCGAAGCTAATTTCGATGGTTGACTCCTCGTACGCGGTGAGATCCACCTTCAACGGCTCAGTACGTGCCGTCCAGCTCGTCGAGACCCGCAGCTACACATGCACTCCTTCCGCGGCGGTGACTGCCGAGAACGACTGTCTACTGGCGCCGTCCGCGCGCACCACCACCACGTGGAGCTCGCTCAAGGAGTCGTCTGCGACCGCGAGCACACTCGCGGGCAACGAAACCGCGCCCGAGATGCCGGCCTCCGTCGACACTCCGAGCTCGAGCTGCCAGACGATCACCTGCGACGGCAACGACTTGCCTGCCAGCGGGGATGGGGCGCCGCTGCCTCCGCCGATCCTTGCGTGGGTGCCGACCGCTCAGCAACGGTCGACATCGACGTCGACCACCACCCGCGGTGACCGGCTCGATTCCACGATGTACGGATTCCGCTACGAGGCTGGCAAGTACATGACACTCGTCATCGGACAGGACTCGACCGAGGCGACGACCGATGGCACGTTCACCGGTGGCCGACTCCTCGCCAGCAGCGCGACGACATATGATGCGGGTGACCACGGCCTCCCCGTAAGCACGCGTAAGCAGCGAAATCCGGGTGAGTTCTCGATCGCCCGATGGACCTACGACCCGTACTTCAATATCAAGTCGGCAACTCGTCCGACCCAGTTCGTCATTGGTGGACCTGCCAAGGTGCTCACCTACGACGACAACGGGCTGTATCCGATCGACGAAGAAGACGAGACGCACCTTCATACGGGCCACACGTGGGACATTGGCCTGGGTCTGGCAACCGAAGAGCGTGCACCGGCACAAGGGAGTCTCACGCCGTGGACCCGTACCAAGTACGATGGATTTGGACGGGTGCTCCAGGTGTCGCGCAGCAAGGTCTCCGGATCAGGACTCGTCGATTTGGTCACGAAGTCCGTCAAGTACTCCGATAAGCCGGGGCTCCAGCACACAGTTCAAGAGTTCACGACGATCGACGAAAGCGCCCCACTGGGTAAGTACGTGCGACGGTTCTACGATGGCGCCGGACGCGTACTCGAGGAAGACGCCTTCACGAGCCCAACCGCCCAGACCCGCACGTTCTGGCGCTACGACCTTGCCGGCAACCTGGCTACCGTCTACCTACCAAACCCGCTCGGAGTGTCCCCAGAGTCGCAGATCTACTCGACCCGATTTGACACCTTGCACCGGGTGATCCGCATGGACAGCCCGGGCGCGGCTCCGCGCTTCCAGACCTACCAGGGCCTCGTCACGACCATCACCGAGGTGCCGAGCGACGGCAGCGTGCCGAGCAAGAAGGTGCTCCAGAACGACAGCTTCGGCCGCCTCGTGAAGGTGATCGAAGGAACGACCCATCCGGCCACGACGACGTACGCGTACGATGCGCTGGACCGCATGACGCATATCGTCGATGCCGATGGTGTCCCCACGGACATCGGCTACAACCTGGCCGGACTGCGGTCTTCCGTCTCTCGCAACAGTCGCGCGCTCTCGTACGACTACGACGAGGACGGGAACCGCATCGCCGCGCATCACCCGACGCCCATGGGCGTCGCCCCAGACGATGGCCATTACACGTCGTTCTGGAGCTATGACGTTCTCGGACGACTGCGGGTGTCGACGCCTGCTATCCGAGACCAGGCCAGCAACGTTGCGCGATATGGTCTCGTCGCGACGATGTACAACTACGGCGAAGCGGGGCGTGCCTTCGGCACCGGCCGACTCACCAGCGTCGTCACCGGCGCGGGCACGACCACGTATGACTATACGATCGAGGGTTTCGTGGCGAGCGAGGCGCGGAACCTGAGCGTGGCGCCCGATGGCGTGGCGATGTCCTCGAACGCCACGACCAGCACCACCTACAACGTCGCCGGTCAGCCCGTGCTGGTCGTTCACCCCGACGACCCGACAGCGCCGACGAAGACGCGCTACACGTACGACGCGCTGGGTCGACTGGCATCGGCGGAGGTTCTGACCGCAGCAGGGACCTGGCAGCCACTCGCCGTCCTCACCCGCAACAAAGCAGGTCTCGTGACGACGCGGTACTCCACGTCGCCCGGCGCCGTCGAGCAGGCGTTCACGTACGACGCCGCCGGTCGTGTCATCTCGCACCAGATCAGTGGGCTCGCGTCAGTCGGCGGTGCGACCACGACGCTTGGAGGTGAATCGCTTGTCTTCACGCAGGATGGCAACGTCAAAAGCGTGACCGACCTGGCGACGAACCGGCAACTCGTCTACACGTACGACGAGTTCCAGCAACTTGCCTCGGCGACGGTGCCTGGCACGACTGACTATCAGGCCACGTTCCAGTACTCGCCCGCGGGGAGCGTGAAGGCCGCGAACATCCAGTCGACGCTTGCCGGTGCGCAGGTGGTGCCACGCAACGTCACCTATGACTTTGACAGCACTGGTGCGCTCGCCGATCCAGCGGCGCCCCTCCGGCTCCTCGCGTCAGGAGGCGCCGTTTTCGCCGCGATGTCCTACGACGCGAGTGGCAACCTCACGCAGCGCACCAAGGACGGCATCACGATGTCGTTCACGTACGATGGCGAGGACGCCCAGCGCGAGGCGATCAACACCACGACCGGCGAACGAGAGGTCTACTACTACGATCAGACCGGGCAGCGAATCCTGACATACCGTCCGGCGCGAGATGCCACACCGGCTCACCTCGTGAACCGGTTTGGCACGACCGAGATCACGACCGACACTGCGGGCGGTCGCACGACCACGACCGATGTAGTCCTTGGCGCATACCCCGTAGCGCGCATCGTCGACCACAACGCTGGGACCGTCCAGCGGCTTTACCACGGCGTGCTCGGCAGCCTGCTCGTTACCACCGATGCATCGAACGTGTTGCGCGCGCGCTACGGTTACGGTCCCTACGGCGAGATCCTCTACGCCGCTGGCCCGGATGCAGCTGCGTTCGATCGCACCTACGAGGGCAAGGCGCGCGACAAGCTGACTGGCCTGTCCTACTTCGGCGCTCGTTACTACGACCCGATGACGCTCAGCTGGACGCAGGCTGATCCGCGCTACCGCTTCGTGCCGGACCTCGCCTATTCGGAGCCACGGCGAATGGGCCTGTATACGTACTCGCTGAACAATCCGCTGAAGTACTTGGATCCAGACGGGCGGGACCTGCTCGATATCATCTCGTTTTTTACCGGCGCGCAACCCGTCGTCCCCGCGCTCAATCCGGATTCGCATGACACGCTCGGCGAGGCTCTCGAGGGACTTGCTGATGCGGGGCAGGATCTAATCGATCAAGTCCCCGACGCATTCCTCATGGCGCTCGACCTCCAGGCGGGCAATTATGATCGGGTCGGGGTCAAGCTCGCGACAAAAGCCGTCCACCAGATTGGGCAAGCCTGCAATTTTGAAGCGCAGATCCTGTCGGACCCTGTCGGCACGTTGAATAGCCTTACTGTCCGCGATCTTGTCCGCTATGGGGGGCCGATGGCGCTCCTCGGAATACTGGAGGGGGGAGGAATACCGGAGGTGGGAGGAGCGGGTGGCGGAAAGCGGTACTGGCGCGGCGCCAAGCCCGGAGAAGCACCGCAGTTTTCACCGAGGGCAAGTGATTTCAAAGTCGACAATGCGACCGGCCTCGTGAAACCCACGCACGGTGTCTCCGTGTTCGATAACCCTCAAAGCGTCATGCAAAAGGGGATGGTTCCCTATGAGGTGGACCAAGCGAGCATTCCTGACGCAGTCTGCATCAGACAGCGGTCCAGCGATCCGAAGCATTTCGAGATCATGCCGAAGCCTGACGCAAACCTCACTCCGGCCGACTTCACTGCCGCGTGCAAGGGGATATTATGCCTGTGACAATACATGTCGAGTTCCCAGAGGGTTTCGATGACTACGCGTGGGAAGTTGAAGCAAAGGGATGGTTCCCCAATGTAGTCGCGATCGTCAATCAACAACGGTATACGATCACATTCTACGATCCCACACGCCTTGCGCAGGATATCGAGGAGGAGTTCTCAAGGGGCGCTATGTTCCTGGAACGCAATCTGGTGGTCGTCCCCGCCGTTACCCGCGTTCACATGGAGAAAGCCATTGGCATCATAGCTGCATCAGGCAGATGTGCGGACATGGTCCCAGGGTAGATCAACGGTATCCGCTGCATGAGCGGCGTCCTTCCGAAGCGCCGCGGGGCGCCCTGGATGGCGTCGATGACACATGCAGCAGTGTGGAGAAAGCGAGTCCCGGCGTGGCGAGCGAGCGGGCTGACGGCAGCCGCGTTCTGCGTCGAGCAGGGCGCGGGAGCTGAGTTCGCTGCGCTACTGGACGTTGGCCGGCGACGTGATGCCGAGACAGCCGCGCCGCTGTCGGTGCGGCTGGCGCAGGTCTTGCGCGAGGTGTTGCCGGCGCTCGACGATGCGGCCGGAGCGAGGTCCGGACCGGGGTTGGTTGTTGGAAGCGGCGCCGGGTGACGTCCCGGCGCCGCATTCGGCGGCGACATCGGCTGCTGCGGACGACCCGCGAAGGGGCCGGCGAGACGATTGGCCACGCCGCGACGGCGCGAACCGATGGCTCGCGCCAAGGGCGGTGCATGGTGGCGTCAGTTCGCGATGGGTTGGGTGATCGGGACGTTGGCGAATCGGCGCAGCCAGTACGTGCCGCTTGGAAAGACGGCGGCTAGACCGGCGAGCCAGTGCGCACGGGCTTCGCCGTAGCGCGACACGAAGTCGCGGTTGCGCAGGAGCGCCTCGAGGCGCGGCCAGAAGCTGCGCGCCGCGACGCGCGGGCGCAGGCCGCGACGGGGCTCGTGACTCGAGGGCTGCGCCCACCAAGGCTGGCGCAAGATCGCCCGGCGCCCGAGGATCGGTACGCCGGTGCGCGCTCGCGTGGCAGCGAGGTCCTCCTCGACGAACGCGACGCGTTCGCGCAAGATCTGGCGCACCTCGTCGGCGTCGCCCAGCTCGGGCGGGATGACGAACTCGAGGGTCACCTCGGGTGGCATGGGGCCGAGGTCGCGGAAGAAGTGACGCGGGCGCGGGAAGCGAGCGTTCGGCGGTTCAGGAGCGCGGACAGCCCGTTCATGCCCGGCCAGTGTGGTGGGCCTTCTCGACGAGCCGGTCCTTGACCGGGTTGGTCGCGGCGTAGACGAGCTTGTCGAGCACGTCGCTGCGCTCGACGAGACTCCGAGCTGAGTGCCCCAATGCCGCCGCGCACATCCAGCTGGCATCCGGTTGCGGCGCTCCGCCCCCGCGTCTACAGTCGCGCGCCGTGGCCAAGACGCATCGGTTCGAAGCGCTCGACGCATGGCGCGGAATCTGCGCGCTGCTGGTCGCGGTCGAGCACCTGAACACCGATAGCGTCCTGCACCAGAACGAGTTCATCCACCACGCCTACCGGTTCGTGGACTTCTTCTTCGTGCTCTCGGGGTTCGTCATCGCGCACGCGTACCGCGAGCGCATCGCGAACGACCACCAGGTCGCGCGGTCGTTCCTCGTGCGCCGCCTCGGTCGGCTGTGGCCGCTGCACGTGACGATGCTGCTCGCGCTGATCGGCGTCGAAGTACTCATCGCGGGGGCGGCGAAGGCCGGCATCTCGATCGGCCACGAAGCGTTCACCGACCGCAATACCCTGCAGGCGATCCCCGCCAACCTCCTCCTGATCCAGGGCTGGGGCATCTTCGATCGCACCACCTGGAACACGCCCTCCTGGTCGATCAGCACCGAGGCGTTCGCATACGTCGTGTTCGCGGCGATGTGCGCGTTGGTCCCCGCGCGCTGGATCGACGCCGCCGCGACGGTCTTGCTCGCGGCGGGCGCGGTCCTGGTCCTCGCGGTCGCACCGTCCGGCATGCAGTCGACCTTCGACTACGCGCTTGCGCGCTGCATCTACGGATTCATGGCCGGCGTCCTGGTGCGGCGCGCCTGGGAGTGGCGCGCACCTCGTCTCGGGAGCCTGGGCGAGGTTGGCGTCCTCGCGGCCGTGCTCGCTGCGGTCACGCTGCTGCCGACGTCCGCACCAGCGCTGCTGGTCACCCCGTGCTTCGCGCTTGCGGTGTGGGTGTTCGCCTCCGAAGACGGCGTGCTGTCGCGCGCGCTCAAGCGCCCCTGGCCGCAGCGCCTGGGCGCGTGGTCGTACTCGATCTACATGGTCCATGTGCTGATCGCGCTGACGATCCTCACGGCCGCAATGCTCGGGGCCAAGCACGGCCTGCACCTGTTCGGTCGGGTGGAGGGCGTCGCGTCGATCGTCGGGTCGGCGCCCGTCACCGCCGCGATCACCGTCGGCTACCTGGGCGCGATCGTCCTCCTGTCGAGCCTGACGTACCGCTTCGTCGAGCTGCCGGGGCAGCGGCTCTTTGGGCGCTGGGCCGATCGCGGGGCAAGTAGCCGAAATCCATGACGCGCGCTTTCCACTCGAACGCCAGCCGCGCCGACGGTATCTAAGTCTGTCCGTGCCTGCCCCGGTACCCATGCCTGCGTTCGCCGCGCCGCGGCCGCCCGCCGCCAGCGTCGTGCAGCAGGCGCTGCGGTTGATGCGTCATCCGTCGCTGTTCCTGTGGGCGATGTTCGTCCTGGCGATCCCGTTCTACATCTTCCCCTCGGGCCTGCCGCAGCCCGGTGACGCCCTGCTCATCCCGCTCGCGGTGTTCACGCTGATGGGGTGGCGCGGACGGCTGAACACGCACTCCGCGCGCACGCTCCGGGCCCTGATGCTGTTCACGGGCTGGGTGCTGACCGTCGACTGGGGCTGGGCCTTGATGCTCGGCAACTTCGGGTTGTTCGGCAAGGAGACCTTCCTCCTGTTCCCGGTCTACTACGTCTACAACACGCTCGTGTTCCTCGTGGTGTGCGTGCTCTACGAGCGCCACCGCGAACGCTTCCTGTGGCTCACGCTGCACGTCGTGTTGCTGTCGGTCCTGATGCAGGTCGCGGCGTCGCTCATCGTTCCGTCCAAGTCGTTCCGCGGCATCGGGTTCTTCAACAACCCCAACCAGCTCGGGTTCTACGCGTTGGTCAGCGCGTCGGTGCTGGCGCTCGGCAAGCGCAACCTCGGGTTCGGCTCGCTCAAGTCGGGCCTCGGGCTGACCTCGTGCCTGTACCTCGCGCTGATATCGGCGTCGCGCGCGGCCGTCGTCGGCATCGGCATCCTGTTCGTGCTGTCGCTGATCTCGAGCCCGAAGCGCATCTTCGTCGCGAGCCTGGCGCTCCTCGCGCTGGTCTCGATCGGCGGACCGATCGCGGACGCGATCGACAGCACCCAGCAGCGGCTATCCGCCGACCGGTTCCCCGAGATGAACTTCTTCCAGGAGCGTGGTTACGATCGAATCCTCGCGCACAAGGAGTACTGGCTTCTTGGCGCGGGTGAAGGCGGCACCGATCGGTTCGCGGCAACCACGATGATCGGCGCGACCGAGGTCCACTCGTCAGCGGGCACGATCTTCTTCAGCTACGGCATCGTCGGGGTGTTCCTGTTCCTGGGCTTCTTGACGCGGGTCGTCCGCGGGGCCGGGCTGCGCTCGATGCTCTACCTGGCACCGACGATCTCGTACACGTTCGCGCACCAAGGCCTTCGCTCGACCTCGTTCTGGATCCTGTTCGCGTTGTTCGTCGCCGTGAAGCACCTGGACATCGCCAAACGAACCGCGCCGAGAAGCGCGCTCACCCTCGGAGCTACCGCATGACCCCGATCCAGCCCACTGCGCCGGCGCTGTCGGTGATGATCCCGAACTTCAACTACGCGCGCTACATCGCCGAGACGATCCACAGCGTCCTCGATCAGGCGCCGCCCGACATCGAAGTGGTCGTCTGCGACAACGCGAGCACCGACGACTCGATCCAGGTCATCGAGGGCGTTGGCGATCCGCGCCTGCGCCTCTCGGTCAACGCGTGCAACGTCGGCTTCGCCGGCAACCTCGAGCGGGTCGCCGCCATGGCGCGCGGCCGACGGCTGCTGCTGCTCTCCTCCGACGATCGCATGGGTCGCGGCGCCGTCGAGGCGTACGCTCGCCTCGAGCGCGCGCTCGGCGATCGCGCCGCCGGCGCGATCTGGGGCGCGGCCACCACGGTGATCGACGCGAACGGTACGGTGACCGGCCGCCGGGATCCTGACCCGAAGCTCTGGCGCGGCGCGAAGGACGAGCCCGAGCTCAGCCGCGCGATCGGCTTTCCGGTGCGATCGATGCCAGCGCCCGCGATGCTGAAACGGTCGCTGGAGATGCTCCGGTCTCCGCTGCCGTTCGCGACGACCTGCTATCCCAAGGCGTTGCACGATGCGGCCGGTGGCTACGCCGGTGGTCGCCTGATGAACCCGGACAAGTACCTTCTCTGGAAGCTGCTGGCAGTCGCCGACACGATCTACGTGATCGACAGCCCGTTGTTCGACTACCGCGTCCACGACGCGGGTCAGGCTCCCCAGGAGGCTCGCTCGGGGGCGCTCAAGCACCTGACCGACGAGTACATCACCACGTTCAACCTGCCCGCCCCCGTCCTCGCGCGCGCCGGGCTGACGCGCGACGATCTCGCTCGAGCGTTCATCGAACACGACATCGCGTTGCGCGGCATGGTCGCGGTCGCCGAGGGCAACCGCTCGCTCGCCGCCCGCGGGATCCACTTCGGTATCGCGGCCTATCCGCAGCACGCACGCGCGAACCCCAAGATCTGGGCGCTGCGCGCGCTCCTCGCGCTGGGTCCCGTCGGCACCCGGCTGGCCCGCGCGATGCGCGACCAGGCCCAGGCGCGCTGGGAGGCGCACGAGAACCGATGAGGCCCGCCGAAGCGCGCTGGATCGCCGCGCGGCTCGCCGCGTTGCCGCGCGACCGGATCTCGCCCCTGCTGAACCTCGGCTCATCGACCGGAGAGACGCGCGAAGTCCGGCAGCCCCATATCGACGCGCTGATCTTCGCTCCACTCCGGGCTGCAGGAGTCGAGATCATCCACTCCGATCTCAAGCAGGCACCGGGCGTGGACATCGCCGGCGACCTGCTCGACCCGGCGGTGCAGACTCAGCTACGCGCTCGCCGGCCACGGGCGGCGCTGAGTAGCAACCTGCTCGAGCACGTCAGGTCGCCCGCGGTGTTCGCGCGCGCCATGGCGTCCCTGGTCGAGCCGCGCGGCTTGGTGCTCGTGACGGTGCCACGGTCGTACCCGTACCATGCAGACCCGATCGACACCGGCTTCCGCCCGACGCCGACCGAGCTGGCCGCGCTGTTCCCGGACTGTGCGCTGGTTCACGGTGAGGTCGTTGCGGATTCGACGTACGGCGAGGAGCTGTGGCGCCAGGGCCGCAACGGGCTACGCAAGGGTGTCCGCACCCTGCTGGGGGCGTTGCGCCCGCACGGCGACGTGGCGCGAGCCCAGCGCGATCGCCTGCGGTGGATGCTCCGGCCGTTCACGACCACGTGCATCGTGCTCGAGACGGCTGCGCGAAGCTGATCGCTCCCGCTTCGGCCACGCCTACGGGGCTCCAGACGCACGAACGGGGGCGATGCCTCGCCCCCGTTCAGTCAGTTGCGCGTGCTGACGGTCAGAGCGTGGTGGCGCTCACCGGGGTCGAGAACGCCGACAGTGAGTTGCCCGCGTCCACCGCCTGGAGCTGGTACGAGTAGGCGGTCATCGTGGTGAGGTTCGCCGCGGTGAACGTCGTGGTCGTCGTGGAGCCCACGAACGCGTAGGCACCACCCGCGGTCGACTGGTAGACGTTGTAGCGAGCAGCGCCTGCGGACGCCGTCCAGTCGAGCTTGATGCGCGAACTCGACAGCACAGTGGCGACGACATTCGTGGGCGCCGCCGGTCCCGCCAGCGTGGTTGCGATCACCTCGCTCGAGCGGTTCGAGTACAGGCCGCCCTTCATGACGGCGACCTGCCACGAGTACTGCGTCGAGGGCAACAGGTGTCCATACGCGAAGGTCGACGTGGTCGATGGCGAGCTGGTGAAGAATGTCTCGTCGCCCGAGGTCGTGCCCTTGTAGATCAGGTACTTGGAAGCACCCGGGACAGCGGTCCAGCTCAGATCCTGACGGGTCGACGAGGTCACCGTCACCGCCAGGTTCACGGGCGGATCCGGCAGCTTGCCGATCGCCGCGATCTCCGAAGCGCTCAGCTCGCGGCTGTAGACGTACAGCTCGTCGGCAAGCACCGCGCCGCCCACGCAGTCACCGAGGTGCCCGAGGATCACCGGCAGCTTGAGGGTGTTGGCCACCGAGAACGCGCCGGTGCTCGTGCTCACGCCGTTGACGTAGGTCGTCAGGTTCGAGCCATTGGAGGTAACCGCGACGTGCGTCCACGCACCGACGGGCAGCGCGCTGCCGAAGCTCCGAACCGCCGAGGCTCCGGCGAAGTACAGCTGGTTGGTCGTGTCCTGGCCGATCTCCCATCCCCGCGTGCCGCATCCGGAGTTGCGCATCCCGATGATGTGAAAGTCGCTGCCGGCGCTCGGGGTCTTGACCCACAGCGCCACGGTGAACGGCGCACCGCTCGCGAGGTTGAACGCCGACGCGTTCGCGATGGTGACCTTCGCGGTGACGTTCGACGGCAGGCTGACGACCGAGAGATCGTTCTCGACCTGCGGCTTGTCGGCCATGGCGAAGGCCGCGCCACCGGACAGGGTCCCGGTGCGCAAGAAGCCGGAGGCATCATTCGCCGTGGTTCCAGTCTTCTCATCGAACTTGTAGTAGGCCTCGAGCCCCGCGAGGAACGTGGTCGCGGTGGCCAGCGGGGTCGAAGCCGCCGACGTGCCGAGCGGGGAGATCGCCCGGATCTCGTAGGAGTAGGTCGTGCCGGCAGCCAGCCCGGCCGACGTGAACGAGACGGTCGGCGCGACCACCGCGCTCTTGTAGGTGGGCGCGGCCGGGGGCTGGCCCTGCCAGATCTGGTACGACGTGGCGCCGGCAACTGCGTTCCAGGTCACGACGATGCGCGACGAGGAGATCGCGGTCGCCACCACGTTGGCGGGTGCCGCCGTCGTCGAGCCCGTCGCGGTCGAGGCGCAGACCTCGTTGGAGGCCGTCGAGACCTGCCCGGACGCGTTGATGTTCTTGACCTGCCAGCAGTACTGCGTGTTGGGGAGCAGGTGGTTGTAGCTGAAGGAGTTGGGCGTGACTGTCGTGAAGCTCGTCTCGGACCCGGGGGTCAAGCCGCGCAGGACGACGTACTTCGTTGCGCCAGCGGAGGCGTCCCAGGTGAGATTCATCTGGGTGGTCGAGACCACCGTCACCTGGAGGTTTGTTGGGGGTGGGAGCGCGACCTCCGACTCCAGCGTGCCCACATCCTCTTCACCGCCGTACTCGCCCATGCAGCCGGCTGCGCCGACGCTGACCGAGACCGCTGCCACCATACCGAGAATGAATTTCGTTGACATGAGCCCTCTCTCGACCATCGGATCTTGCTCCCGCCAAGTCAATTGCAATCGTGGCGTCTTGGGGTAGCGGGTGGTGAAGCGAACGAGATGCCGCGTTCTCCTCGATCGTTCACCGCTTTGACTTGCGGCGGCGAAGATTCCGGAGTTCGTCCGCGAGCCAACCGAAGTCACCGCGTCCGCGATGAATGAGCCACGCCAGGGCGGCGACGCACGCAACCATCGATGCCAGCGCGACCAGCGCGAAGATGAGGGGGGCCGACGCGGTCACCGGACGCAAGAACATGGCAAGCGGCCACGCAACTCCGGTCACGAGCAGCGCGAGCCCGGCGCCAGGTAAGTGCGCACCCAGCACCGCAGCGAGAGGTAGCTCGGACACCTGCATCGCGAGGTACATGCACCAGGAGCATACGACCACGATCGCGATCGACGTGGTGAACGCGACGCCAGCGATGCCCCAGTTGATCGAGATCACGGCGCCTCCGATGACCAGGACCATGTAGGCGACGAACGCGACCGCGACGGCATTCACCGCTCCCGCGGCCTGAGCGACGAGTGCGCCCAGCTTCTGGTTGGTGCGGAAAAGCATGGTCACGGCAAGAATCCGGAAGGGAAGCACGGCGGCGTCCCATCCCGGTCCGACGAGGACCCTGATCGCCTCTGGTGCGACCACGATCAGCGCCGCGCTCGCGGGCAGGAGCACGAGCGCGTTGACGAACGTGACCCGGCGCAGACTCATCGCGAGCTGCGCCTTCTGGTCCTGGAGACGCGAGAACGCGGGGAAGAGCACGTTTCCCACGACGCTGGCGAAGACGGTCGAGGGGAACTTGATCCACTCGTACGCGCGCGTATAGAACCCGAGCGCCTGGGCATGCAGCACGTTGCCGACGACGAAGTTGTCGCCGTACGTCGCGAGGATGCCGGCGATCTGGGCCACGGTCTGCCCCGCGCCGAAGGTCATGAGTTCGCGAAAGCGCGCCCGATGGATCGCGAGCGCCCAGCGCGGTGGGCTCGTCCACAGGTACATCGCCGTCGACAGCGCCTCCTCGACGACGTAGCCGATGACCAGCGCCCATGGGCCGAAATTCGCGATCGCGAAGCCGATGCTGGCCAGCGTCCCGACGGCAAACGAGATCGCGTCGATGATGGCGATCGCGCGGAAGCGCAGCTCGCGCTGGCAGACCATGCGCGACGTCGCCGAGACGCCGCGTAGCGCGAACAGCGAACCGAGCGCGCGGATCACGTCAACGGACTCGGGGATGTGGTACAGGCGCGCGATCAGCGGCGCCGTGACGAGCAGCACCAGCGCGAGCGCGATCCCGAGGTAGAGCGATACGGCGAACGCGGTCGTCAGGTGCGCAGGCTCGAGCTGCTTGCGCTGGATCAGCGCCTGCCCCACACCGACGTCGCGGATGCTGTAGAGGATGACGTTGACGGACACGGCCGCCGCAACCACGCCGAACGCCTCGGACGTGACCATGCGCCCGAGCACCGCGATCGCGGCGACGCGCATCGCGTTGGTCGACGCCGCGCCGAGCAGATTCCACGAGATGCCCCGTCGCGTTCGCCTGGCAACGTGCTGGGCATCGACCGTGCTATCCGCGGGTTCCGACAAGGGGGATGCTGTAACATGATGCGGGATCGGCGGAAATGTTCGAACGCCCGGCCTCGGTTGGGTCACTAACGAAGGTCCCATGCGCGACACCGCACCCCGACAGCCCCCACCGGAAATCGCGCTCATCACGCGCGTCCGCACGCTCAACAAGGGCAACCAGGCGCTCTCGGCGGCGTGGGTGGGCCTGCTGCGAGAAGCGTTTCCCGGCTCGGCGATCCGGCTGATCGAGCGACGGCCGCGCCACCTGCTGCAGTACACGCTGCCTCAGCTCGCAGGCGCACGCGATCCGTATCGCGAGTTCGACGCCTTGACGTCACGCCTTGCCCGCCTCGCGCCAGGTCCAGGCCACGCGGGCGCGCCGGATCCCACAGCCACGATCGTTCTGGACGAGACGATCCCGACCCCGATCCGGTTCGCCGACATCCGGGCACGACTCAACCTCCGCGGATGGATGGCGCGCACCGGTCGCTACCGGCGCGAGTACATCGCTCGGCTCGCGATGTTCCAGCGAGCGCAGTTCGTCGTGCTCAACCCCGCCGGCGAGTTCTTCCCTCGCTCTCCCGAGCCGGCGTTCTACTACCTCGTCGAAGCGCACGTCGCGCACAAGCTCGGTCGCCCGACCGCGATCGTGAACCACACGATGGACATCGACGACCCGACGCTGCGCGCCCTGATCCCACGGGTCTACCGCGAGCTCGAGCTGGTCGGGTTCCGCGACAGCAAGAGCATCGAGACCTACAAGACGATGGGTGGCGATCTCGCCAACGTGGTCGTCTCGCCGGACCTGGCGCTGGCGAGCCGCGTAGGCCCGGTCGGTGCGCTGCGTCGCAACACGGTCGCGATCGCGATCAACGTGCCCGAAGGCACCGCGCGCGGCTACTGTGATCAGTGGCTCGACGTCATCCGCGGGTTGCAGGCCCACGGCCTCGAGGTCGTGCTGGTGTCGAACGAGTTCCCGTCGGACCTCACGTACTACGAACAGCTGCGGCGGACCCTCGGCGTGAAGATCGAGGGCGGCGCGCTCGACTACGATCGCTACGCTGCGCTGCTCGGTAGCTTCGACGTGGTCGTGTCGAGCCGGATGCACACCGCCATCCTGGGCATGGTGGGTGGCGCTCCGGTGGTCGCAGTCGAGGGCGCATCGTTCAAGATCACGGGGCTCTTCCAGGAGCTGGGCCTTGCGGGCCCGGTGATCCGCCCGAGCAGCCCGGGCTGGGCGCAGGCGGTGATCACGCAGGTGCTCCACGCGCGGACCCACCGCTCGGAGGTGGTGAGCGAGATCGCCAGCAAGCTGCACGGTATCCGCACGAGGATCGGCGAGCTGCTGGTCCCCCGACTACGCGCGGCGGAGGCCGCTGCCGCATGAAGCTCACCATCGCCCTGCTGTTCGGCCTCGTGGCCTGCCGGGCCTCCGGCTCGCTAACCGTAAGCAGCGTGCCCGAGGTGGTCCCCGCGGGCGTGACGTCCGTCAAGAGCTTCGGCGCCGTCGGCGATGGCGTCACGGACGACCGCGCGGCGGTGCAGGCCGCGATCGATGCGGCAACAGCGACGGGTGGAACCGTGTACTTCCCACCCGGGACGTACGCCATCTCCCGCGATCGCTCGTTCGCGTTCGGCCTGAAAGTCGCCGGCACAGTGCATCTGCGCGGCGCGGGCCAGGGGCGAAGCGTGATCCAGCAACAGGCTGGCGCCGCGCCGTCGGTGCGGCTGTTGAACGTGTCCGGCGACCACGTGGTCATTGAAGACCTCACCCTCGATGGCAACCGGTCGCGGCAGGCGCCGAACGAGCAGCGCCATGGCTTGTTCGCGGGCGATGCGCAGGGGCTCGTGGTCCAGCGCGTCACCGCGCAGAACTTCACTGGCGACGGGTTCTACCTCTACAACGGCACGCGTGACGCACGCTTCTCGGATGTGCTCGCGACGGGCAACGGCCGCAACGGGCTCACCCTCGGCGGCATGGTCGATGGTACCGCGATCGTCAGGAGCCGCTTCGTCGAGAACACGGCGCAACAACTCGACAGCGAGCCCGGTGGCGCGAACATCGTCAGCAACACCACGATCACCGCATCCCTGTTCGACGGTGGCACGGCGAGCAAGCAGTACGTGCTCACCTGCTCGGGCACAGGCACGGCGAGCAAGGGCCACGGCTGGAGCATCGTCGGGAACACGATCAATGGCCCCGTCATGATCGTGTGGGCAGATGACGTGAAGCTCGTCGGCAACATCGGGGTGAATCCGTCGCCCAAGTCGTTCGTGACCGTCTATCGTTCCTCGGCGAACGTCATGATCATGGCCAACCGGCTCAAGCAGACCCAGGCCGAGAAGGCACAACTCGCCGGCGTCCTCGTGATGGGCACGGCCAACTCCGGGCCATCGCAAGTGCTGGTCGCGAACAACGACATCGAGCTTACCTACGCAGCGAGCTTCGGCGTCCGGGCGTCTGGGGCCAGCAGCGTCGTCATCGTTGGCAACCTGCTCCGGGGCGCGGGACGCGCCGCGGTCGGCTACGCGGGCGTGCACCTGCGTGCGACCAGCGCCGACGACACGTTCCGGTCAGCCGTGATCCGCGGCAACACGATCGAGAACTTCGGCGAACGGGGCGTGAGCATCGTAGGCAACGGCAGCGCGAGATTGTTGTCGGTCGAGATCATCGGCAACACCTTCTCCGACGACTCGGCGATCCCGACCATGACCACGGGCATCTCGCTCGATGATGGGTCCGGAGCCGCCCAGGAGTTGACCGTCGATGGCAACAAGTACGTCGGCGGTGTGAAGGCGCACGTGATCAACGACCCTCGCAAAGCGGCACGCCAGTGAGTTCAACCGATGGCCAGAGTATAGTGCGGTCCGTGTCCTCGCCCCTCCCGCACAATGCCGCTACAGCTCCGTCTCCAGCCCCCAGCGCCGTCCCCGACCAGGTGCCGGCGGCCCGCGGTGCGCTCAGGGAGTCCCTCATGAGTCGTTTTCAGGTGCGCACGGTGGCCCAGCGCGTAGCCGACCTGGCCATCGTCCGCCCCGCGGCCTACCTCGTGCGGCGGCTCGGGTTCCGCCAGGACGTGATCACCCGCGTGAACGCGCTCGCCGCCGAGGACTCGGCACGCTACGTGCTCGAGAAGATGATGCCGTGCGGCGTCTATGACGACCGGTATCCGCTATTCGACCTGGGCACTTCGCGAATCGCCCAGGAAGGCCTGCTGCTCGAGTTCGGCGTCTTCAACGGCCGCAGCATCAACTACGTCGCCAAACGAATCGGCGGCCGGCCGATCTTCGGCTTCGACAGCTTCGAGGGGCTCGCCGAGGACTGGCTGGGTACCGGCGCGCTCAAGGGCCGCTTCACCCGCGGTGGCGTGCTCCCACCTGTCGTGAGCAACGTGACCCTGGTGAAGGGTTGGTTCAATCAGACTCTGCCGGCGTTCCTGGCGGAGCATCCCGGACCGATCGCCTTCGCCCACCTCGACGCCGACACTTTCGAGTCGACGAAGTACGTACTCGACCGGATCGCAGATCGGCTCCGGGTCGGGACGATCCTCCAGTTCGACGAGTACCTCGGATACCCGGGCTGGCGCCACGGCGAGCACCTCGCGTTCGCGCAGCTGTGCGCGGAGCACAAGCTCGCGTACAAGTATCTGGGCGTCGGGTGGATGTCCGTCGCGGTTGAGATCACCAAGGTCGGTTGAACTCGGCGGCGCCCCCCGCCGCTACGCTGCGACCTTCCCGAGGACGCGTTCATACGCGCGCGCGATCGACCCGACGTCGAAGCGCGCTCGGACCGACGCCTGGACCGCAAGCGGTGGGAACGTCGCAAGCTCTGCGAGCGCAACCGTGAGGCCGCGGGTAAGCGCCCCCACGTCTTCCGCAGGGACCAGCCAGCCATTCTCGCCAGGGAAGACCAGGCCGGGGACGCCGGGGCACGCTGCCGCGAGCACGGGCGTGCCGCACGCGAGCGCCTCGAGGGCGGCGTTAGGGAAGCCCTCGTAGCGCGACGGCAGCACGAACAGATCGGCCGCGCGCATGAGCGGATATGGGTTCTCGACGAAGCCGCGAAGCGTGACGCGCGCGCCGAGCCCGAGCGCGTCGATCTGCTCGCGCAGCGCAACCTCGTCCGGACCGGTGCCCAGGATCGTGAGGTGCGCGCCGGGCAACGCGGCAGCCACCGGCGCGAAGGCCGGGATGAGCAGGTCGAAGCCCTTCTGGCGGCTGAGCCGACCGGTGGCGAGTAACGCCGGCGAGCCAGGCAGCGCGGCCGGCGCGGCCCCGAGGCGCACGACCTCGTCGACGTCGACCGGGTTGCCGATCGTCGTCATCGGCACCCCCGTGCGAAGGGCGGCGAGATCGCGCGCGAGGTCATCGCCCTGGCAGATCAGGTGATCGGCACGACCGAGCGCGAGGCGCGAGAGCGCGAAGCTGACGCGGTGCTTGAGTGGCGCGCCGCGCGTGAGCTCGGCGCGCGTGCTCGAGACGTGGTTGGCGGGCCGAAGGATCAGCCGGGTCGCGCGCGGAAACAGCGGCTGCGCGAGGCCGGCCGTGAGCACCATCCGCAGCGTCGCGATCACTACGTCAGGCCGCAGGCGCCGGACCAGCCGCGCGAGCGGCACGACCGGGTAGCGTGTCGCCACGCTGGTCTCGGGCGCGAGGCGGTGCACGGTGACGTCCGCGGGCAGCCGTGCGAGGTAGTAGCCCTCGGGCTGCGACACGACGATCGACGGCGCGAAGCGCGTGCGATCGAGCCGCCGCAGCAGCTCGAAGAACACCCGATCGGGCCCGGACTTGTCGAGCGCCGGGATCGCGAACAGCACGGTTCGCGTCATCGGGCGACGGCCAGGTAGTCGCGATACTCGTCGGGCGTGCCGCAGAACACGACCTCGTCGCGCCGGATGATCTCGTAGCGAATGTCGCGGCCCTGCGCGATCAGCCGGTTGTAGAGCGGCGCGACGTAGAGCTCACCGGCGCTCCACGACTGCACGCCCCCCTCGGCGGCGATGCCGAACGCCTCGCGGAAGTCACCGACCCGGCGGAAGTAGTACAGGCCGGTGCTGCACAGGTTCGAGATCGGATCCTTCTCGGTGGTCCGCGCGACCGTGCGCGTGACCGGGTCGCGCGGCCCGACGAACGACCAGTTCTTGCCCTCGCCCTCGAAGACCTCGAGGTAGCCGTCGACGGCGTCGAGCGAGCACGCTGGCGGCTGCCAGCGCGGCCGGAAGGTGTCGATGTTGAAGATCAGCGCGCCGTCGTCGGCGGTGGCGCGCCCGTCGAGCCCGAGCGCCACGGTCTCGGCCTGGCCGCGGGTCGGCGCCGCCAGCACGTGGACCTCGAAGTTGGTGAGGCCCATGGCCGCGCACTCGGCGGCGATGAAGGCCGGGGTCTCGGCGATGTCGCGCGCGATGAACAGCATGCGCATCGCGCCGGCGTGGGGCAGGAAGCCCTCGACGGCGTGGCGGAACAGGCTGCGGCCGTGCGCCGGCAGCATGTACTTCGGGACCGTGAAGCCGGCGCGGGTGAAGCGCTCGCTCAGCCCGGCCATCGGGAAGATCAACCATCGCGTCATCACGCAGCTCCGGCGCGATCGGCCAGGCGATCGCGGTCGAGGTCGAGGAACAGGCGCAGCGCGTTGGCGATGAACGCGCGCTGCCGCGACGGCGAGTCGGCGTGGAGCGGGAGCATCGACAGGAACAGCAGCACCGAGGTCGCCTGGATCGCCCGATCCGATCCGGCGATCGTGGTCGCGAACTGGCGATCGCAGAACAGCTGCTGGACGTCGCGGTGGGCCGCCTCGACCGGGAACTCGAGCGCGTAGCGCCGCTCACCGTCGGTCTGGAGCCAGTAGCGCCCGGCGAGCAGGAAGTCGTAGAGGCCGACCACCGAGTGATGCAGCTTGGCGACGTCGTAGCGCGGGTCACCGTGGAGATCGACGCCGCCGCGCGGGTCGATGACCTTGATCGCGCTCGCGCGGTGGTCATAGAGGACGTTGCTGAAGCAGAAGTCGCCGTGGATGACGCAGAGGTCGGCCGCGCCGATCGCGGGGATCGCCGCCGCCGCAAGCTCGGCGATCCGGCGCAGTCCGGGGACCGGACGCTCGCCGAAGACCAGCTCGCGGTCGAGATCGGTGCCGGTCGCCCGCGCGTAGCTCTCGAGCCGGCGCAGCGTCTTGGGCAGGTACAGCTCGCCGGCCTGGGCCGCCGAGGCGGCGGGCGCGGGATACCCCCGACAGGAGCTCAGCCAGTCGTCACATGCGTCGAAGATCGAGCTCCAGACCAGCTGCGGCAGGTGGCCGAAGACGAACAGGTCGCTGAGCGGCATCAGGCGCAGCAACTCGAGCTGGTACTGGTGCCCCTCGGCATCCGACTCCGACGCCAGCAGCTGCGGCGTGAACCGGCGCAGCGCGCCCGGCAGGCGCGCGAACCACTCCGCCTCGCCGGCGATCTTACGCGAGTCGGCGCTGCGCTTGGTGATGACGTGATCGCTGGCGTGCAGGCGGTTGAACGCGCGCTCGGTGGTGTTGCGCGCGCGTGACGCGAAGTACGTCTGGAGGTGGCCGAAGTCGTACCAGTCGGCGGTGAGTTCGGGCGCGAGCCCGCGGGTCTCGGAGTACAGGTTGAGCGCCCGGACGAACTTGCCGCGCGAGCGCGCCAGCGACCGCAGGAGCAGCGCGGCGTCGCCGAAGCTGAAGTAGCCCGCGACGACCAGCGACTCCTTGGGCCGCCACAGGCCTTCCTTGAACGTGGCGAAGCCGCGCGCGTCCGTCTGGTACTCGGCCCACGGGTAGTACGCGGTGGTGCGCCCGGCGCTGAAGATGTCGTCGCGCTCGACCGGCAACCGGCGCATCAGCGTGTCGCCGTGGAGGATGCGCACCGGGCCAGCGAACAGCCCGGTCGTGGTCATCGCGTACAGTAACGACTCCGCGAGCGACAGCCCGGTCGGCACGAACACGACCGTCACCGCGAGCTCGGCCAGCTTCTCGGCGTCGACGCGATCGAGCACGAACCCCTCGGGCAACGTGAGGTACACGTCGTGCGCGTCGCGCGGGAACTGCGCGACCTGGTGTTCGAACAGGCGCCGGTTGTGCAGCGGCAGGAACGCTGGCGGCAGGTTTCCGATCTCGGCGGCGATCTCGGCGCTCACGTACGCCGCAGAGGTGATGACGACGGCGCGCCGCATCGCCCTACTTCTCGGCGTCCAGCAGCTCGCGGATCTGCGCGTAGCTGAGGCTGGCGAACTCGCTCGGGCGGATCGCGCGATCGTCGACGTAGAAGCCGTCGTGCCCGCACCACGGCTTGCCGACGTGGATCTCGTCGAACGGGATGTCGTGGCGGCGCAGCCAGTCGACGATCACCGGCAGGACATGGGCGTTGAGGTGACCAACCGAGCCGCCGTGGGTGCGCATGCCGCGGCTCGAGAACAGCACGATCTCGAAGCCCTCCGCCTTGTACCGGCGCAGCGCGTCGACGATCTCGGGCCGGATCGCGACGTCGGCGTAGGCCTGATCGTGCTGCTTGGTCTCGCAGAGGGTGCCGTCGATGTCGAGGACCAGGCGCTTCATCGCGCGCTCCCCGGCGCGACGCTGCGCACGACCTCGACCACGCGCGCGCGATCGGCGGCGGTGAGCGACGAGCCGCTGGGCAGGCAGATGCCGCGCACGAACAGATCCTCGGCGACGGCGCCGCCGATCGAGCGGTGCGCGCGGAACACCGGCTGGAGGTGCATGGGCTTCCACACCGGGCGGGCCTCGATGTCGGCGGCGGCGAGGGCGTCGATGACGGCGTCGCGGCCGGCGCCGAAGCGCTGCGGATCGATCGTGGCGCAGGTGAGCCACGCGGTGGTGCGGCCGAAGCTGGCCTCGGGCATGAACTCCCAGCCGGGGAGCGCGAGGTGCTCGCGGTAGTAGGCGTTGGTGGTGCGGCGCGCGTCGACGCGGCGCGAGAGGTCCGCGAGCTGCGCGCGGCCGACGGCGGCGAGCAGGTTCGACAGGCGGTAGTTGTAGCCGATGACGCTGTGCTCGTAGTGGCGCGCCGGATCGCGGGCCTGGGTCGCGAGGTAGCGCGCGCGCTCGATGTGGGCCTTGTCGCGGCCGACGAGCATGCCGCCGCCCGAGGTCGTGATGATCTTGTTGCCGTTGAACGACAGGATCGCGAGATCGCCGAACGAGCCAGCCGGGCGGCCGCGGTAGGTCGCGCCGAGGGCCTCGGCGGCGTCCTCGATCAGCGCGACGCCGTGGCGATGACACGCGTCGGCGATCGGCGCGAGGTCGGCGCACTGACCGTAGAGATCGACGGCGATCACCGCGCGCGGCAGCGTGTCCGTGCGCGCGGCCTCCTCGAGGGCGGTCACGAACAGCTGCGGATCCATGTTCCAGCTCGCGCGATCGCTGTCGACGAACACCGGGATCGCGCCGACGTAGGCGATCGCGTTGGCGGTCGCCGCGAAGGTCAGCGTCGACACCCAGACGTGATCGCCGGCGCCCACGCCGAGCGCGAGCAGCGCCAGGTGCAAGGCCGCGGTGCCCGAGGACAGGGCGCACGCGTACGGCACGTCGAGGCGCGCGCACATCTCGGCCTCGAAGGCGTCGACGTGCGGGCCGAGGGGCGCGATCCAGTTGGACTGGATCGCATCGGTGACCATCGCCAGCTCGGTGCCGGCGAGATCAGGAGCGGACAGGTAGATGCGGGCCACGGATGCTCGCGAGGTTGTACGTCAGATCGGAATCAGTTGGGCCGCGGGAACGAGCCGCTCTTGCGCGCCGCGACCTCGTTCGAGGCCTCGCGCGCCTCGGTGCGGGCGGGCTCGCCGAGCGCGGGCGTGCGCGCCGACGGCGGCCGCGCGACCTTGTACTCGGGCACCATGTCGCCCAGCGACGCGCGCAGGCGCTCGGCGGCGCTGCCGTCGGCGAGGCCGAGCAGCGTGCCGATGCCGGTCACGACCTCGTCCCAGTCGTGGGGCTTGATGCGGCCGATGAAGACCTTGGGGTGGCGGGTCTTGTCGGCGTGCTCGGCGTCGGTGGCGAGCTCCTCGAAGAGCTTCTCGCCGGGACGCACGCCGCTGAAGCGGATCTCGATGTCCTCGTCGGGGCGCAGGCCCGAGAGCGTGATGAGGTCGCGGGCGAGGTCGACGATCTTCACCGGCTCGCCCATGTCGAGGATGAAGATCTCGCCGCCCTGGCCCATCGCGCCGGCCTGCAGCACCAGCTGGCTGGCCTCGGGGATCGTCATGAAGTAGCGGCGCATCTCGGGGTGCGTGACCATCACCGGGCCGCCCGCCGCGATCTGCTGGCGGAAGATCGGGATGACCGAGCCGTTCGAGCCGAGGACGTTGCCGAACCGCACGGTGACGAAGCGCGTGTTCGAGCGCTGCGACAGGCCCTGCAGGTAGATCTCGGCGACGCGCTTGGTGGCGCCCATGACCGAGGTCGGGTTGACCGCCTTGTCGGTCGAGATCAGCACGAACCGCTGCACGCCGAAGCGGTCGGCGAGGTCGGCGACGGTGCGGGTGCCGCCGATGTTGTTCTTCACGGCCTCGCCCGGGTTCCACTCCATCATCGGCACGTGCTTGTGCGCGGCGGCGTGGAAGACCAGCTCGGGCTTGGTCGCCTCGAACACCAGCTCCATGCGGCGGGCGTCGCAGACGTCGGCGATGCGCGGCTCGATCGGCACCTGCGGGAACGCCGAGGTCAGCTCGCGGTGGATCTCGAACAGCGCGTTCTCGAACTGCTCGACCAGCACGAGCCGCTCGGGCCCGAACCGGCAGACCTGGCGGCACAGCTCCGAGCCGATGCTGCCGCCGGCGCCGGTCACCATGACCACGCGGCTGCGGATCGAGTCGGAGACGATGTCCTCGTCGAGGCGGACCGGCTCGCGGCCGAGCAAGTCCTCGATCGCGACCTCGCGGATCCGCGACAGGTTGACCTTGTCGCCGACGATCTCGTAGATGCCGGGGATGATCTTGGTCTCGAGGCCGGCGTCGCGGCAGACCTCGGCGATGCGGCGGATCTGCTGACCGTCGGCGTTGGCGATCGTGATGAGCGCGCGCTTCACGCGCTTGCGCTCGGCGATCTCGCCGAGCTGGCTGGTGGTGCCGAGCACGGTCAGGCCACCGATGCTGGTGCCGACCTTCATCGGATCGTCATCGACGAAGCCGACCGCGTCGAGGCCGAGATCGGGGCGATGCAGGAGCTCGCGCGCGACCATGACGCCGGCCTGGCCCGCACCGACCAGCAGCACGCGATCGCGCTCGACGCCGGCGGCGCGTAGCTTGCGCTCGCTGGCCTCGCCCTGCAGGCGGCGGGCGCCGCGCACACCGACCAGGCCGAGCACCGCGAGCCCGAAGTTCATGCCGAGCACGCCGACCGGGATCACGACCAGCAGGACCGCCTCGCCCAGCTGCGGCAGGATCAGGCGCATCGCGAGCATGACCGCGGTCGCCGAGGCGATCGCGTAGACGACCTGGCTGGCGTCGCGGATGCCGACATAGCGCCACGACATGCGGGGCACGCCGAACAGCGTGAGCGCCGCGTACTGCAGGACGACCGCGTACGGCCAGGTGACCAGCAGCACGCGCATCCACGGCGCGGGGATCGAGAACTCGAGCCGGAACAGGAACGCCAGCCAGTACGCGATCGAGAGGACCGCGATGTCGAAGGCGACCTGGAGACCTCTGTTGAGAAAGCGCGGCATCGGTGGCCGATGAGGGCCGAGGAGTTAGTGCCCCGGCGAGCCGGAACGTTCACGCCCCCCGGTTCCTCGGGCAGTGCGACGCACGGTAGCACGGCGGCCGGGCGTGTCGCACCCCGGGTGGCGGGCCGATCGTCGACGGTGGGGCGCTACTGACCGCGGGTCAGCGCTCGGAGCCCGGGGGCCTCAGGGGCGGTAGCGGGCGAGGTCGTCGGTCAGCCACCAGCGGTCGCGGGCCCGGGGCTCGAGGAGCTTCGCCGCGGCCGGGCGGTCGCCGGCGGCGGCGCGGGCCGCAGCCAGCTCGCAGGTGGCCCAGGTCTGGAAGAACGGCACGTGGTAGGTCGCGTAGAAGTCGAGGGGCTGGTCGGCGGCGGCGGCCAGGGCGGCGAGGGTCGCGGCGTCGGGTGGCGCGGGTGGCGGCGGCGGGGTCACGGGGCCCGACATCGACGGCATGTTCGATCCCGAGAGCGGCGGCGGCACGGTGATCACGCAGCCGCCGCCGAAGAACCGCGCGCGGTTGCGGACCAGCATCGCGAGCGCCGCGGGGCGCCCGTACGCCGGGTGCAGATCGCTCGCGGTGGCCTCGAGATCGTCGAGCGCCCTGGCCGCGATCTCGGATTGCGCGGGGTCGAGCACGCCAGCAACGAAGAGGCACGCGCCACGCTGCGGGATCGCGGCATCGGCGCCGCCGGGCAGGCACGGCGCGACGGTCGCGCGCGCGCCGTCGACATCGCCGGTCATCCACTGCAGCAGGCCGAGGGCCGCGCGGCGCACCGGGCGGCGGCTGTCGCCCGCGCGCTGCATCGACTGCCGGTACAGATCGATCGCCTTGGGGAGATCGCCCTTGATCGCGTAGAGCTTGCCGAGGCCGGCGAGCGTGTCCTCGCCCTCGGCCATCGCGAGCGCGTCCTTCGCGGCGGCGATGCCGTCGTCGACGCGCCCGGCGGCGGCGAGCGTGGTGCCATAGACGCCGATCGCATCCGCCTCGCCGGGAAACGCGTCGCGGTAGAGCGTGCCGATGCGCAGCGCCTTGTCGGGCAGGTCCTGCCACAGGAGCACCGCCGAGTCGTGATCGTAGATGCGCCCGCGAAAGGCCGGCGCGGGATCGTCGAGGAGGCGATCGTACTCGCCGCTGGCCGCGGGATAGTCGGCGGCGCGGAACGCCATCTCGGCGGCCCAGAACGCGAGCTCGCGATCCGGGGCCTCGGCGGCGGTGGCGGCGGCGCGGGCCGCGCGCGGGCCGCGGCGCTCGAGCGCGACCGCGATGTCGAGGAGCGCGCGATCCTTGCCGGCGGTGGTCGCGAGGATGCGCTCGGCGGTGGTCGCGGCGGTCGCGCGATCGGCCTCGGTGCCGCCGAACAGGATCATGTACGCGTTGGCGCGTGGGTGATCGGGCGCGACCCGCAGCGCGGCGCGCAGGGACGACAGCGCCTTGTCGCCGTAGAAGACGTCGTACTCCTGCAGCGCGCGGGTGACGTATTCATCGCCGGGGCGGACCGGCTCGGTCGTGGTGCGGGTCGCGACCCACGCGATCACCGCGGCGGCGATCGCGACCGCGACGAACGCGGCGATCCACGGCCAGCGGCGCGGCGCGAACAGCGTGCGCTCGACGGTGGCGAGCGCGGCCTTGAGCTCGTTCATCGACGCGAAGCGCTGCAGCGGATCCTTGGCGAGCGCGCGCATCACGACCGCGGCCAGCGGCGCGGGCACCCGCTCCGGCAACGGCGGCGCCGGATCGCGCGTGATCTGGCCGAACAGCTCGTCGAGCGAGCGCGCCGAGTACGGCGGCTTGCCGGTGCACAGCTCGTAGGCGATCACGCCGACCGCGAACACCTCGGTGCGCTCGTCGGGCGGATTCCCGGCGATCTGCTCGGGCGCCATGTACATCGGCGTGCCGAGCATCGCGCCGGCGCGGGTCTGGTAGGCCTCCATCGAGCCGCGCGGCGAGCTGCCGAAGCGCGCGCTCGCCGACATCGCCGGCGGCGCGCCGGGCGCGGTCATCGCCGGCGACGACGGCATCGTCGCGTCGAGCGCGACCTCGACGGCCGCCGCGGCGCGCGGCGCGGTCGAGCGGGTGCCGAGATCGGGCGCGGCCTCGCGGCGCGCGGCGGTGCCGGGCGTGGTGCGATCGGTGGTGTCGGCGAGGGTCGCCATCATCGCCGAGGCGGCGGGCTCGTCGAGAGGAGCGGTCGGTGCGGCGGGAGCGATCGGATCATCGCGCAGCTTGGCGAGGCCGAAGTCGAGGACCTTCACCTGACCGGCCGCGGTCAGCATGACGTTGGCCGACTTCATGTCGCGGTGGAGGATGCCGCGGCCGTGCGCGGCGCTGAGCGCATCGGCGATCGCGGTGAGCCAGCGGATCGCGTCGCGCGGCTCGGGCGGGCCGTGCTTGCGGAGCGTGTCGGTCAGGGTCTGGCCGTCGACCAGCTCCATCACGAGGATGTCGGTGTCGCCGTCGGACAGGATGTCGTAGAGCGTGACGACGTTGGCGTGCCCGACCGCCGCGGCGGCGCGAGCCTCGCGCAACATGCGCGCGCGGCGCTCGGGATCGCCGGCGAGGTCCGGTGGCAACAGCTTCACGGCGACGTCGCGATCGAGGCGCTCGTCGCGCGCGCGCCAGACATCGCCCATCGCGCCCTTGCCGAGGCGTGCGATCAGGCGGTACGGACCGAGGAGCGCGCCGGCCTCGACCAGCGGCGGCGACGGCTCCATCAGCGCACCGACCTCGCGCGCGCCTTCTCACGCGGCAGGCTCACGGGTCGGGGCGGCACGCCCCGATCATTACTCGGCCTGGAGCGCGAGCGACAGTCGGTAGCGCGCGCTCGTGGCCTCGCCCGACGCGCGGTCGCGCGGCACCGGGAACGACCAGGCGGCGGCGCGCTTCTCGACGCAGGCGTCGAGGCCAGCGTCGAAGCCCTTCGCCGATGGCGAGGCGACCGCGCCGCTCGCGTCGATCGTGATGACCAGCGACACCTTGCCGCTCGCAGTGGAGTCGCGCAGCAGCAGGTCGTGCTGGCAGCGGATGAGGCCGGCCATGTACTTCGTGGTGATGATCCGCAGCACCTCGTCGGGCGACAGCGTCTCCGGGTCGTAGTCGCGCGTCTCACCGACGGTCGTCACGACCGGCGGCGGCACGCGCTCGGGGTTGTGGTGGATCGCCACGACCTCGCCGGGCTCGCCGGTGGTGGGCGCCCCGCTGCTGGTGCCCGGGCGGGCCTGGCCGTCGCCGCGCAGGAGCACGCCGCCGTTGCCGAGCTCGGCGGTGCCGCCGTGGGCCTGGGCCTCGCGCAGCTGACGCTCCAGCTCCGAGCCCGGGCTGCGCCGGCCCATCGAGCCAGGCGCGTTGCCCTGGCCCTCGCCGAACAGGCTGTCGACGGCGGCGGTCGCCGACTCGGGCAGCTGGCTCGGCACGTGGCGCGGCGCGGTCCCCGGCGTCGGGGCCGGGCGCGCCGGCGTCGGCTGCGGGATCGCGGCGGGCGCAGGGGTCGGGGTGGCGGCGGGCGTGATCGGCGGCGCGAGCGGCGGCGTGATCGAGGGCGTGGTCGATGGCGTCGGCAGGTCCGGGAACATGTTCGCGTCGAGGATGATCTCGGCCTCGACGTCGGGCATGAAGATGCGATCGGGCTTCGCGGCCAGGAGCGCGTGTTCCTCGGGAGGATCGCCGGCCAGTGCGTAGACGGCGATGCCAGCGTGGACCGCGATCGAGACACCGATGATCACGGCGAGGCGGCGATCACCATCGTAGGTTCGAGAAGCCATGGGATTGCAGACGCATCGCGGCGTGCGGCGATCTACTGGCTCCGCGCAGCGTGCCTGCTCGTGCCCGAAAATGACAACGCGCCGGACTCTCGTCCGGCGCGCTCGCCGTCAGCCGACTCTCACTCCGGCTGCAGCGCCAGCGTGATCTGGAAGTCGGCGTCGGTCCCTTCGCCGTCCTTGTCCTTGGGCTCGGCGAAGCGCCACGTGGTCACGCGCGCCTGGATGCAGCTGTCGAGGCCGTCGTTGAAGCCCTTCACCGAGGCCTTCGAGACGCGGCCCGACTCGCTCACGGTGAACTTCAGCGTGACCTTGCCGCGCGCGACCGGATCGGTCTTCAGCAGATCCTTGTGGCAGCGCTTCAGGCCGGACATGTACGCCGACATGATCTTCGCCAGCACCGCGTCGGGCGTCAGCGTCGACTCGTCGAACGACTGCTTGTCGCTCACGTTGATGCGACCCGGCGGGACCTTCTCCTCGCCCTTGCCGCCGTTCGGATCGACCGGACCGTTCGGGCCGTTCAGGACCGGGCCCTTGCCGGTGCCGGTGCGGGCCTCGCCGTCGCCGCGCGTGCCGCGCCCCGAGCCACCACCGACCTCGACCTTGCGGCCGGAGTCCTTCACGTCCTGCATCTGCTGACCGAGATCGGTGCCCGGCTTGCGGCGATCCATGCCGCCCGACAGACCGTTGGTGGTCTCGTCCTCGGAGAACAGACCATCGGCCGCGGCGACCGCCTGCTCCTGCAGCGCGACGGCGTCGTTCTTGTCGCGACCACCGGCGGTCTTGTCGTCGGTCTTCGGCCCGGTCGGGCCCTTGTCGCCGCCCTTGGGCTGGTCGGGCTTGGGCTTGTCGGGCTGGCCCTTGTCGGGCTGCTTCTCCGGAACCTTGTCGGTGCCGTCCGCGACCTGCTCGGGCAGATCGAAGGTCTTGGCCTCGTAGGTGTCGGGCTTGAAGGTTCGGTCGTAGGCCTGCTGCCCGAACGACTGCTCGACCGACGGGTCGTGCAGCATCGCGAACAGCCAGATGCCGAAGCACAGGATCATCGACGCCGACTCGGTGACCGCGAGGTGGGGATCGATGCGGTCGGCGAACGTGCCGCGCACCGACGCCGGCAGCATCGGCCGGGGCTGCTTGGGCGGCTCGGTGACGAACTGGAACAGCAGCGTCAGGTCACCGACGGTGACCTTGCCGCGCGAGTGCTCGCCCAGCGGCAGGATCCAGTGATCGCCGTTGTTCTTCGCGCGGCCCGCGCGCAGGACGTCGAACGTGTAGACGCCGCTGCCATCGGAGAGGCGCCCATCCATCTGGTTGTTGAAGCGCAGCGAGTACTGATCGCCGTGCAGCTCGAACAGCACCCACTCGCGCGGCAGCGCCTCGATCGCGACGGAGAACGTGTTCTTCGCCGACTGACCGATCGAGACCGACGTGTGCTCGCGGACCAGGCGCTCTTCGATGATCTTGCCACCGAGCAGCACGCCGATGCGGAGGATCCGCCGGCGCGGGCCAGCCGCGACCTGCTGGTTCTGTTGTGGACGGGCGGTCGCCATCAGAAGGGGGCCTTTTTAGCCGAGTCGAGAATCAGCGGCAGAAAATCCTGCTTCAGACTCTCCCACTCGTAGCCGACGTTCTTTGCCTGGAGCACGTAGACGACGCTGGGCCGCGGGACCTTGCCGCACACGTGGATCAGCGTGTCGATCACGGTGATCTTCTGGCCGTTCTCGTACTTCACGTGGAAGTTCTTGCCGGCCTTCTTCTCCTGGTTCTCGGCGGAGTCCTCGTCGCACTTGTCGGCGAATGCCGGCGCGGCGACCGCGAGCAGACCAAGAGCGACGGCGGTGACGAGGGCGCGATGGGTCATGGGTTCTTCTCCGCTTTCTTGCGCTTCTTCTCTTCGCGCTTGATGAGCTTGGAGACGTCCTTGATGCGCTCGTCGTGGAGCTTCATGTCGACGCCCGGGAGGTCCTTGTACTGCTCGAAGTAGGTCTTGGCCCGGTTGAGGCGGACCAGCGTATCGAGCGGACCCGGGAACGGATCGGCATCGAGGTAGAGCAAGCCGAGGTTGTAGTAGGCCTGGCCATAGGTGCCATCGGCCATCTGCGCGCGCTTGTAGGCGGCCTCGGCCTTGAGCAGCCAGCCATCGCGCTCCGACGAGCCCGGATCGTAATCCGAGGCGCGACCGCGGTAGGCCGAGCCCAGCGCGTTGAGCGTGGGCGCATCGGACAGCCCGAGCTGCCCGACCTTCTCGTAGGTGCGGACCGCGTCGGCGTACTGCTTGTTCGCGAGCTGATGGATGCCGAGGTTCACCAGCGCGCTGGTGTAGTCGCTGTCGAGCTCGACCGCCTTCTGGTACGCGACGAAGGCCTTCTGGTCCTGGTTGGTCTTGTCGTAGATGAGGCCGTAGACGTAGTAGACGCCCGCGTTCTTGCGCGCGACCTCGCGGTCCTTGAACAGCATGTCGAGGAGGACCTCGGCCGTGTCGTAGAGCCGCTTCTGGTAGTAGGCGTGGGCCATCACGACGACCGCGTCGACGCTGGTCGCATCGACCGCGAGCGCGGCCTGGGCCTCGCGCAGCGCGAGGTCCGGATCCGGCGTCTTGCCCCGGAGAGCGAGGCGACCGGCGTTGAGGTGCTGGTTGACCGCGGCGCGCGCCTGCTCGGGGCTCGGATCGAGGTTGGGCGGCGTGATCGGTGGGCGCGGGCCCTCGTCGATCGCACTGCCACCGCCGCCAGCGCTGGAGCCGCCGCCGCCGCCCATGTCGCCACCGCCGCCGCCCATGTCGCCGCCGCCCGTGCCACCGCCGCCGCCCGGCGTGCCGTCGCCGACGGGATCGCCGTCGGACATGTGGCCCTCGCTGGAGCTGCCGCTGCCCGGGGTCGGCTTGGCCGCGCCCTTGTTCTTGCCGCCGCACGCGGTGAGCCCGAGGGCCACCGAGAGGGCAAGAGCCAGGGACGACACGCGGCGCATGCGACTAGAAACGCCCGGGGTCACCCGGCGATCTACGTGATTTTCCACCGCGACCGCCGCGCCAAGGGTCGAGCCAAGGGCCGAGAACTTCAAGGACTTGCTCACGGGGCCTCCGTGCCCTGGAACAGCTCCTGGTGCAGCACCGGGAACTGGTCGGGGAACTCGGTACCGAGGTCCTCGAGGGCGATCTGCGACCACTTGTTCGACACGCCGTTCTTCTTGGCGAGGTCGACGACCTCCGACCACTGCGCCTTGGCCTGATCGATGTTCGGCTGGAGGTTGCGCGACAGCGCGTCCTCGTACTTCGCGATCGCGTCGGCGTCGGGGTTGCGGTTGTTGAGGTCCACGATGAACTTCGGCGTCGGCTGCTGGGTGAACTTCTCGGTGTACTTGAACAGCACCTCGCCGTAGCGAACCTTGGCCGCCATCGAGTACTCGGCAACGCCAAAGTCATCGAGCGCCACGTAGGTGTCCTGGGTGGTGCGCGCGAGCTTGTCGAGCTCGGCCTTGCGGGCCTTGAGCTCCTTGTCGGTCTTGGCCGCGGTCTTCCAGGCGAACGGCTCGAACTTCGCGAAGTAGCTGCGCTCCGCGAACACCAGCGCCCACTCGCCGGCGACCTTCGCGCCGACCGAGTTCTTGGTCGCGCCCTTCTTGCGCCAGGCGTCGATCGTGTCGCGACCGGCGGCGTCGGCCTGGGGCGTGCGGCCCTTGCGCTGCCACAGCTTGGAGGTCTCGTAGAACGACATCACGTAGTCGTCCTCGTTGCCGGCGTCGTTGCCGTAGAGCCGGCGCCACTTGTCGTAGGTCTCGGTCAGCGAGGTGACATCGCCGCTGGCCTTGTAGATGCGCGCGACCGCCCACAGCGCGCGATCCTTGTTGCGCTTGTTGGTCTCCTCGGCCGAGTAGCGGCCGTAGAGCTCGAGCGACTTCTTGAAGTCGCGGTTGAGCTCCGCGAGCACCGCGGCGTTGAACAGCGCGTCGAGCGCGACCTGGTCGAACGTGCGCGCCGGCTCGCCGGGGATCGGCTCGGGCGGCTTGAGGCCCTTCTTCTTGGCGGTCTTCGCGAGGTCGTGGAGATCGAGGTACGTAGCGATCGCGGTGTTGTAGTCGTACGTGGCCTGGTAGCTGACCGCGGTCAGCCGCATCGCCTCGAGGTAGTACGACGACTCGCGGAACGCCTTGTCCTTGTTGCTCGTGAACTCCTTGAACAGGCTGATGGCGGTCTTCGGCCGCTCGCCCAGCTTGTAGGCGACGGCGGAGTTGTAGAGCGCGGTCGGCAGGTCCGCGTCGCCGGCCGGCGCGGTCTTGTAATAGTTGTAGAAGGCGTCGCCGGCCTGCACGTACTGCTTCGAGGCGTAGAGCTCGCCTGCCTTCTTGAAGTCGATCGACCGGTTCTGCGACTTGGCGAGGTCAATCGCCTTGGCATCACCACATCCCGACTTGATGAAGTCGGTGTTGGTCTCCTGGAACTTGTCGAGCTGGCTGGTCGCCTCGTAGATCGCCAGCAGGCCGTCCTTGGCCTTGGCGTACTCCGGGGTGCCGCAGAAGTTCTTCATCACCTTGTTGAAGCGCGCGACCGCATCTTCGATGTGGAGGTACGCGAGCGACACCAGCGCGGCGTTGATGCCCTGCTGCGGCGCGGTCTTCGGATCCGGGACGATGTTCTGGTAGTTGTCCCACTCGGCCTGGAGCTTCAGGTAGACGTCGGGGATCGGCTGGGCCTGCAGCGGCTGCGGCAGCGCCTTCAGCTCCTCGGAGGTCGGGACCTTGAGCGGCTGGATCGTGCCGGCGGCGACCTGCTTGTCGGCCTCGGCCTGGTACGACGCGACCACGCCGCTCGCGGCGTCGAGGAAGTACTGCTGCGACAGGTCGCGGTGATCGCGGACCCACGTGTACTGATCGACCGCCTCCATGTAGTGCTCGCTGAAGTACAGCGCCTCGCCCATGAAGAAGGTCAGCTCGTAGACGTAGTCCGACTCCGGGTACTGCTGGATGTACGTCTGGTACAGCTCGACGGCCTTCGAGTAGAGGCCCAGGTACTCCTCGCGGATCGCGGCTTCCTTCTTGCCGCCGGCCTCGTACTCCTTGCGCAGCTCGGTCGCCGAGGTGTGCGTGTTGCGGGCCGCGGCGTAGAGCGCGCGCTCGGCGATGCGGCGCTGGTTGTCCATCGCCTGCCGATCCTTCTCGTTGGCGACGTACCAGGGCGAGCCCGGCGCGTACTTGATGGCCAGCTCGGCGGCGGCGTTGTCCTCGGCGTACTTGTCGCCCTTGGCGTGGTACGCGTCGACGATCTCCTGGTGGACGACCGGGTTGTTGGGGTTGAGCTCCCACGGCGACCCGATCGCGATCTTGAAGGAGTCGACGGCCTGGTCGTAGGCCTGGAGCTCCATGAAGGCGTGGCCCATCGCGACCCACACGTCGCGGACGTGGGGCTGGGTCATCCGGTCCTTGTAGAACTCCTTGGCGCGGTCGAACGACTTCACCGGATCGGTGTCGGTCTCGCCGTCCCACGGATCGGTGAACGCGACCGAGATGTACTGCAGGGCCTCGTCGCGCAACTCGAGCGGCGGGGTGTCGCCGCGCGCGACGATCTGGTCGTAGAGGACGACCGATTCATCGAAGCGCTTGATCGCGTCGAGCAGGAAGTCGCGCTTGTAGAACGACCACGCCAGCTTGTAGAGCGCCTCGGCGTAGAGCGGCGACTCCTTGTCGACATCGACGACCTTGCGGTACGCCGCGATGCCCTCGTCGAGCTCGCCCGGGACGGTGAAGTGGTAGTCGGCGATGCCGCGGACCCACGCGTGCTGCTGCAGATCCGGATCGGCGCCGTCCATCGCCTTGCAGTCGGCGTACTTGTCGGAGAGCTGCTTGCGGTCCGAGGCCGCGATCGCCTGCTCGCGGGTCGGGACCGGCGGCGGGGCGTCGGTCCACTTGTACTTGTTGGCGCAGACCAGGCTGAGGAACAGCTGCAGCGACTTGCGCTCGTCCTTGGTGCGGCCGTAGTAGGCCAGCAGGAACAGGGTCGAGGGCAGCTGCCGGTACTTCGGGAACTGGTCGAGGATCTTCTGCCAGAGGTCGAGCGACCTGGAGTAGTCGGCCATCGCCTCGGGGTTGTCGTCGAGGTCGACCTGCTGCTCGGCGGTGTCGAGGTAGAGGCTCGCGAGCCGGAACATCGCGTCCGGCGTGAACTCCTGGTGGGCCGGGTGGTCGACCAGGAACTTCTCGAGGAGCGTGATGGTCTCGGCCTGGCGATCGGCCTTGTCCTTCTCGACCTTCGCGATCCGATCGGCGTACTTCTTCTCGAGCGCCTGCGTGCGCTGGTCGTACTCCTGATGGAGGATCGTGCGCATGCGCGCGGCGTGCTGGTCGGCGACCTGCTGGAACCGTTCGTACTGCAGCTCGACGTCGCGCAGGACCTTCTTCTCGTCGGCCGACAGCGGCGCGGGCGGCTGGATCGCCGGCATCGGCGCCGGCGGCGGCACGACGTTGGGCGTGCCGGTCTCGCCGGGCGTGGCAGGCGTCGGCGCGGGTGCGGGGTCGGTGGGCGCGGCGCCGATCGGCGTCCCGCCCGGCTGCGCGTAGAGCGGCGCGGTCGAGGTCAGCGAGATCGCCGCGGTGAGCGCGGCCGCGATCGCGCGGGTCGGATGAGTGGAGCGCATCAGCGCGTGCCTCCGGTCGGGGCGGGCGTGCCCGCGGGCGCGGCGCCGGGATCTCCGTTCGGCGGCGGGGTCGGCGCGGGCGCCGGCTCAGCCTCCTCGAGGATCTCGCGGAACTCGTCCTTGATCTGCTTCACCTCGCGCTGCTTCTCGAGGTTCAGCCGCTTCTGCTCGTCGCCGGCCTCCTCCTTGCGCGACCACGACACGTCGATCACGCCGACGTCGGCGCGCACGAGGATGTCGTAGAGCTTGGTCTTGACCACGTCGAACGAGGCGGTGAGCAGCTCGCCGCCGATCGCCTGGGACTCCGCGTCGACGGCGTCGAGCTGGGTGCGGAAGGTGACGAGCTGGGTGCTCTGGCGCTCGAGCTCGAGCTTGGTGTCGGCGGTGGCCGCGGCCGCCACCTGATCGAGGTCCTTGTCGTCGCTGTCGAGGCGCGCGTCGACCCGCTTGGCCTGCGCGATCATCGCGGCGATCAGATCGGCGCGCTTGCGGGTGTCGCCGCTGGTGCTCGCGAGCTGGCGCGACGCCGCGATGTGCTCGTCGTCGAGCGCGGCCAGCAGCGCGGCGCGGAGCTGCAGCTCCTGCGGCCGCAGCGTGTCGACCGGCGCGGTGGCCTCGCGGGCCAGCGCGATCTCGCGGTGCAGGGCCTCGATCTCGGCCTCGTCGGCGTCGATGTCGGGGCCGAACTCGCCGAGCTGCTGCTCGACCGTCGCGCGCACGTCCGGCGGCATCGACGGCATGCTCGTGAGGTACGTGCGGATCGCGGCGCCGGTGGCCTCGATCGAGTTGACCGCGGCCGCCGCCTCCGAGAGCTGCTTGTCGTAGTCGTCGATCTTCGCCTGCATCGCGGTCGCCGCCTCGAACTGCGCGGCGCGCTGCTCGGGGATCTGCGCGAACGCCTCGGCCGCCTTTGCGCGGGCGAGGTGCGCCGACTCGAGCTCCATCATGTCGGTGCCCTTGGCGCCCTTGACCAGCTCGTACTCCTCGTCGGCGAGGAGCTGGCGCTGGTTGACCACGGTGGTCCGGACCTCGCGGACCCGGCCGCGGCGCTCGACCAGCGTCGGGAAGGCCGCCAGCGGATCGGGCGAGGCGAGCGTGACCTTGAGCCGCGCGATAGAGCGCTCGGCGTTCGAGATGTTGGCCTGGATCTCGGCCAGGTCGTTCTCGATCGCGACGATGCGCTGGACCGTGGGCTCGGCGCGCAGCCACGAGGCCGCGACCTCGGGCAGGGTCTCGTGGATCTGGAACCCGGCGGCGGCGCGGCCGGTGATCTGCGGCATGTACTTGCCGCCGTCGCCCTGGGCGGCGACCAGATCGGCGAGCGCGTGGTACGCGGGGCCGTAGAGGTCGCGGGTCGAGGCGAACAGCTCCTCGGCCTTCTTGTACTCCGCCTCGGGATCCGCCTTGCCGGTGAAGACGCCGTCGATCTGCTGCTGGTGGATGTTCTGCGCCTTGCGGATGCGCAGGTTGCCCTCGAGGATCCGGACGGTCGACAGCTTCTGCGAGCTGGGATCGTTGAGCGCGAGCAGCTCGAGCGCGCGCAGCGCCCGATCGAACTGCTTGCCCTTCACGTAGACCCACGCGACCTCGAAGAGCGCGTCGTCGAACAGATCGCTCTTGCGATCGATCATGAGGTACGCGTCGATCGCCTTCGCCGGCTGATCGCGCTCGTAGTAGATCCGGCCGAGCGCGAGCGCGGCCATCTCGGTCACGCGGCGCTCGTTGGGCTTCTTGGGCTGCTTCGCGACGATGTCGGCGAAGACCTGCGCGGCCTTGCCGAGGTCACCCATCGCGACGTAGGTCGTGCCCGACAGGTACGCCGCCTGGAACGCGAAGTCGCCGGTGGTCCCGATCTCGGTGAACCAGTGCAGCGCCTCCTCGTTCTGGCCGGTGGCCAGCGCGTACTTGCCGCGGACGTACGCGATCTCCTGTGTCCGCTCGCCGGACACGCGATCGAGCGCGCTCACCGCGTCGGCGGCCGCGGTCGGCTCGCCCAGCGCGATCGCGAGATCGACCAGGCGCTCGAGCGCCTTGACCTCGAACTTGCTGGTCGGCACCTCGGTGACGAGCTGCTGGAAGTAGCTGCGCGCCGCGCCGCGATCGCCGCGCTGGTAGCTCGCCTCGCCCATGAAGTAGAGCGCGACGTCGTAGTCGGGGGCGCCCTTGCCCTGGCCGATCACGTCGTAGAGCAGCGTCACGCAGTCGGCGAAGTTGCCGAGGCGGAACGCGACCTGCGCGTCGACGAGGTGGCGCGCGAACTCGGCCTTGCCGCCGGTGGCGCGGTCGGGGCGCTGGATGCCCTTGCCGAGCGCGTCGGCCTCGGCCTCGGCGCCCTTCAGCGCGCTCGCGATCGGCGGCAGCGTGTCGGCGTGGCCCGGGCGCGCGAGCCCGAGGCCGAGCGCGAGCGTCGCCGCGTAGAGGGCGCGTCGCGACCAGCGTCGCACGCCACCCGGGGCCAGCGAGGCCCGGTTGGAACGAGGCCTGGACATGTCACTTCCCCGCGGTGGGAGTGGCGGCGGCGGGCGCCGGAGTGGCGTCGGGCGCGGCGGACGTGACCTTGAACTCGATCGCGGGGCGCTTCTCGAGCGGCGTGTTGGCCTTGCCCTTCTCGTACGCGACCGCCTGGACCTTGGTCGACTTGCCCTCGCCGACGGTGAACGTGTGCGCCGAGCGGACCGTGAACGTGTACTTGTCGAGGTACTTGAACACGCCGTAGCCGTGACCGCGGTAGATCGCGTGGACCGCCAGCGTGTGGCTGCCCGGCGCGATCGGGCCGGTCACGATGTCGAAGGTCTTTTCCTTGTAGAGCGTCTCGCCGTCGTCGTCGGACTTCGAGAACACCTGCGTGCCGTCGAGCGAGTAGGTCAGCTTGATGAGCCGGAACGACGCGCCCATGTTGTTCTCGTGCGTGATCGACGCCTGCGCGCCGACGCCGCCGCCGATGACCGCTTCCTTGATCATCGCGATGTGCGCCTTGTGCTGCCAGGCGCGCTCCTTGAGCGACTGCACGCGCTGCTCGATCTGGCGCAGGCGCAGATCGACGGGCACGTCCTCGGGGTTCACCGGCGCGGGCGGCGGAACGACCGCCGAGCCCGAGCCCGAACCCGCCGCGCTCCCCGAGCCCGCCGCCGAGCCCGAGCCCGCTGCCGAGCCCGAGCCCGCCGCCGAACCGGAGCCCGCTGCCGCGGCGCTGCCCGATCCGGCCGCGCTGCCCTTGCCCGATCCCGCAGCGGGCGTCGTGTTGCCCGCGCGAGCGAAGGTCGCCCACGACATCGCCGCAGCGACGACGACAGCGAGGGCTGGAACCGCGCCGCGGCGGGCGCTCGAGCGGACAGTCGACAGTGAGGGCATGGGTTCTCCGAAACCGGGCTCCCCGTGGCTTCCACCCCGTGAGCCCCGTGCAACCGGCCGACGGCAACCGGTCACAATCAATAGTGGAATGGAGCGGTTGTAACACCCCCCCGGCCATGACTCAAGGCAACGCCCCGGATCGAATGACCAGGGTCACGCCCGACCCGGCGCGGGAGCGGTGCCGATCGCCGGAAATTTCCGCCGAGGACTGCGTCCTGGCGCTGGTGTTGCGTTCTGTTGCGGCGTGATGCGGCCCTCACGCTCGCGGCCGACCGCGCGTCAGTCGTCGTCGCGCGGGGGCGGCGCGATGCCGGCGGCGTCGTTGCGTCCGGTGGCCACGTACGGCCACATCTTCTCGAGGAGCGCCGGGATGCCCTCGCCGGTCGCCGCGGAGATCGGATGGAGCGTGATGCCGCGCGCGGCGAACGCCGCGACCAGCTCCTCGACCGAGGCGCTGTGCGTGCCGGCGTCGAGCTTGTTGAGCGCGACCAGCTGCGGCTTGGACGCGAGGCCCGGTGCGTAGCGCTCGAGCTCGCGGTTGATCGTGTCGAAGTCCTTGAGCGGCTCGCGCTCGTCGCCGGTCGTGAACGAATCCTCGACGATGTGCAGCAGCACGCGGCAGCGCTCGACGTGGCGCAGGAACTGGTGGCCGAGGCCGGCGCCGTCGGCGGCGCCCTCGATCAGGCCGGGGATGTCGGCGATGACGAAGTCGCGTTCCCCGGACAGCTGCACGACGCCGAGGTTGGGGACGAGCGTGGTGAACGGGTAATCGGCGACCTTGGGCCGCGCCCGCGACACGCGCGAGATGAACGTCGACTTGCCGACGTTGGGGTAGCCGAGCAGGCCGACGTCGGCGAGCAGCTTGAGCTCGAGCCGCAGGCGGCGCTCCTCGCCGGGCGTGCCGGCCTCCGCGGTGCGCGGCGCCTGGTTCCACGGCGTCTTGAAGTGGATGTTGCCGCGGCCGCCGACGCCGCCGCGCGCGACCGTGAACTGCGTGCCGGCGGTCAGCAGATCGGCGAGCTCCGCGCCCGATTCGTCGTCGTAGACGACGGTGCCGACCGGGACGCGCAGCGTGAGGTCGTCGCCGCGCTTGCCGTACTGGTCCTTGTTGCGCCCGGGCTCGCCGCCGTCGGCCTTGTAGTGCCGCTTGTACTTGAAGTCGAGCAGCGTGCCGAGCTGCGGATCGGCGACGATCAGGATGCTGCCGCCGTCGCCGCCGTCGCCGCCGGACGGGCCGCCGCGGGGAACGTTGTCCTCGCGCCGCATCGCCGACGAGCCGTCGCCGCCGTCGCCGGCGCGAACCTGGATGATGGCCTCGTCGATGAACTGCATGGCGGCGGCAAGGAATAGGTCGCGCCGGGCCGGCGGTCAACTCCGAGTTTGGCGAACGAGGGGGCGCGCGGGGTCCGGTGAAGCGCGGTTCTCGTCGAAGAAAGGCAACCGACAGCGCGATCCGAGGGTCTGCGTTATGGTGCGCGCGATGATCGCCACCGCAGCTCGCGCGGCCCGGCCCGGCGCGTGGCCGGGGATCTGGCTGCGGCTCGTCGGCGCGGCCGCAGCGCGGCGCGCGGTGCCGGTCTGGGCCGGGGTCGCGATCGCCGCCGGCGTGGTGTTCGGCGGCACCGGCATGCAGGCCCACGACGCGACGCGGATCGCGCGGGGCGAGCCCGCGGCGGGCGCGGCGATGGCGGCGATGTGGCTGGTGCTGACCGCGCCGATCGGCGCCGCGATGCGGACCGCGGCGCCGGGCTGGCTGCGCGCGCTGCCCGGATCGCGCGCGACGCCGTGGATCGTGATCGCGGCGATCGCGCTCGCGGTGCAGTGGCCGTGGGCGCTCTTGTGGATCGCCGGCGAGGGCCCGATCGTCGGGGCGATCGCGACGACCGCCGCCGCGATCGCGATGGTCGTCGTCGGCGGGATCCGGTGGCCGATGCGGACGCGCGCGCCGCGCTGGCGGACCGCGGTCGGCGCGCTGGCCGGCGTGCACGTGCGGGCGATCGTGCGCCGGCGCGGCGCGGCGCTGGTGCGCGCGCTGGCCTGGGCGATGCTCGCCGGCGCGATGGCCGGGATGATCGCCGTGAGCAACGACCTCGACGACGGCGGGCTCGCCGCGACGCTGGTCGCCGCGGCGCTCGCGGTGCCGCTCGGGCTCGCGGGGCTGGTCGCGCCGGTGGTCGAGAGCGACCTGGCCGCGCGCTGGATCGCCGGCGTGGGTCGCGCGCAGCAGATCGCCGCGCAGGCGGTCGCGCTCGCGGCGATCGGCGCGGCGCTCGGCCTGATCGTGGCGGCGGCCGGAGCGCTGGTCGCCGGGGCCGTGGTGGTGGACGGCGTGCTCGGCGCCGCCGCGGTCGGCGCGGGCCTGGGCGCGATCGCGGTGCGCGCCGGGGCCTGGGCCGCCGCCGCGCCGTCCGGATTCGATGGGACCCGGGTGGTGGTCATGCTGGTCGGGGCCACGGTGATGACCGCGATGGCGGTCGGCGCGATCGGCCTGAGCGGCGCGCTGGTGGTGGGCGCCAGCGCGGTGGGGATGATGGGCGGCCTGGCCGCGCCGAGGCCCCGATGACCCGGCTGGTCGTGCACAAGGTCGGCGTACGCCGGGCCGGGCGCCGGGTCCTGAGCGGACTCTCGCTGTCGGTCGAGGCCGGCGAGATCATTGGAATCGTTGGCCCCAATGGCACCGGCAAGTCGACCCTGCTGGCGATCATCGCCGGGGCGCTGCCGCCGGACGATGGCGCGGTCCTGATCGACGGCCACGCCGTCTGGGGCCCTCAGCGCGAGCGCCGCAAGGCCAGAGGATTACTCGGCTATGTGCCCGAGGCCGCGGATCCGCCCGGCCACCTCATCGGCGACGAGGTCCTGGCCCTGGTCGCCGCGGTCAAGGGCTCGGAACCCTTGGCTCCTGCGGTCCGCACCCGGCTCGGGATCGACCCGATCGCCGCGGTCCGCATCGATCGGATGTCCCTCGGCCAGCGCCGCCGGACGTGCCTTGCCGCCGCCCTGGTCGGCGCCCCTGCCCTGCTGGTCCTCGACGAGCCCGACAACGGGCTCGACCCGGCCGGCGCGATCCTCCTGGCCGATCTCATCCGTGAACAGGCCTCGGCCGGCGTGGCGGTGGTCCTCGCGAGCCATGACGACGCTTTACTGGAGGCGATCGGCGCACGCCGCGTGCCACTTGGCCCTTCCGGGGTTAGTGTAAGTGGCTGATCCGCGGTTACTCCGGAAGTGATTCTGTTGATCCAGTGCGATCATCTTGACGGGGACGCTTTGGCGAGTAGAGTCCGCGGTTCCGAAAGCTAGATCGGAGCTACCAGCCATGTACGCCGTCATCCAAACGGGTGGAAAACAGTATCGCGTCGAGCCCGGTCAGACCGTGGTCGTCGAGAAGTTGCCGGGTAACGCCGGTGATCAGATTGCCTTTGACGAGGTGCTCCTCGTGTCGTCCGGAGACGGCGGCAAGGTGACCATCGGCAAGCCGATGGTCGCCGGTGCGAAGGTTACCGGGCAGATTGTGGAGCAGACGCTCGGCGAGAAGCTGATCGTCTTCAAGTTCCGCCTGCGCAAGAACTACGTTCGCAAGAACGGCCACCGCCAGGAGCTCACGGCGGTCAAGATCGGCGCGATCGAGGCCTGAGGGCCCGATCCCTACGGAGAGACGACGATGGCTAGTAAAAAAGGACAGGGCTCTACCCGCAACGGCCGCGACTCGAACCCGAAGTACCGGGGCGTGAAGCGGTTTGCCGGCGAGGTCGTTCGCGCTGGCAGCATCATCGTGCGCCAGAAGGGCACCAAGGTGCACCCGGGCACGAACGTCGGCCTCGGCCGTGACTTCACGCTGTTCGCGCTCGTCGACGGCGTCGTGAAGTTCGAGCGCCAGGGTCGCGATCGCACGCGCGTCGCGGTCTACCCGGCCGCTGCCGCCGCCGCCGCCAGCTGAGCGACGGCCGTTCGGCCGATCCCAGCACACGCGCCTCGTACGGGGCGCGTTGGTATTTTCGGATCACGGATCGCCATCGCGCGTCGTCAGCGCGTGAACAGCACCGCGAGGCCGACCTGGAACAGCTGCGAGCTGTCCGTGCGGTAGTTTCGCGCGGGCGTGTAGCCGACGGTGGCCTCGGGCAGCAGCGCCCAGCGCCGCGCCAGCTGCCAGCGGAAGCCCAGCGAGTAGCCCGCGAACGGCAGGCTCACCGGCCGCGCCCCCGACGACCACAGCCGCTCGTAGCCGACGGTCGGCGACAGCACCAGCTGGTGCCGCCCCAGGTCGACGCCGAGGATCACCGGCACCGCCGCGTGCACGCCCTCGAAGACCGCCCCGCTCGAGGTCGTCACGCGGTAGCCGACGCCGGTGCCGAGCGCCGCCGACCAGCGGCCGTGCCGGCCGAGGGCGAGCTTGCCCGAGACCTCCGCCGACGCCGAGGTGATCGCCTCGCCCAGCGGCAAGATCGTCCCGGTCGCGCCGACGTCGATGCGGTCGTGGACCCGGCGCCGCGCGCCGACCGCGATCTCCGGCATCGGCGCGCCGTCCATCCCGGTGCTCGCGCCCTGGAGCTCGGCGGCGAACAGGTAGTCGGTGTGGCCGCGCGGCGTCAGCCGGGTCTGCTTGTAGCTGGTGTACGCGCCGCAGCCGGCCGCGAGCGCGGCGACCACGATCAGCGCCGCGCGCCCGATTGTCCGGAACCCGGACAGCGACGCGCTCACAGCGCCTCCGAGTAGCTCACGACCGCCGCGCACATCTCCTCGTCAGCGCCCCAGCCGATCGTCCGCGGCGCCTGGCGGTTCCCATCGACGGTCTTCTGGTTGCCCGCGGTGTTGTCCCAGTGGCACTCGAGGTAGAGCTTGTCGCCCGGCTGGATCGCGACCGGCGCGGCGAGCGTGTAGGTCGTCATCCAGTGGAAGTTCCAGTCGGTGATGTTCAGCAGGCAGTCGCTGGTGCCGTCGGGGTGCAGCACCGCGAGCCGGCCGATCGTGCCGAGCTCGTGCATGTGCAGCATCACGCGCTCGACGGTGAACGGCTGGCCCTTCGAGAACAGCGGCGTCGGGTCGTACGCGAAGAACACCGTCGCGTCGGGATCGTCGGCGCGGATCTCCATGCCGTCGCCGGCGAACCAGAGCGGGTTCATGATCGCGACGCCGCGCGAGACCCGCGCCACCGACGGCGAGGTCATGAGCTGCACCGTGGTCTGATCGCTGCCGGTGCCGGCGCCGGTGTCGTAGTGCATGTTGAGCACGAGCTGGGAGCCGGCCTTCACCTCGACGCCGACGCCGTCGGGCAGGAGCTGCGGGCCATCGCCGGGCTGCCAGCCGCCGACCGCGCCGCGGGCGTCGAGCTCGTCGGTGCTGCTGTAGCAATCCCAGCCCGGGCGACCGTCGGCGCCATCGCGCGCCTTCAGCTCGGCGATCTTGTCGGCGGGGACTGCGAACAGCACGGCGTGGTGCGCGATGCTGTGGTTGCTCGGGATGACGTTGGTGCCGGTGATGTAGGTCGCGGTCGCGAACGTCTGCGGCAGCAGGAAGCAACGCAGCTCGTCCTTGCCGACCCTGGGCTCGGGCGTGAAGGCCTGCGCCATCCTCACCTCGACGTCGACGCGCGGCAGCGCCTCGGGCACCGGCGGCTCGCTCGGCGTCGCATCGGCGGGGTCGCCCTCGAGCGCGCCCGCGTCGTACCAGGCGACGAAGGTCGCGACCTGATCGGCGGTGAGCGAGCGATCGCCGCGGTAGTGGCCGCAGCACGCGGCCGGCTGCCACGGCGGCATCGCGCGGGTCTCGACCATCGCCGCCGACTTGCTGCGGTACTCGTAGAGCTCGCGGTAGGTCGTCAGCGGGAACGGCGCGACGCCGCCCTGGATGTGGCATCCGGCGCAGTGCGCGTCGACGATCGGCTTGAGGTCGCGCCAGTACGTCGGCGCGGCCGGTGCCACACCCTCGGGCTCGGGCGCGGCGCAGCTGCCGAAGTCGGCCGGCAGCGGGGATGTGTTGTCGTAGAAGCAGCCGCCGAGCGCGAGCGCGGCGACCAGGATGAGCAGGCGCATCCCGATCGCAATTTCATCGCGCGTGCCACGCGCCAAGCCGCTGAAACTGCACGACGCGCGCGATCAGCGGCGGCGCGCTGCCGGGAATCGCGAGGGCGAGCGTCGGGTTTCGCGGCAGTGTGAACGGCGAGCGGGCCGCGCGGTGTGAACCGGCGGCGGATGCCGTGCCCGCGGCTGACTCCGCGCACACCACCGGCCCGCGTGACCAGCGATCGCGCTGGCCCGCGAGACTTCCCCCCCGTGATGTGGCCCTGCGACCGTGCGGTCGCGAGCGCGAGCTACTCGGCCAGCTTCTGCATCTTGGCCATGAGCGCCGACGGATCGACGCCCGCCTTGATCGCGCACTCGCCCAGCTTGGTGGCGGCCGCGGTCACGCGCTTCTCGTCGCCACCGGCGCTCTTGTCGAGCGAGGTGAGCTCGTCGACCGCCTTGTTGGCGCAGTCGGCGTCCTTGCACGCGCACGTCTTCTCGGCGATCGCCTCGATGTCGGCGGTGATGTCCTTCTTGCAGCCGGCCGCGAAGATGAGACCAGCGAGGATGGCGATTCGCATCATGACGTCCACCGTATCAGCCCACGTGGTGGCGCGTCACGCGCGACCGCTCACTCGTAGTGGGGGAACTCCCAGATCATGTAGCAGCACACGCCCGGCGCCTGCGCGCGGCGCGCGGTGGTGAGCGCGGCTGAGAAGAACCGGTAGTGGAAGTGCAGCTCGTTGCCGCCCGGCGGTGACGCGTACGACTCGGCATGCGGGTCGCACGCCTCGAACGGCGACGGGAAATGCGCCGGCGGCACCGTCGCCAGCGAGGCCTCGCACTCGTCGCGCCGGCCCTCGGTCCGATCGCGGTACCAGGGCTCCTCGGGCACCGGTACGATCGTGTCGGGGCCGGTGCGCGCGGGTGCGACCGGCGCGTTCTCGATCCGCGGCGCCGACGACGCGCAGCCGATCAGCCCCACGAGCCACGCGGCGCCCATGGGAGCGGCCAGGCGGCGCACTACGACAGGAGCCGGCGCAGCACGTCGGAGGTGACCTGCGGGCTGGCCTTGCCGCCGGTCGCCTTCATCACCGCGCCGACGAAGAACCCGAACAGCGTGTCCTTGCCCGCGCGGTACGCGGTGACCTGCTTCGGGCTGGCCGCCATCACCTCGAGCGCGATCCGCTCGATCTCCACCGGATCGCTGATCTGCCGCAGGCCATCGCGCGCCACGATCGCGTCGGGCGAGGTGCCGGTGGTGTAGACCTCGTCGAACACGGTCTTCGCCATCTTGCCGCTGATCGTACCGTCGTCGATCAGCTTCACCAGCGCCGCGATGTGCGCGGGCGTGACCGGCGAGTCCTCGATGCTCTTGCCGTCGCGGTTGAGCGCGCCGCCGAGCTCGGTGGTGATCCACGCCGCGAGCGTGCGCGCCGCGCGATCGCTGCCGTGCGCCTTGATCGCCGCGTCGAAGTAGTCGGCCAGCGCCGGCGCCTCGATCAGCTGCCGCGCCTCGGGCTCGCGCAGATCGTAGTCGCGCACGAACCGATCGAGCTTGGCCATCGGCAGCTCGGGCATCGTGCGCATCACGTTCATCATCAGCGGCCCGTCGACGTGCAGCGGCGGCAGGTCCGGATCGGGGAGGTAGCGGTAATCGTTCGCCTCCTCCTTCGAGCGCATCGAGAACGACGCGCCGCGATCCGCGTCCCACAGCCGGGTCTCCTGGACGATCGTCCCGCCGCCGTCGAGGATCCGCGCCTGGCGCGCGATCTCGTGCTCGACCGCCTTCTGCACGAAGCGGAACGAGTTGATGTTCTTCAGCTCGGCGCGCGTGCCCAGACGATCCTCGCCGCGCCGCCGGAGGCTGACGTTGGCGTCGCAGCGCATCTGGCCCTTCTCCATGTCGGCCTCGCTGATGCCGAGGTAGCGGACCATGCGATGGAGCGCGCGCATGAACTCGGCGGCCTCCTCGGCGGAGCCGAGCTCGGGCGCGGTCACGACCTCGACCAGCGGGGCGCCCGCGCGGTTGAGATCGACCAGCGAGAACGCGCCGGCGTGGCTGCTCTTGCCGGCGTCCTCCTCGAGGTGGATGCGCGTGAGCTTGACCCGCTTGCGGCCGCCCTCGGGCAGGAGGATGTCGAGCACGCCCTCCTCGCACAGGGGCTCGTCGTACTGGCTGATCTGATAGCCCTTGGGCGAGTCGGGGTAGAAGTAGTGCTTGCGCGCGAACCGCGACTTCGCGCGGATCTTCGACACGGTCGCGACGCCGAGGCGGAGCGCCATCTCGAGCGCCGCCTTGTTGAAGGTCGGCAGCGTGCCGGGCAGCGCGAGCACGACCGGATCAGTCAGCGAGTTCGGCGGCGCGCCGAACAGGATCGCCGACGGCGCGAACGCCTTGGATCGGGTCGCGAGCTGGACGTGGACCTCGAGGCCGATGACCGGCTCCCAGTTCTGAAGTGCAGTGGCGAGTTCGGTCATGACGCGAACGGGGGGTGGAGGTCCATGACGCCAGCGGCGCGCTCGATCGCGCCCGCGACCCGCAGCACGGTCGCCTCGTCGAGCGGGCGGCCGAGGATCTGCACGCCGATCGGCAGACCGCTCGATGCGCGCGCCGCGGGCACGCTCGCGCCCGGCAGGCCGGCGAGGTTGCACGCGAGCGTGAAGACGTCGGCGAGGTACATCTCGTACGGCGTGGCGTTGGCGCCGAGCGCGAACGCCGGCGTCGGCGTGGTCGGCGACAGGATCGCGTCGCAGGTCGCATAGGCCTGCTCGAAGTCGCGCTTGATCAGCGCGCGCACCTGCTGGGCCTTCTTGTAGTAAGCGTCGTAGTAGCCGGCGCGCAGCGCGTAGGTGCCGAGCATGATGCGGCGCTTGACCTCGGCGCCGAAGCCCGCGCCGCGGGTCGCGCGGTAGACCTCGGCGAGCCCGCCCTCGCCGCGCCGGATGCCGTAGCGGATGCCGTCGTAGCGCGCGAGGTTCGACGACGCCTCGGCCGGCGCGATCACGTAGTACGCGGGCAGCGCGTACCTGGTGTGCGGCAGCGAGATCTCGACGACGTTGGCGCCGGCCTCGCGCAGGATCGCGGCGGCGCGCTGCACGGCCGCGGCGATCTCGGGATCGATGTCGCCGCCGTACTCGACCGGGATGCCGATCGTGAGGCCGTCGACGCCGGCGGTCGGCGCCGAGGCGAGCAGCGGCGCCGGCTCGACGACGCTGGTGGCGTCGCGCGGATCGTGGCCGCAGATCGCCTCGAGCACGAGCGCGGCGTCGGCGACCGAGCGGGTGAGCGGGCCGACCTGATCGAGCGACGACGCGTACGCGACGACGCCCCAGCGCGACACGCGACCGTAGGTCGGCTTGATGCCAACCACGCCGCACATCGCCGCGGGCTGGCGGATCGAGCCGCCGGTGTCGGTGCCGAGCGAGAACGAGCACAGGCCCGCGGCCACCGCCGCGGCGCTGCCGCCGGAGCTACCGCCGGGCGTGCGCGTCAGGTCCCACGGGTTGCGGCACAGCTTGTAGGCGCTGTTCTCGTTCGACGAGCCCATCGCGAACTCGTCGCAGTTGAGCTTGCCGAGGACGACCGCGCCGGCGGCGCGCAGCTGCGCGACGGCGGTGCCATCGTAGGGCGGGATCCAGCCCTCGAGGATGCGCGAGCCCGCGGTGGTCGCGAGCCCCTCGGTCACGAAGACATCCTTGAGCCCGACCGGGACGCCGGCGAGCGGCCCCGGATCCTCGCCGCGCGCGACGCACTCGTCGACGCGCGTGGCCGCGGCGATCGCGCCGGCCTCGTCGACCGCGAGGTACGCGCCGAGCTCGCCGTCCTTCGCGGCGATGCGCTCGAGGTACGCGCGGGTCAGCTCGACCGCCGAGATCGCCTTCGTGCGAACGGCGTGCGCCTGGTCCGCGACCGACGACCAGATCACGCGCCCTCCTGCGTCTTGATGATGTTGGGCACGCGGAAGTGGCCGTCCCGGGCGTCCGGCGCGGCGCGCAGCGCGACCTCGACCGGCAGCGACGGCTGCGGCTCGTCCTTGCGCAGGCGCAGATCCATCGGCACCGCGTGGGTCATCGGCGCCACCGCCGACGTATCGACCTCGGCGAGCGCCTCCATGTGGACCAGGATCGCGGCCAGATCGACCTGCATCCGCGCGAGCTCGTCCTCGGTCAGTTCGAGGCGAGCGAGCACGGCAAGCTCCTCGACCTCCGCGCGGGTCAGCCCTGACATCGGTGGCCTCATACCATCGTGGTGTGATGGGGCACAACGGCTACCCGCCCCTCGGCCCCCCTCTGTGCAGTGGCCATGCCACCGTCGACGCGCGGCGATTTCGGGCACATGGACCGCGCTGAACCAGCGGCAGCGTGTCCGCGAGAGAAACGTGGCTACTCGCCAAGCCGGGTTGATTGCCTCCACTTCCGCAGGGAGGGAGACTCGCGCCACAAGTCGCATGCGCTACGCCGCCTGGGAGCTGCACACCGATGGTCGCCACCGGCCGGTCGAGATCGAGGCGCACGGTGAGGTCGCCTCCGGGTGGCGCGTCAGCCGCAGCTCGGGCGGGGAGCTCGCGCTGCCGCCGGGCTACGCACCGGTTGACGTGCTCCGCTGCGGCGTGTGCTCGACGGATCTCGCGCGCACGCACCTGCCGTTCGCGCTGCCGCAGGTCGGCGGCCACGAGCTGCTCGCGCGGACCCGCGAGGGCCGGCGCGTCGTCGTCGAGATCAACGCCTCGTGCGCGGCGCGCGGCGCAGCGCCATGCGCGACCTGCGCGGCCGGACTCGATCGCCACTGCCCGCACCGGCTGGTGCTCGGCATCGATCGCCTCGACGGCGGGTTCGCGCCCCACGCGCTGGTGCCGGTCGGCGCGTGCGTCGACGTGCCCGACGCGATCACCGACGACGCCGCGGGCTTCGCCGAGCCGCTGGCCGCCGCCCTGCGCGCGCTCGAGGTCGCCCGGCCGCGGGTCGGCGATCGCGTCGCGGTCGTCGGGCCGCGCAAGCTCGGCCTGCTGATCATCGCGGCGCTGCGCGCGGTCGGAGGCGTGCACGTCACCGCGCTGCCGCGGCGCGCGGCCCTGGCCGATCGCTGCCGCGCGTTCGGCGCCGATGACGTCGTCGTGCTCGACGAGGACGAGGATGCGGGCACGAGCGCGCCGCGGTTCGATCTGGTCTTCGACACCAGCGGCTCGCCCGCCGGGCTCGCGACCGCGATCGCGCTGGCCCGCCGCGAGGTCCACCTGAAGTCGACCCACGGCAGGGACGCCTGCGGCCTGCGCCACACCACCGCGCTCGTCGTCGACGAGCTGGCGCTCGTGCGCGAGGATCGCGCCGACGCCGCGCGCAGCGAGGCCGCGATCGACGATCGCATCGTCCCGCCCGATGGCGTCCGCCGGGTGTCGCCGTGCGGATCGATCGCGATCGCGCGCGACGCCCAGGCCACCGGGCCGCTGGTCCGCGCGATCCGCGATCGCGGCCTGCGGCTCACGTCGTCGCGCTGTGGCGATCTGCGCGCGGCGATCGCGGCGCTCGCCGCCGCCCCCGCGCTCCAGGCGCTGCTCGCGCAGCAGATCACCCACCGCTTCGCCGGTGATCAGCTCGACCTCGCGTTCGCCGCCGCGGCGAGCCCTGACGCGATCAAGGTGATCGTCGAGCCGCGAGCTAGTTGAGCCGCTGCAGGCCCCACGGCGGCGACGCGTTGACCAGCCAGCCCGCCGCGCACGTGAAGACCACCGGCCGGAAGGTCGCGCCGGTCTTGGTGCCGGTCAGCGTGTAGCGCCCGGGCGCGACGTTGGTCCACAGCACGCCGCCGTCGTCGCTGGTCATCGTGAGCGAGCGCTGCGGCTGCACCGACGAGTTGAAGTAGATCGGCCCGCTCTCGGCGGGCACCGTCGGCGCGGTCGCGACGATCACGTCGGCCTCGCCGTGCGCGCCGGGGTCGTAGATCGAGCGGCCGATGCGCGTGACGGTGCTGACCATCTGACAGCGCGTGGGGTCGGGCGTGATCCCGACGAGCGCCGCGAGCCCGTTGTAGATCTCGCGGGTGACCGCCTGGAAGGTGACGCGCTCGGCGCCGCCGGCCGGGACCGCGAGGGTCCCGGTCTGGATGGGCACGTAGTCGGGGTGCGTGAGGCGGAACGTGACCTCGCTGCCGACGGTGAGGCCGGTGAACGCGAAGTGACCATCGGCGCCGGTGGTCATGTGCAGCTCGGGCCGCTCGACGATCGTGATGAACGCGACGGCGATGCGGCCGTCGGGGCCGTTGTCGAACGGGATCGCGTCACCGCTGACGGCGACGCCGTTCGGATCCCCACCGTCGGTGGCATCCGGCGGCCGGCTGTCGGGCGCCGCGTCGCCCGCGACGGCATCGACGGTGGCGGACGAACCGCCGCAGCCGAGCGCGGCGAGGAGCGAGGCGGCGAGCAGCGAGGTACAGCGAATCATGCCGCGAGGGTATCGCAGCCGCGGAACCTACGCGCCGGGCATCGGCAGCGGCGCCAGCTCCGGGCGACCGCCGAGGCGCGCGGCCAGCTCGGCCCCGCCCTTCAGGTACTCGTCGGCGAGGCGCGCCGCGAGCTCCGCGTTCTTGGCCTCGACCGCGGCGATCAGCTCGCGGTGGTGCTTGCGCACGCCATCCGGCGAGGCCGCGAGGTTCGACAGGAGCGGCGTGAACGAGCGCAGACCCTCGCGCACGGTGTTGATGAGCAGCACCATCACCTGGTTGCCCGACGCCTGCGTCAACGCGACGTAGAGCTCGAAGTCGGCCTCGAACAGATCGAGCGCCGACGCCGCGCGCTCGGCGCGATCGGCCATCGGGCGCAGTTTTGCGGCGGCGTCCTTGCCGCCGCGATACGCCGCGAGCCGCGCGACCTCGCGCCCGAACAGCCGGCGAAACTCGAGGAGGTCGCGGATGATCTCGGGGTGCGATCCCGACGCGAGCGGCAGCAGGTGCTGCACCAGCTCGATGCCGCCGGTCTCCATGAAATTCTGGACGCGCGTGCCGTCGCCCTGGCGAATGCGAACGAGCCCGAGGTGCTCGAGCTTCTTGTGCGCCTCGCGCAGCGACGCGCGATTGACGCCGAGTCGCTTGGAAAGCTCGCGCTCGGGCGGGAGTTTGTCGCCGGGTGCGTACTGGCCCGTGAGGATGAGCGAGCGAAGTTGCTCGACAATCTCCTCGGCGACGCGCTGCTTCTCGACCGGTTTGAGCATGAGGGCCGCCAGGTTAACCCGCCCCGATTGCGGGCGAAAGGCCCGTCCATTACACTCGGGCGGTCGTCGTGACCCGACTTCGTCGACACGCCCCGTCATGCCTGGCGGGGATCGGCCTCGCCCTGGCCGCATGCACCCCGTCCGCCTCCCCCGAGGCCGGGGTGCCCGGGCCGACCGCGTCGTACGGCCGGGTCCGGGTCGAGGTGACCCGCGGCGCCCGCACCGACGTCCTGGTCACCGCCCGGTTCGTGTCCTACCGGGGCGTCGACCGCGGCACCGCCGATCTGCTCACCGGCGCCGACCCGGTCCTGCCGCTCGGCTGCGGCGCGGTCCCGGCCCCGGCGCCGCTCGCCGCTCTCGCGCAGCTCGTCCCCGATCCGCAGCAGGGCAAGCTCGAGCACATGGACGCCGGCGATCTGACCGTGCTCGTCGATGGCATCGCGATCGCCTCGTCGGCGAGCCGGCGCCCGGCGCTCGCGCCCTACGTCGGCGGCCTCGAGTACGACGACCAGGCGGCCGCGATCCCGATCAGCCGCGGCGACGTGATGATCATGGGCGGCGGCAGCCCGCGCACCGGCGGCTTCGAGACCGCGCTCACGATCGCGCCCGGCGCCGAGCCGCAGGCGACCTGGACCGACGACGGCCTGCAGCTCACGTGGACGCCTGCGACCGGCGTCGCCGACACCATCATCACGATCGCGCCCGATCGCGGCGCCGCGGCGGTGGTCTGCCGCACCGACGACACCGGCGCGCTGCGCGTCGATGCCGCCACGCTCACGCGGATCGCCGGCGTCGCGCCGGGCACCGAGGTCCCCATCACGGTCGATCGCGTGCGCCGCATCTCGCCTCCCGTGAGCGGGCTCGCGGACCTCACCCTTGAGGTCGTCGCGCGGGACGTGCTAACTGCGTCGGCCAGATGAGCGCGCTGCCCGACCCCTCGATCGCCGCCGCCCCGACGGGGCCGATCACCGTGGCCGTGCTCGGCGGCGACGCGGCGTACGACATGTTCGAGGTCGTGACCATCGACATCGCCGGCGCGGTGCTGCGCGGGCCGCTCCTGTTCGAGATCAGCGAGGAGCTCGGCCTGCGGCTGACGCGCGGCGCGACCGTCGCGACCACGCGCGGACGGGTCACGGGCCATGACACCAGCGGCGCGGTGATCGTCACCACGCTGGTGTTCATCGATGCCGCGCCCGAGCTGAAGCGCTTCTTCGGCTAGGTGGGGTCGGCGCGGTGGAAGAGCTCGACGACATCCGCTGGGACTGGGAAGAGGACGGCGTGCAGGTCCGGCGCGAGCTGGGCCGCCGCACCTGGCAGCACGGCGGCTGGGCGACGGTGATGTTCCTGTTCGAGGAGCGCGATCGTGCGGCGCCCGATGACTGGAAGCCGCCGCAGGTCGCGATCGTGCGCTTCCAGAAGACCCGCGGCCTGTGGCGCAAGCACGCCGCGTGGAACCTGAGCGGCGCCGACGAGGCGCGCGCGGTCGCGGCCACGCTCGCCGGCTGGTTTCCCTGACCGCGGTCAGGTCTTCTTGCGCAGCCCGAACAGCCCGCCACCGCGCGGCGGCTCGGTCGGCTTGCTCGGCCGCCGGGACTCGAGCACGCGCAGCTCCGACGCCGCCTCGGCGTGGCCGGGCTTGAGCGCGATCGCCTTCTGGAAGTGCGCGATGGCCTCGTCGTCGCGGCGCTCGATGCGCGCGATCCGCCCGAGGTAGACGAACGGCGTCGCGCTGCGCGGCGCCAGCGCGATCGCGCGATCGAGCATCGCCTTGACCGCGACCTTCACCGCGGCCTTGTCGGGCGCGAGCGCGAACGTGACCCAGCCGAGCAGCGCGTGGTGCTCGCCCTCGCCCGGGTTGAGCGCGACGGCCTGCTGGAACTCCTCGAGCGCCCGATCGAGCTGATCGCGGCGCAGCGCCATCTCGCCGCGGCGGAAGTGCTCCTCGGCGCCGAGCAACTTGAGCGCCAGCGCCTCGGCCTCGGCCTGCTCGGCGGCCACCGCCTGGGCGCCGCCCTTGTCGAGGACCGCGGCGTACTCGGCGCGCTTCCTGGGGTTCGAGATCACGCCGAACGCGGCGTTGATCTGCGCGAACAGGCGCTGGGCGTCCTTGGCCTGATCGCGGATGCCCGTGGCGGTGAGGCGATCGGGGTGCAGCTGGCGCGCGAGCGCGAAGTACGCGTCGCGGACCTCGGCCGGGGTCGCCTCGACGGTCACGCCGAGCAGCGCGAAGTGATCGGCGCCGCGATCGAGCAGCGCGATGCGCTCGCGGATCAGCGCGCGGACCGCGTCGGCGTCGGGGCGACCATCGGCGCCGGTCGTCGACGGCGGCGGTCGCAGGTTTGGACTCGAGGCATCGCGGTGCAGGACCAGCGGCGGCGCGGTGCGGGTCCGCGGCGAGGGCGTCGGCGAGGCCGCGCGATCGGGCGCTGGCGTCGGCGCGCCGCGCACCGGCGTGTCGCCCGGGCGGGGCGGCGCGGTCGTGTTGCCCGGGCGCGGCGGCATGGTCGCCGCGTTCAGCCGCGGGATCTGCCCGGTCACCGGGGCGCCCGCGATCTCGACCGCGCCGAACGCCGCCAGCGCGTAGAGCATCGTGCGGATCACGCGCGGCTCGACGGTGGGGCAGGCCTCCTCGAGCTCGTGCGGCGAGCGCAGCGCCTCGCGCAGCGCGCCCAGCGCCGGGCGCTCGACCTCGCCGAACCCGTACTGCGGGAGGTCCGCGACCGCCTCGTCGCGCAGCCGGAACGCCACGCCGAACGCGGCCAGCTCGGCGAGCAGCCGGGCCTCCACGAAGTGCGCCTTGATCGCGGCGTAGGTGATCGCGCGCGCGTCGATCGCGACGTCGCTCTGCGGCGGCGGCGCGTCGTCGAGGATCACGTCGCCGGCGGTCAGCGCGAAGGTGCGCATCGCGCGCACCGCGACCGCGCGCCGCCGCAGCCGGGCGACCTGGTCGGGCGACAGCCGCGCGACCTCGGCGATGACGTCGACCTCGCTGCGGTCGGGCGCCGCGGCCAGGATCCGCATGATGTCGCCGACCTGGCTCGAGCTGACGAGCTGCCCGGTCAGCGCGACGCGGGTGATCGCGTCGGCCGGCAGCGGGCTGTCGGCGGCGACCACCGCCCCGCCCCGCCAGCCGACCCGGAACTGCCGGCCCTCGGCGGTGATCGCCAGGACGCCGTCGAAGCGCCGGGCCGCGATCGCGGCGAAGGTCCGGCCCCAGGGCCGCTCCCCGATGGTGGAGTGCGCGACGATCGCCATGTCACCGCGCTCCGCGGCGGGCCAGCCACAGCCGCCGCCCGACATAGGCCAGGGCGGCGACGGCCACGATCACGACCACCGCGCCAGCCGTATCCGCATCGATCTCGGCGTACCCCCACAGACCGACCTCGAGCGGGACGCGCATGACCCCGTGAGGATCGGAGGGACCGGGTGGCCGAGTCAATGGCGCGCGACAGGCCCCGCAAGTGGCGGTCGCGCGCGCCGGTGCGGTACACTCGACTCGCGCGCATGAGCTCGTCCTTCCCTCTCGATGCCAAGCGCGTGCGCTTCTCCGGCGCCACCAACATCGGCCGCAAGCGCGATCACAACGAGGACACGATCCACCTGCCGACGGACACGCGGCTGGCGATCGTCGCCGACGGCATGGGCGGCCACGCCTCGGGCGAGGTCGCGAGCCGGCTCGCGGTCGACATCATCGTCGAGTATTTCCGTGACACCGCTGACCAGCAGACGCTGACCTGGCCGTACAAGGTCGACCGCGACCTGCGCGCCGACGTCAACCGCATGACCACCTCGATCATGCTGGCCAACCTCGAGATCTGGGAGAAGGCGCAGCGCGAGACCCGCCTGAAGGGCATGGGCACGACCTGCGTCGCGCTGTACTTCCTCGACGACACCGCGATCATCGGCCACGTCGGCGATAGCCGCTGCTACCGCTGGCGCGAGCGCGAGCTGGTCCAGCTCACCGAGGATCACTCGCTCATCAACGACTACATCAAGATGAAGCGGATGACCGCCGAGGAGGCGGAGAACTGGCCGCACAAGAACGTCATCGTGCGCGCGCTCGGCATGAAGGAGGCCGTCCAGGTCGACATCGTCCACGAGCACCCGCGGGTCGGCGATGTCTACCTGCTCTGCTCCGACGGCCTGTCCGGCATGATCAAGGACGATCAGATCCAGCACATCATCGCGACCGAGCGCGATCTCGATCGCGCGGTCGATCGCCTGATCGACGCGGCCAACGAGGAGGGCGGCATCGACAACATCTCCGCCGTGCTCGCCCGCGTGGAGCCGCCGTGATCCGCGGCCGCCGCGTCCTCCGCGTCGCCGCGTTGCTCGGCGCGCTGGCCGCGTGCAAGAGCAAGACGGACGCGCCGCCGACCAACGAGCGCCCCAAGCCGATCGCCGCGCCCGAGCGCCAGCGCGGCGGCGACGCGTGCAAGATGTACGTGCAGGCGCTGTGCGCGTGCGCCGCCCAGAAGCCGGCGCTCAAGGATCGCTGCGATCGCGAGCGCGCGCTGCCCGAGGCGCTCGACCTGGCGCTCGCGGTCGACGATCAGCCCGACGCGGTCCGCGAGGACATCATCACGGCGCAGGCGCAGGCGCGGAACATCATCGCGAGCTGCGTGCAGAAGACCGCGGCGCTGCCCGGCGACGGCTGCCGCTAGCGAACTTCCGTCGCGAACGTCACGTACCCGCGCATCGCGGGTGCACGGGGGTGCAGGCGCGCTACCCTTGGCGGGTGATCCGTCGCCTGACGCTCGTCGTCGCCGTCCTGTTCGCCACCGGGTGCGCCTCCAAGCCGCCCGCCTCGAGTGACACCCAGCGCCCGACGGAGCCCGCCGCCCCGTCGGTGCCGCTGGCGCCGTCGGCCGAGGCCCTGCCGCCGCCCGACGCGCGCGAGGCCGCGCTGTCGCGCGCGGTGCTCGATGTCCTCGAGCACGCGCACCTGCTCGGCAAGACCATCGACGACGACGTCTCGCGGACCGCGTTCGCGACCTACCTCGATCGCCTCGACAGCGGCAAGCTGTTCCTGCTCGCCGCCGATCGCGCCGCGCTGCAGAAGTACGCCGACCAGATCGACGACGAGCTGCGCTCCGGGCGGCTCGAGCTGGCTCACGACGGCGCCAAGATCTTCGTGACCCGGGTCGAGGCCGTCGACGCGATGATCCAGAAGATCCTCGCCGCGCCGATGAACTTCAGCGACGAGGAGTACGTCGAGCTCGATCCCAAGAAGATCGAGGTCGCGACCACCGACGCCGAGCTCGAGACCCGCTGGCGGCAGCGGCTCGAGCTCGAGGTGCTGGAGCGGGTCGCGGGCATGGAAGATCGGCTCGCGGCCGACAAGGCGGCCGCGGCCCACGCCAAGCCCAAGGGCAAGCCGGCCGCGCCGGCGCCCGACGCCGAGCCGCCGGCCGACCCGACCTCCACGATCCCGGCGACGCCCGAGCTGCGCGAGGCCAAGGCCCGCGCCGATCTCGCCAAGGCCTACGGCGGCCGGTTCGCGCGCCTGCGCAGCCCCGACAAGCTCGACGCCGCGTCGGATCTGATCAACGCGGTGACCTCGGCACTCGATCCGCACACCGACTACCTGCCGCCCGCCGAGAAGGCGAACTTCGACATCCACATGAGCGGCTCGCTGCAGGGCATCGGCGCGGTGCTGCGCGAGCGCGATCACTACACCGAGGTCGCCGAGATCGTGCCGGGCGGCGCGAGCGCGCGGATGGGCAAGCTCCAGGCCGGCGACCTGATCCTGTCGGTGGCGCAGGACAAGCAGGAGCCGGTCGACATCGCCGACATGAACATCAACGACGTCGTCGCGATGATCCGCGGCCCCAAGGGCACGGTCGTGCACCTGAAGGTACAGAAGGCGACCGGCGCGCAGGAGACCTACGACATCACGCGCGACGTGGTGATCGTCGAAGAGACCTACGCGCGCGGCGCGGTCGTGCAGAAGAAGGGCGGGCCGGCGTACGGCTACATCTATCTGCCGAGCTTCTACGGCGGCGAGGACGCGCCGCGCAGCGCCTCGGCCGACGTGCACCGGCTGCTGCAGGAGATGCACGATCGCAAGGTCGCCGGCGTGGTGCTCGATCTGCGCGGCAACGGCGGCGGCTTCCTCGACGCGGCCGTCGACATCACCGGCGACCTCGTCGATCAGGGTCCGGTCGTGCAGGTCCGCGATGGCCGCGGCCGGCGCCAGGTGCTCGCCGACGAGCAGCCCGGCCTCGACTACGACGGCCCGGTCGTCGTGATGGTCGATCGGTTCTCGGCCTCGGCCTCGGAGATCGTCGCCGGCGCGCTGCAGGACTACCACCGCGCGCTGATCGTGGGCGACGGCGCCCAGACCCACGGCAAGGGCACCGTGCAGTCGCTGATCGATCTCGATCAGGGCGGGCCGCCGACCCTCGGCGTCCTCAAAGTCACCGTCCAGCAGTTCTTCCGTCCCGACGGCGCGTCGACGCAGCTCGAGGGCGTGAAGTCCGACATCGCGCTGCCCGACCCCGATGGCCACATCGAGTCGGGCGAGCGCACGCTCGATCGGCCGATCGCGTTCACGCAGATCGAGGCCGCGCCGCACGTCGACTGGAAGGTCACCTGGGACAAGGACGCGCTCGCGCGCAAGAGCGCCGCGCGCGTGGCCAAGCAGCCGATCCTGTCGCGGGTCGCCACCGCGACCGCGGTGCTCAAGACCCGGCTCGCCGACACGCGGGTCCCGCTCGCGCGCGCCGCCTGGGACGCGCGCCGCGCGCAGCAGAAGCGCGAGCTCGACGCAGCCGCACCGGATCTCAAGGCCGCGCCCGCGCGCTTCGCGGTCACGTCGATCGCGGATCCCGGTGGCGTCGTCGATCCGGTCAAGGATCAGCGGCTGGCGCGCTGGCGCGAGGGGCTCGCGAAGGACCCGTGGGTCGACGAGACCCTCGCGATCCTCGGCGACATGCGCGCGAAGTAGCCGCGCGGCCCGGGGATCGGGCTCAGTACTCGCCCTTGATCACGAAGTACGAGCCGCGGATGGTGCCCGCCAGCTTCGACTTCTGCCGCGCGAACTTGAACGTGGTCGCCAGCTCCGACGGGATCTCCATCCCGTCGGACAGCTTGAACCCGACGGCGCGCTTCTTCTTGTCGTCGAGGGTGTACATCACGTTGATCGAGAGCCCGCTCTCGTAGAAGACGTACGCCATGCGGATGCGCTCGACCTCGAAGGCGCTGGCCTCGAGCGGGCGCGACCCGATGACCAGGTCGCGCTCCTTCAGGATCGTGTGCACCCAGTCGATCGTCTTCTTGGCCTTGCTCGCGGGCTCGGTCGTGAAGACGTGGTCGTACTTGGTCTTGAAGTAGCGCGCCTCGTTCGCGCGCAGGCCCGCGAGCGCGGTCGCCATCGGCGACGCCTCGAGCCCCACGGTCGACACGTCCTTGAAGTCCACCACATACGCCATGGTTGCCTCCTCCGCTGCGAGGGTCGCTGGGCGCCGTCAGTTCGCCGGAACCGGGATGCCCGACGCCGGCACGATCGCCTGGACCAGCTCGCCGGCCGCGCGCGCCCCGGCCCAGACCACCGCGCGCGCGACGTGCGCGTTCGGCAGGATCACCGCGCCCGCGCCGATGACGGCATCGGGGCCGATGGTCGCGCCGGGCCCGATGATCGCGCCCGGGCCGATGCGCACCGGCTCGATGATCGTCGCGTCCGCCGCGATCCGCGCGGTCGGATCGATGCCGACCACGCCGCCGGGCGGAAACCGCAGCGCGGTGCCCGCGAGCAGCGCCTGGTTCGACTCGAGGTAGCGCGCCGGCGTCGAGTGCTCGGCGAAGTAGCCGGCCCCGTGCTCCCACGCGGCGACGCGCTCGCCGGCGCGCAGCCACGGCAGGTAGCCCTGGCGGATCATGCAGGCCTCGCCGTCGGGCAACCGCGCGACCACGCTCGGCCGCGTGACGTGCACGCCGCAGAACATGTGCTGGCCATCGCCGAGCACGTTGTCGACGCGCAGGCCGCGCGCGTCTTCGCGGACATCGACCGCGCCCCACGCGACCGCGTCGGGCACGCGCCGCACCACCATCATGCCGAGCACGTCGCCGGCGGCGGCGTGCGCGCGCACCAGCGCGCCGAGATCCACGTCGAAGATCAGCTTCCCGTTGAGCGACAGGAACGGCTCGTCCTTGCCGTCGGGATCGAGCAGCGCCAGCGCGTGCTTGAGCCCGCCGCCGGTGCCGAGGATCGTCTCCTCGTGGCTGTACTGGATGCGCGCCCCGAAGCGCGCGCCATCGCCGAGCTCGCGCTCGATGACATCGCCGCGGTGGTGGACGTTGATGACGAGATCGCAGATCCCGTGACCGACGAGGTTGGCGATGCCGTACCGGAGGATCGGCAGATCGCAGACCGGGAGCATCGGCTTGGGTCGCTCGTCCGACAGGGCACCCAGCCGGGTGCCGTAGCCGGCGCAGAGGAGCATCGCGCGCACGCCCGGTTGTAGCATCGTCAGAGACTGCGCGTCATCGGCCAGAACTGCCGCTCGCCGGCGATGCCCGCGACCCGGTCGTAGAAGTTGCGCGGCCCGATCCACGCCACCTCGCAGATCTCGTGGGCGCGCGCGACCTCGACGAGGCACGCCATCAAGAGCGCCTCGCCCACGCCCTGGCCGCGGTGCGCCGGCCAGGTCCCCGCCGGCCCGAACCAGCCGAGCCCGCGGTTGTTGCCGTCGTGGGCCGCGAAGCCGGCGATCGCGTCGTCCTTCGAGGCGACGAACACCCCACCCGGCGCGGTCAGCGCGGCGTCGAGCTCCCACGGCCACGCGCCGCCGAACTCGGTCGCGACCGCGGCCAGGAGCGCCTCGCGATCCTCGCGCGTCGCGCGCCGGATCTCGTAGCCGCGATCGCGCAGCGCCTCCGCCAGCTCGTGCGCGCGCGCCGCGCTCACGCGTGGGTTGGTGCGGACATCGATCAGCAGGTTGGTCACCGGCTCGGCGGCGCGCACCCAGCCGCGGCGCTCGAGCCAGGCGATCGTGGCCTTGTTGCGCGCGTCGACGCCGGGCGCGAGGTAGTTGCCGGGCTGATCGAGCGCGCGCGCCCGGGTCACGTCCTCGGCGCGGAAGAAGTCCTCGGCGACCGCGAGCAGCGCCGCGCCGATGCCGCGCTGCCGCACCTCCGGCCGGACCGCGAGCACGCGCAGCCAGCGCGCCGAGACCGCGACCACCCCGACGACGGCGTCGTCGATCCACGCGAGCCAGGTCAGGACCGGGCCCTGCGGGCCGGGCGTGATCAACTTCTCGTTCGCGACCGCGGCGGCCTCGTCGAACGCGCAGCCGTCGCGCAGCACCGCGCGCGCCGCCTCGAGCGAATCCGGGTCCATCGGCTCGATGCGCAGCGCGTCGCTCATGTCGAAAACCTACCACCGCGGCACCCGGTCGCGCCCGTTGCGGCCCTGCCGGGACCGTGTGCTAGCGTGCGCCCCATGCGACTCGCAGTCATCGGTACTGGCTATGTCGGTCTCGTCGCTGGCGCCGGCTTCGCGGACTTCGGCAACGACGTCATCTGTGTGGATCTCGATGCGCCGCGCATCGAGCGCCTGCTCCAGGGCGAGATCCCGATCCACGAGCCCGGCCTCGCCGAGCTGGTGCGCACCAACCTCGACGCCGGTCGGCTCAACTTCACGACCAACACGGCCGAGGCGGTGCGCGGTGCCGACGTGGTCATCCTCGCGGTCGGCACGCCGCAGTCGGAGCACGACGGCGCGGCCGACCTGCGCTTCATCGACGCCGCCGCGCGCGACGTCGCGAAGGCGCTGACCGGCTACGCGGTGATCGTCACCAAGAGCACCGTGCCGGTCGGCACCGCCGATCGCATCCACAAGATCGTGGCCGCCGAGACCACGCACGAGTTCTCGGTCGCGTCGAACCCCGAGTTCCTCAAGGAGGGCGACGCGATCAACGACTTCATGAAGCCCGACCGCGTGGTCCTCGGCGTCGCCGACGAGCGCGCCGGCCAGACCCTGCGCGCGCTGTACAGCCCGTTCGTGCGCACCAACGATCGCGTCATGGTGATGGACGTCCGCTCGGCGGAGCTCACCAAGTACGCGTCGAACGCGATGCTCGCGGTCCGCATCTCGTTCATGAACGAGCTCGCGCTGCTCGCCGAGGTCGTGGGCGCCGACATCGAGCGCGTCCGCAAGGCGGTCGGCGCCGACCCGCGCATCGGCCCCAAGTTCCTGTTCCCGGGCCCGGGCTTCGGCGGCTCGTGCTTCCCCAAGGACATCCGCGCCCTCGCCCACACCGCGCGCGGCGTCGGCATGACCCTCGAGGTCGTCGAGGCGTCCGAGCGCGCCAACGGCCGCCAGAAGCACGTGCTCGGCACGCGCGTGCGCGAGCACTTCGGCGGCAGCCTCGCCGGCAAGCGCATCGCGATCTGGGGCCTCGCGTTCAAGCCCGAGACCGACGACATCCGCGAGGCGCCCGCGCTGACGCTGCTCGAGGATCTGCGCGCCGCCGGCGCGACCGTCGTCGGCTACGACCCCGCCGCGATGCCCAACATCAAGGCCCAGGTCGGCGACGCGATCGAGCTCGCGCCGACGATGTACGCCGCGGTCGAGGGCGCGCACGCGCTGGTGCTGGTCACCGAGTGGAAGCAGTTCCGCGGCGCCGACATGAAGAAGGTCAAGGACCTGCTCGTCGAGCCGGTCGTCTTCGACGGCCGCAACGTCTACGACCCCGAGCAGATGAAGCAGGTCGGCCTGCGCTACCACGCGATCGGCCGCGCCGCGTCGCGCTGACGATCGTCCGCAACCCGGGCGCGCCGCGGTCGAAGACCCGAGCGTGGACCTCATCGATCTCGCAGCGCACCGCCCCGGCGCGTCGTTCATGGGGCAGGACAACCCGCTGCCGCCGCCGGTGCCGGTGTGCCTGCCCGACGAGGCCACGGTCACCGCCGCCGATGCCGCCCGGACCGTCACGGACCTCGGGCGCGGCCTCGTGGAGGAGGGCATCGGCGGGGTGCTCGACCCGCGCGGCGCGATCGATCGCCAGGCGGCGCAGCGCGAGCTCGCCCCGAAGTTCGACGTCCGGGATCCGGCGACGCTGGTAGCGGGTCCCGACGGCCCCGCGAGCTACGCGGGCAACCAGGTCAGCCGCGAAGACCTCGCGCAGATCGCGCGGACCTACAGCGACATCCGCCTCGGTCGCTCCGACATCCAGCTGAACACCGCGGGCATGTCGCCATCGGAGGCCGAGCGGTTCCGCGGCGAGACGATGGGCGACATCGGCAACCTGCTGCAGACCGACGCGGGACGCGAGCTGGTGGGATCGCTGGCGAATCAGCCGCGAGGCCACACGACGCGGATCAGTCAACGAGCCGCAAGGCCTGACGAGGCGAGCACCGCCAACGCAGAAGGTGGCGCGCCCGGCGATGCACCGGTCGGCTCGTGGGCGGACGGGCGCGGCACCGATGCGTTCGTCGACTACGTGCCGGGCGATCAGGGCGGCATCATCAAACCGGAGGCGAACGACGCGTGGCTCCCGATGCGCAGTGACGTGACCTTGTTCCACGAGATGGTCCACGCGCACCACGCCGCCTACGGCACGCTCGACCAGTCGATCATCGAGAACGGCCAGGACCTGGACACCAACACGTATGGACTGGAGTACCAGGCCGTCGGGCTCGGCGACTGGTACGATGCTCGACTGACGGAGAACACGTACCGGATGGAGCGAAACGCGATCGGCGACGCCAACCGCGGCGAACGAACCACTGGCGGCGTCGCGGATGACGACATCGCGCACCGCACCAGCTACAAGTGGCACAAGGGCCAGCCACCGACTCCGTGAGACATGCGAACCCTCTGCCTATCGATCCTCGTGTTCGCGGCGTGCGAGGCACCGCCGCGGCCGCGCACGGCTGCGACCCCATCCGTGCGCCTCGATGCGGATGCGGGGACCGCTCCGCCGGTCGACGCGCCCATCACACCCGTCGACGCACGCGCGGATGCGTCGCCGCCACCCGACGCGCTGATGCCTGACCCCGGGGCCGCCACGCGCGCGGGGAATCCACTCGATCTCGAGTGGACACTGGTCCGGGCCGGCGATCACCTCCACCTCCAGTACACGGTGCACAACGCGTCGGCGATCTCCGTATCGTTGCTCGATCACCTGCTCGTCAACGGCGAGCGCCACGACGCCTTCGATCGCGTGGTCGTCCGCAACGGCGCCAGGCCGGGCGTGGTGGAGTTCGTGCGCGGATTCGCGCAACTCGAGAACGTCGGCCGCGGGATCGCGATGACGTACGACCCCGCGATGCGTCGCCTCGAGCCGGGCGCGACCGTCACTGGTGCTGCCGATATCCCGCTGCCGCTCACCGCCTGGCACAACTTCGGTTGGGCGGTGGAGCTCAAGGGCACGCCGCAGACCGCGACCCTTCTCATCGGCTACGTCACCGACTGGGACTCCTGGGCCAGCGTGTCGCTCGACGACGGCACCACCGTCACCGTCCCACAGCCGGGCTACCTGCCCCGGCAGCAGTTCGTGCGCTCGGTGCCGCTCGCGATTCCGTGACCGGCTCGTCGAGCCTGCACGCAAGTAGTTGACGACACGCTCGCGGCGTCGTACCCCGATGGCGTGACCGTCTCCCGCCGCGCCCACCGGACCGTCGCCTTCCTGGCGACGCTGGTGATGCTCGCGTCGCTCGGGCTGGTCGCCTGGCACCGCGCCACCGTCGTGCACGGGCGCTGCGCCGAGCACGGCGAGGAGATCCACCTCGTCAAGGTCGCTGGCGACAGCGAGGCGATCGCCGATCCGTCGCAGACCGCGCTGACCGCGGCCGAGTGGATCCTCGGCGACGGCGATGACCACTGCGAGCTGCTCGCCGCCGACGCCGCCGCCACCGCGCCGACCTCGCACGCCCACGTCCTGCTGATCATCGCGACCCCGGGCGTGCCCGCGATCGCGGCCGTCCCCGTCGCGCCGCCGTCCACGCTCTACCGCCTCGCGCCCAAGACCTCACCGCCGGTGTGATCCGCCTGCCCGACCGCCGGTCGGGCTGCGATCGCGCGCGCCTCGAGATCGTCGAGCGCGCGCCCACCGCCGCGCACCCGATCGAGGGGCGCGGGCTCGTCGTGATGTCGACAGGAGCACCCGATGCGGTTCCGATGGATCTGTTCCCTCGCGCTCGTGCTGAGCACGCGCGCCGCGCACGCCGATGACGCGATCCACAGCCTGACGCTCGATCGCGCGGTCGCGCTCGCGCTCGCGCACAACCCCGACAACCAGAGCGCCGCGGAAGACGTCGCGATCGCCGAAGGCGGGCTGCGCCAGGCCCACGCGTTCGCGAACCCGTCGGTGTTCGTCGGCGCGATCGGCACCAACCTGTCGCCGCTCGCCGCGCCGTTGCCCAACCAGGTCGGCGTCGCGTGGTCGATCCCGATCGGCGGCAAGCGCGCCGCCGGCTTCGCGATCGCGCGCGCCGACGTCGCGACCGCACAGGCCTCGCGCGCCACCGCCCGCCGCCAGCTCGCGTTCGACGTGCAAGCGAAGTTCGTCGGGGTGCTGCTCGACGCCGCGCAGCTCGACTTCGCGCGCAGCGATCAGGCCGACGTCAAGGAGACCCAGGCGCTGCAGGAGATCCGCTACAAGGACGGCAAGATCGCCTACGGCGAGCTGCTCAAGCTGCGCATCCAGGCCCGCGCCGCCGACGACCTCGTGCGCCAGGCCGAGCTCACCCTCGCGACCGATCGCGCCGAGCTCGCGCAGCTCGTCGGCAACGGCGTGCTGGCCGACGACTTCGCCGTGGTCGGCGAGCTCACGCCGCCGGCGGTGGACACCGTGCCGACCGCGGCCGAGCTCTACGCCCGGGCGCTCGCGCGGCGCAGCGACTACCAGGCCAGCCTCGCCGGCGAGCGCTCGGCCGCCGCCGCGGTCACCGCCGCGCGCCGCCAGCCGATCCCCGATCTCGGCGCCTCGGTCGCCTACAACCGCGTGCCCGGCGAGGCCGGCGCGATCGATCTCGTGCTGTCGGTCGACGTGCCGATCTTCGATCGGAACCGCGGCGCGATCGATCAGGCCCAGGCCACGCGCCGCAAGGCCGCGCTCGCCACCGCGAGCCTGCAATCGCAGCTGCGCGCCGATGCGCAGAAGGCGGTGAGCGCGTGGGAGACCGCGCACGCGCGGCTCGCGCTCTACGACGACGAGCTGCTCGCCGCCGCCAAGGAATCGCTCGACATCACCCAGCACGCGTACGAGGCGGGCCGCGGCTCGCTGCTCGACTACCTCGACGCGGAGACCAGCTATCGCGCGGTCACCAGCGCCTACCGCGCCGCGGTCGCCGACGCCGTGATCGCCGCCGCCCAGCTCCGGTTCGTCGCCGGGGAGGACTCGCCATGAATCGCTTCGCCGCCCTCGTGCTCCTCGCCGCGTGCAGCTCGACCCCGGCGCCGACCGCGCCGCCGCCGAGCGAGACGCCATCCCTGTTCGTCGTGCCGCCCGAGCAGCGCGGCCACCTCGCGATCGTCAAGGCGCATCGCAGCCCGGTCGTGCGCCCGGTGACCGTGCCCGGCCAGATCGCCTTCGACGATCTCAAGACCAGCGAGGTCACGCCGCTCGTCGGCGGCAAGGTCACCAAGGTCTTCGTCCACGAGGGCGACGCGGTCAAGGTCGGCGCGCCGCTGCTCGCGATCGCGAGCCCCGACTCCGCCGACAACGCCGCGACCCTCGCGCGCGACCGCGCCGAGCTGCGCTCCAAGCAGACGATCCTCGCGCGCGATCAGGACCTCTACGCCCACAAGGCGATCTCGCTCGAGGAGCTGCAACAGGCCACGCTCGATGTCGAGTCGGCGCAGACCACGGTCCACGGCGACGAGGCGCGCATGGCGATCACCGGCTCGAAGAGCGGCGACGCGATCCTGCCCTCGCCGATCGCCGGCGTCGTGGTCGCGCGCAAGGTCGCGGTCGGCGATGCGGTCTCGGCCGAGGCCACGCCCTGCTTCACGATCACCGATCCGACCGCGATGTGGGTCGTCAGCCAGCTCTATCAAGAAGACCTTCGCCGGGTCGCGGTCGGCGACCTCGCGCACCTGCGCTCGCCGGTGCTCGACGCGCCGCTCGACGGCAAGGTCCTGCACATCGGCGCGATGCTCGATCCCGACACGCTGACGATCCCGGTGCGGGTCGCGGCCTCGAACCCCGGCGGCCTGCTCAAGGCCGGCATGTACGTCGACGTCGAGATCGTGCCGGCGAACCACGAGGACGCGATCCTGGTGCCCGCTGCCGCGGTGCTACGCGACGCCGACAACCTGCCGTTCGTCTACGTGCAGGGCAAGCCCGGCGAGTTCGCGCGCCGGTTGATCGGCCTCGGCGATCAGGTCGGCGGCGACTTCGTCATCAGCAAGGGCCTCGCCGACGGCGATCAGGTGCTGTCCGATGGCGCGCTGTTCGTGCAGTTCGCCGACGCGCTGGAGCAGTAGCGATGATCGCCAAGCTCATCGCGGTCGCGCTCCGCCAGAAGTTCGTCGTCATCGCGCTCGCGCTGGCCACGCTCGTCGCCGGGTACTGGGCGTTCGAGCAGCTGCCGGTCGACGCGTATCCCGATCTCTCGCCGCCCAAGGTCGAGATCAGCACCCCGTGGCCGGGCCACGCCGCCGAGGAGGTCGAGCGGCTCATCACGATCCCGCTCGAGACCGCCTTCAACGGCATCCCGGGGCTGCGCGTCGAGCGCTCGCTGTCGCTCTACGGCCTGTCCGACGTCAACCTGATCTTCGACTACGGCACCGACTTCGAGGCCGATCGCAACCAGGTGTTCCAGCGCCTCGGCGACGCCGAGCTCCCCGATGGGGTGTCACCGGGCATGGCCCCGGCCTTCTCGCCCTCGGGGCTCATCTACCGCTACGTGCTCACGAGTCCGGACCGCAGCCCCGAGGAGCTCAAGGTCATCCAGGACTGGGTGCTGTTCCGCCGCTACAAGTCGATCCCCGGCATCGCCGACGACTCGAGCCTCGGCGGCACGACCCGCGAGTACCAGGTCGTGCTCGATCCGAACCTGCTCAACACCTATCACCTGAGCGTCCCCGAGGTGATGACCGCGCTCGCGAGCAACAACCAGAACGCCGGCGGCGGCTTCTACCAGCTCGGCGGCCAGTTCTACTACGTGCGCGGCCTGGGCCGGCTCACCGATCTCGGCGACATCGGCAACGTCGTCGTCGCAACCCACGGTGGCGTGCCGATCCGCGTGAAGAACCTGGGCAAGGTCGAGCTCGGCCAGGCGCCGCGGCTCGGCCAGTTCGGCTACATGCACACCGACGACGCGGTCGAGGGCGTGCTGTTCCTGCGCACCGGCGAGGCGGCGCAGACCGTGCTCGAGCGCGTGCGCGAGATGACGAAGTACCTCAACGAGCACGTGCTGCCGCGCGACGTACGCATCCACCCCTATTACGACCGCACCGACCTCATCCACCTCACGACCGCGACGGTCGAGCACAACCTCTTGCTCGGCGTGCTGCTGGTGACGCTCATCCTGGTGCTGTTCCTGCGCAGCATCCGCACCGGCGTGATCGTCGCGGCCACGATCCCGCTCGCGCTCGCGGTCGCGTTCCTGTTGCTCGAGGGCCGCAAGGTGCCGGTCAACCTGCTGTCGCTGGGCGCGGTCGACTTCGGCATCCTCGTCGATGCGGGCGTGATCATGGTCGAGAACATCTTCCGCGTGCTCGGCGAGCACCGCGCGCGCGGCGAGAGCGTCTCGATCCACGACGCCGTGCTCGGCGCTGCCACCGAGGTCGGGCGGCCGATCTTCTACTCGACCGCGGTGATCATCGCGGCCTACCTGCCGATCTACGTGCTCACCGGCCCGTCGCAGCGGCTGTTCGCGCCGATGGCCGACACCGTGGTCTACGCGCTGCTCGGCACGCTGATCTTCTCGCTCACCCTGCTCCCGGTGCTGTGCGCGGTGCTGATGCGCAAGGGCGTGCGCGACGAGGAGGGCAAGCTGTTCGGCGGCTTCAAGCGCTGGTACCTGCGCGTGCTCGAGCGCTGCCTGGTGCGGCCGCGCGTGACGATCGCCGCGTGCATGATCGCGCTGGGCGCGTCGTCGCTCATCGCGTTCGGCATCGGCTCGGAGTTCATGCCCACCCTCGACGAGGGCGCGCTGTGGGTCCGCGCCACGATGCCGTCGACGATCAGCTTCGACGAGGCCACCAAGATCGCGCCCGAGGTCCGCGACATCCTGCTGTCGTTCCCCGAGGTCACGACGGTCGCGAGCGAGCTCGGCCGGCCCGACGATGGCACCAGCCCGACCGGGTTCTTCAACTGCGAGTTCTACGTCGGCCTCAAGCCGACCAGCGAGTGGCGCGCCGAGATCGCCGACAAGCCGGCGCTGGTCGAGGCGATCCAGGCCAAGCTCGCGGCCTATCCGGGCATCATCTTCAACTTCACGCAGCCCGCGGAGGACGCGGTCGACGAGGCCTCGACCGGCCTGAAGAGCGCGCTGGCGGTGAAGGTCTTCGGCAGCAACCTGCAGAAGCTCGAGAAGCTCGCCGAGCAGATCAAGACCTCGATCGCGAAGGTGCCGGGCATCGGCAACATCACGATCGTCCACGAGCTCGGCCAGCCCAGCCTCGACGTGAAGATCGATCGCGAGAAGCTCGCGCGCTACGGCCTCGATGTCGCGACCGTGAGCGGGCTCATCGAGTCAGCGGTCGGCGGCGCGCCCGCGACCCAGATCATCCAGGGCGAGCGGCAGTTCGACCTGGTCGTTCGGCTCGACGAGAAGTACCGCAACAACCCGGGCGCGATCGGCCGGATCCTGGTGACCACGCCGACCGGCCAGAAGCTGCCGCTGTCGAGCCTGGCGACCCTCACCGTCGGCCAGGGCCCGTCGTTCGTGTATCGCGAGGGCGGCTCGCGCTACATCGGCGTGCAGTACGCGGTCACCGATCGCGATCTCGGCTCGGCGGTCGCCGAGGCGCGGGCCGCGGTCGCGCGCGACGTGCAGGTGCCCGCCGGCTACGAGCTGCAGTGGGGCGGCGAGTACTCCGACTTCCTCGCCGCCAAGCGCCAGATGTTCATCGTCGTGCCGCTGACGCTCCTGCTCATCTTCTTCATCATCTTCGCGCTGTACGGCAACCTGAAGTACCCGGTGCTGATCGCGGTCAGCGTGTTCCTGACGATGCCCGAGGGCGGGCTCCTCGCCTTGTGGGCGTTCGACACCAACTTCAGCGTCAGCTCGGGCCTCGGCTTCCTGGCGCTGTTCGGCATCTCGGTGCAGACCGGCGTGATCTTCATCAGCCACGCCAACAAGCTGCGGCGCGACGGCCGCTCGATCGACGACGCTACCCGCGAGGCGGCGGCGGTGCGGCTGCGGCCCATCCTGATCACCGCGCTGGTCGCCTGCGCGGGGCTCTTGCCGGCGGCGTTCTCGCACGCGATCGGCTCCGACAGCCAGCGGCCGTTCGCGCAGGTGGTGTGCTTCGGCCTCCTGTCGCGCGTCGCGCTGTCGATCTTCCTCCTGCCGGTGCTCTACCGCTGGTTCTCGCGCGAGGGCGATCGTCTCGAGGTGTGAGGACGGACGCGCGATCACAGCTCCCGCGCGACCTCGGCGATCAGGCCGCGCAGCCATGCGAGGGCGCCTTTGGCGAGCGGCAGCGCAGGACAACGCCTGGGCTTCTCCGCGACATCGGACATCGAGGACACGACACGTACTGCGAGGATGGACGACTGCCACGCAGAGCCGACCGCGTGCATCCGCGCTTGCTCGCGAAGTTGAGCCTTCTAGCCAGTCCTCGCACAGTTCAGCGCATGCGAGTTGCGATCCGTGGATGGGAGACGCGCTTGCCCGGCACTTCGTGGCAGATGGAGGTGACCTTCTGCTACCCAGGCTGAGTCAGCAGCGTCCCGTGCGGCCTGAACACCGCGGTCGCCAACTCGCCCAGCCTTCGCCGCGGACGCGCGCGGTCGGCAATTGGCGTAGGTGTGGGCGGCCTCTCTGGGCGCCTCCCGGTAAGCGCTGAGCCGCCTGTCTTCTCACGCTGGTCAAGCTTTTTCTTGCTTGGCACAGATTTTTCCTCGACACGGGATCGGGCGCAAGCTATAGATCTTAAAGGATCTTGATCTCACTATAGATCTTGCCCGCCATGACAACCGAGCGGCCCCTTCCCAAATTCGCGAACCCACCGATTGTGGAAACGGTGCTGGGGTTCGAGTTCTCTCCTATCCGCTGGAGCGTGCCTCACTTCGGACTGTTTTGGTCCGAGATCAGATCCCAGTACCCCCATCACGAAGTTCAGCCGCCCCTGAACTCCTTGATCGAACGATTCGGAAACGACCGAATTTCACCCAACCTTCAGATCCAATTCCTGCAACATCCGCTGGTTCGGTGCTGGTTCGTTGATCCTTCCAACCGTCGCCTAATTCAGATCCAGCAGGATCGCTTCATCCAAAACTGGCGGAAGCAAGGCCCGGAAGATCAGTATCCGCACTACGAGCAGATTTGGCCAGGGTTCGAGAAGGAGTGGGCTCGGTTCTGCGCGTTCTCGGAACGGGAAGAACTGGGGCAACCGCAGGTCACGCAGTGCGAAGTCACGTACGTGAACCAGATCGAACGTGGGGCGGCTTGGAGTTCGTTGAACGATCTTGGCGACGTGGTCACGTTCTGGAAATCGACGCCCGCAAGCAGCTACCTTCCCGCGCCAGAAGCGGTGCTCGCCAAGATTGCGTTTGTGATCCCCAGACTTGCAGCACGCCTACACGTTGAACTGCAACACGCACTTAGGACTCCGGATCTGACAGAGGTGCTGCAGCTGAGCATTACTGTCCGCGGGCAACCAAAGAGTGGCTCCTCGGCCGACCTCAACGAATGGATGGGGCTCGCTCGCGAAGTAGTTGTACGGTCGTTTGTCGATCTCACGACACCGCGTATGCACGAAATCTGGAAGAGGAGCGCCTAGTGCCAGTGTTGGCTCAAACGAGGTTTCCGCTTACCCCTTCTCCAAACACCAGATGGCAGCAGGTGACCGCGGTCATTAGCCTGTCCGAGCAGGCAGGATTTGTAGTTGATCGGCTCCGCCAGTTGGCGGACTTGCCTGTCGGATGGGACGGAGAAGGGGGGCCGGCACTGAAGGCGACCGCCAAGGCAGCGGCGATCAACCTGGTCAACCGCGGCTTCTTCGATCGGGTCCCAAGGCCACACATGGGTCCGGTGATGGGTGGCGGTCTTCAATTCGAGTGGCAGATTGGATCTCGAGGACTTGAGATTGAGGTTCTCCCCAATGGCTCCATTGAATTCCTGGCAGTCCAAGGTGACGCCCAGGGTCAGGGGCAGATCATGGATGACTCGATGCTCGATACCTTGTCTGCCTGGCTGATGCAGTGTTAGGTTGGTCGCGGTGGGCGATGTGGAGTCCAGTACCGTAGTACCGGAAGTCGAGGATCCCGAGGTCCTCTGGCGTCGGTTGGTCCATCCGGACTGGGTCGCCCCTGATGGGACCCGCCCATCCTCCATGGCTTTCAAGGATCGGCGGTCTGGCGAGGTGTCAGTGCACCGAGCGGCACTGACAACCGACGAAACGTTGCGTACCCGATTTCCGACCCACGGCGTTGCCGAGTGCGAGGCTCACATTCCGCGGGGTCTTGGACTGATCGTGAAGGCAGAACCGGAGCCAGACGACCCGTCGCACGCGGTGATAGCCTCGACGCAAGCGGCCGACGTCACCAAGCAGGCCGGCAAGCTTGCCCGGGCCTCCAGGATCGTTCGACTCCCAACCGGCGCCCAATAGGTCGCGCACCTCGGCAAGCGAGGTCGCGCGCGTTCACGGCCGCGCGCCGAGCGGCAGGAGCATCGCGGCGACCTTCGCCGGCGCGCGCACGCCGAGCGCGGCCATCGCGCTCGCGGCCTCGGCCTCGGCCGCGGCGTCCTGGCGGAGCACCGCGAGCCGCCAGCGCGAGGTCGCGGCCGAGAGCGCGAGCCCGCCGGCCCGGCCGGCCTCATCGGCAGCGACGAGCGCGGCGATCAGCGCGTCGCGGTCATCCCGCAGGTGGGCGGCGACCGCGCGCAGCATCCACGCCCACACCTTCGAGATCGGCGTCGCGACCCGCTCGAGCTCGCGGGCGTGGCGCTCGACCGCGCGCCGATCGCCGCGCCGCGCCGCCAGTCGACCGCGCAGGTACTCGGTCTGCGTGCGGATCGCATCGACGCGCACGAGCAGCGACTTGTCGAGGCGCGCGAACCCGGGCTCGAGGCGGGGGTCCTCGACGCCGCGATACAGGGCCAGCTCGCAGATGCCGGCGAGCTCGTGGAAGTGCTGGACGTGGTAGCCCTCGCCCGCGGGGACCCAGGTCGCGCGCGCCAGATCCGCCTCGGCGCCATCGGGATCGTCCTCGGCGATCCACATCGGCACGCACGCGCGCCGCATGGTCGAGGCCAGGTACAGATCGCCGCACTGCTCGGCCTCGACGGCGTAGCGATCGTAGCGCCGCCGCACCGCCGCGAAGTCGCCGATGCAGCGCATGACGAACAGCGTGAACAGCTTGAGCGAGTCGAGCTCCCAGGACGTGCCCGGCACCTGGCGCAGGTGCTTCTCGCCCTCGCCGAGCAGCGCGAGCGCCTTCAGCACGTCGCCGGTGAGATAGGTCGCGATGCCCGAGGTGCCGGCGATGAGGCCGGCGAGGTACGGATCGGTCACCTCGCCCGCGACCTCGCGCGCGCGCCCGAACAGGTACTGCGCACGCGCGTGATCGCCGCGGGTCGCGACGTAGCTGGCCTCCATCACCAGCGCGCGCACGATGTGCGGGCGGTGACCGCTGGCGAGCGCGAGCAGCAGCTGGCGGGTCTGGAAGTCCGAGCCGCGGATCGTGTCGACGATCGACAGGCCGGTCGCGGCCACGCCGAGCACGTCGAGGCGCAGCACGTCGGCGTCGGAGATCTCGCTGCGATCGCGCGGCGTGAAGCGCAGGCCGCGCAGGCGCAGCTTGATGCGGCTCTGGATGAGCGACAGCAGCACCGCGCGCGGCGAGCCCGGCACGTTGACGCCGACCTCGCGCAGGACCGCGCGCAAGGACGCGACGCCGCGCTCGATCCGCCCGCTGATCAGCAGCTGCTCGGCGACGTGCCGGTGGCACATGAGGCGGGTCGCGCGATCGGCGCCCTCGGACGCGGCCAGGAACGCCTCCGCGGCCTCGGCGCCGCGGCCGGCGGCGATCAGCGCCTCGCCCAGGCGGATCAGCACGCGCCGGCGATCGCCGGGCGCGCGCGGGATCAGATCGAGCGCGTCGCGCCAGCGCGCAGCGGCCTGATCGAACGCGTGGGCGTGCAGGCTGCGCTCGGCGGCCTCCTCGGCGTAGCCGGCGGCGCGCTCGGGCAGCTCGGCCAGGCGGAAGTGGTGCAGCAGCAGCTGCGGATCGCGCGGCCCGGCGCTGCGCTCGAGGGCGAGCGCGAGCTGGGCGTGGAGCTGGACCTGGCGATCGGGCGAGAGCCGGCCCGAGACCGCCTCGCGCACGCGATCGTGATACGGCTCGAGCGCGAGCCCGCGACCGCGCTGGGTCTCGCGCGCCAGGCTGGCCGCGCGCAGCGCCGCGACCGCGCGTGTGAGCTGCGTGCCGTCGAGCCGGCTGGCGGCGCTCGCGACGTCGAGCGCGATCGGCGCGCCCGCGAGGCAGATCAGCTCCAGCAGCGCGCGCTCCTCGGCGTGCAAGAGCGCGACGCGAGCCCACAGCGCGTCGTCGAGGGTCGCGGTCGGCGCGCCGGTGTCGATGTGGCGCAGCATCTCCTGCAGGAACATCGGGTGGCCGCCGGCCTCGCGCGCGACCCGCGAGATGTCGACGCGCGCGGTCACGCCCGGCGCGAGCCGTTCCGCGAGCCGCTGGCTCTCGTCGTCGGACAGCGGGCCGAGCGCGGTCTGCGTCAGCGCGATGCCGACGAGCCGCTCCGCGATCTGCGCGACCGAGAGGGCATCGGCGCTGGTCCGGACCGTGGCCACCACCAGCAGCGGCGGCGCGTCGGGGCCGCGCAGCAGCTCGCGCAGCAGCAAGAAGCTGTCGGTGTCGGCCCACTGGAGATCGTCGATCGTGATCACGACCGGGCGGGTCGCGGTGATGGCCACGAACAGCTCGCGCAGCGCGGCGAACACCCGGCGGCGCTGCTCCTGCGGATCGCCGGCGTCGGTGGCCGCGCGCGCCGAGGCGATCGCCCCGACCCGCACGAACACCGGGAACATGCGCACCAGCGTGGCGGGCCGCGGCGGCAGGATCGCGGCCAGCTCGGCGGGCGCGAGGTGATCGAGGAACGCCGCGACCCCGTCGACGACGGCGTCGAGCGCCTTGTACGGCACCGATTCGCGCTCGTAGCACCGGCCGTGGAGCGCGAGCAGCTGCGGATCCTCGTCCTCGGCGAGGCGCACGAACCGCGCGACCAGCTCGGACTTGCCGATGCCCGACTCGCCGACCACGAGGTGGACGAGCGGCCGCGCGCGCGCCCGCGTGAACGACGCGCGCAGCGCGAGGACCTCGGGCTCGCGCCCGACGAACACCGTGCGCGCGGAGCTGCGCCGGGCTCGCGGCACCTCGACCTCCGCGTCGTCCTCGCCGAGGCGCCGCGCGATCTCCGCGCCGGACGGCCGGGCCTCGGGATCGATCCGCAAGAGCTCCTGGCACAGCGTCGCGAGATCGAGCGGCGCGTCGGGGACGAGCGCCCGCGGCGAGCGCGCCTCGACCTGCTGCTTGGCGACGAGGATCTCGAGCGCGTGGCCCTCGTAGGGCACCTTGCCGGTCAGCGCCTCGAACATCATCACGCCGACCGCGTACCAGTCGGCGGCCGGGCCGATCTTGCGGCCGAGGGCCTGCTCCGGCGCCATGTACTCGATCGTGCCGATCGCGCGGCCCTCGGTCGACTGGCGGGTCTGATCGACCGAGGTGATCAACCCGAAATCGAGGACGATCACCCGGCCGGCGTCGGTGACCATGACGTTGGGCGGCTTCACGTCGCGGTGGATCATCCCGGCGTCGTGCAGCACGCGCAGCGCGTGCACCAGCTGCGGTAGCACCGCGCGCAGGCGCGCGGGATCGCGCTCGACGTACTCGAGCAGGTGGCGACCGCGCACCAGCTCCATCGTGAAGAACCAGCGGTCGTCATCGCAGATCAGCTCGCGCAGCGAGACCAGGTTCGGGTGCGAGGTCGACTGCAGCGACCGGAACTCGCGCTTGAAGCGCATCAGCGTGTCGCCGTCGGCGTAGGCCAGGGTCTTGAGCGCCACGACCTCGCCGGTCGCCCGATCGAGCGCCTCGTAGACCTCGCCCATGCCGCCCGCGCCGATGCGTCGCTGCAGCTCGAACCGATCCGCGAGCGTCCGCCCGGCCGTGATCATCCGCGAATATCTTATCGCGCCGCCCGCGCGCGTGCGGGAGTGGGCGGGCCGTCAGCGCCTGTGAGGCGCTCGCCTCCAGGCACTTTTTCGATCGGCCCGCGCGGGGACGCGCAGCCCGATCTCCTCTGGACCCTGAGCCGGCGACTTCGTCGCCTCAGTGCATGATCTGCGAGTCGCTCGGCTTGATCGTGCCCTCGCGCACACCGCGGATGTACTCCAGCTCGTTCTTCGCGAGCGCGTTGCCCGGCTCGAGCTCGAGCGATCGCGCGAACGCGCGCTCGGCGTCGTCGAGCTTCTCCAGCGCGATCAGCGCCTCACCCTTGCCGCGCCACGCCCGCGCCTGCTGCGCCGCATCGGCGCCGGTGGCGGCGATCGCGCGCTCGAACAGGGCGATCGCCGCCGCGGGATCGCGCTGCTGGATCGCCACGGTGCCGCGCTCGCTCAGCAGATCGGGATACGGCTCGAGGGCGATGCCCGCGTCCAGCAACGAGGCGGCCCTGGCGAGGTCCTGCTCCTCGACGGCCATGTAGGCCAGGAGCCCGTACGCGTGCGAGTACGACGGCCCGATCCAGGCGATCTCCTCGACGCCCGCCTCGCTGCTCGCGCGGACCGCGAGGGCGATCACGTCGGCCATGCGCCACGCGGCGAACGCGATCCGCTTGCCGGAGCGCGACTCGGCCGCCCAGCCCGCCGGCACGTGCGCGACCAGCGGCTCGAGCAGGGCGCGTGCGCCGACGAAGTCATTGCGACGGATCGCGTCGATCGCGTCCGCGACCGGATCGGTGCGGAGCCGATCTGCGATGGGATCGAAGTCGCCGACCAGGGCGAGCTGGGTCTTGCCCGCCTCGGGTCCGGCGGTGGAGGTCGCCTGGCCGGGGTGCGGCGGCGGCGCGGGATGGGCGCACGCGCCGAGGAGTCCGAGGGTGATCGCGGCGGCGTGAACGAACGTGCGAGAGAACAACGACGACATCGAGAGCGCTCCGTTGGCGGGAAGTTCCGGCGGAATCTCGCTAACGCAGAAGCGCGCCCGACGGTGTAGGCGCGAGTCGGCAAACGGCGGCAGCCCGCCCGCGGGCGATCCGCACGCGCTCAGCGCGAACGTGCGTGCGCACCCGGCGGCGCGGGTGCGATCATCGTGGCGCGCTGCGACGGCGCCACGGTCCGCGGCGCGCTCGCCTGGCCCGGCGACAGCGTCACCGCGACCAGCTGCGCCCCCGCGAGTCGCGTCGCCGCGACGGTCGTGCCGCGCTCGTCCTCGACGACCACGCGCACCGGCGCGCCAAGCGCGACCAGCTCGCCGGCGTGCCCGCCGACGCCGACCAGCAGCCCGCCGAGCGCGGCGAGCGCCTCGGCGAGCTCGCCACCGCCCGCGACCAGCAGGCCGAGATCGTCGGAGACGACCGCCGCGGTCACACCCGGGGTCGCGCGCAGGTCCGCCACCAGGCCGTCGAGCGCGCTGACCGCGGGCACGGTCGCGAGGCGAACGCGCGGCCCGCCGGCGGTGGCGCGGGCCGCGGCCGCGAGCCCGCTCTGGCGCGCGGCCTCGAGCTCGCCCTCGAGCGCGGTGACCCTCGCGGCGAGGTTGCGCGCGCGCGTGGCCTCGGTGCGCAGCTCGACGTTCTCCTGGCGCAGCTCGTCGGCGTCGGCGACGCGGCGGCGCAGCGCCTCGACGTCGAACATCACCGCCGAGTCGCGCTCGGGCCGCACCGGGCGGCGCGCGTCGCCGAGCTCGCGCGACAACCGCGCGACCTCGTCGGCGAGCTGCACGCGATCTTGCTCGAGCGCGACTAGCTCGGGCGCGCGGGTCGCGTCGGTCGGCGCGCGGCGGCGGTTGAGCAGCGCGCCGGCGCCGAAGAACGCGAGCGCCCCGGTGATCGAGAGGAGCCACATCCAGGTGATCGGCGTCATGGAGGGCTCCAGGTGAAGGTGAGATCGACGCGCCGCTCGCGGCGCAGCGCCTCCGCGTCATCGAGCGGCGTGCCATCGCGATCGGCCTCGCGCTCGCCGAGGGCGACGCGCTCGATCCGTTCCGGCGGGACGCCGTGGTCGACGAGGTAGCGCACGACCCGCTTCGCGCGGCGCGAGGACAGGTAGTGGTTGTAGCGATCAGGGCCGCGCGGATCGGCGCGGCCGGTGACGACGACGTGGAGCGCGGGGCTGGCCTCGAGGGTCGCGATCGCGCGATCGAGGTCGCGCTCCGCGGTCGGGTAGATCGACGCGTGATCGGTCGGGTAGTAGAGCGCGATCGGCGGCGGCGCGTCGGGGTTCGCGACCGCCGCCGCGACCGCCGCCGCCGGGACGACCGGCGCCGGTGGCGCCTCCGCGACGGCGACTGGCGGTGGCGCCTCCGCGACCGGAGGCAGGGCCTCGACTCGCTCGGGCACCACCGGAGCCGGCGGCGCCTTCACCGGCGCAGGCGTCACCGCCCGCGGCGCCTCCGCGACCGCGACCACGGCGCGCGCGGGCGCCGTCGCCGCGACCGCGTGCGGCTGGCGCTCCTCCGCGCCCAGCGCGCGCGGCGCGACCACGAGGTTCAGCACCGCGACGTCCGCCGCGCCGAGGGCCACCAGGCCCCGCACCATCCAGATCGACGCCACCATGGCGGTCAGATCACGCGGCCGAGCTCCTCGACGACTCGGCGCAGCTCGAGGAACACCAGGCCCAGCTTGGCCTCGCGCGTGACCAGCAGCACCAGCGCCGACTGATCGGTGATGGCGTTGATGATCACGTAGCCCTTCGGCGAGCGGATGTAGACCTGCTCCATCTGCGCGCGCATGAGGTCGGTCGCGATGCGCTCGCCGACGCCGATCAGCGCCGCCGCCATACCACCGATGAGCTCGTCATCGACCTCCGAGGGGATGACGGCCGAGACCACGAAGCCATCCATGTTGACGACGACCGCGCCGATGATCTCCGGCGTGCTGGTGCGCAGCGTGCGCAGGTGCTGATTGACGCTCTGGGCGAGGGTTCCCACGATTCCTCCGGCAGGGACAGGTTGGAGTCAGCGCGACCACGGCCACCGGTTGGGCGGCTCGGGGTCGACGGGTTCTTCGTCGCGCGGCTTGCGCGACCAGCCGTCGAAGACGGTGGTCGCGCGCGGCGCGGGGCGCGGCGAGGCCGCGAAGACATCGACGCCGCGGCGCGGCGACGGCTCGGGCGCGGGC
>JAIOQA010000311.1 GCA_021413675.1 Deltaproteobacteria bacterium | reverse complement strand
GTCGCGGTGGATCACGCCGCTGGCGTGGGCGAACTCGACCGCGAGGCAGACCTCGACCAGCGCGCGCAAGAGCCGGCGCAGCTGGGCCGGATCGCGCGGGCGCGCGAGGATCGCCGCGAGGGTCGTGCCGGTCAGGCGCTTCATCGTGAAGAACGGCCGGCCGCTGGCGTCGATGCCGAGATCGTGGACCGGGACGATCGCGGGGTGCTCGAGCCAGCCCTGGATCCGCGCCTCGCGCAGGAAGCGCGCGGTGGCCTCGGTGGTCGGCGCCGCGCTGCGCATGCGCTTGACCGCGACCGCGCGGCCGATGTCGAGGTCGCGCGCGACGAACACCTCGCCCATGCCGCCGCGGCCGATCGACTCGCCGACCGCGTAGCGCCCGCCGCGATCGGCGTGCAGCGCGCGGCCCGCGAACGCCGCGAGCTCGTGCGCGGCCACCGCGTGGCCCGCGGACGTCGGCGCGCCCGGCTCCGGGGTCGGGCTCCCGGAGGTCGCGGTCGCGTCGGGATCGGTGTCCGAGCCGGGGAGCATCGGCGCATCGTAGCAAGCGGGCGGGGCAGGCCCAGCCGTCGGGTGTCCGCGCGAGTCGCCTGGACGAAACGACCGACCGCGCCAGGCCGGGGCGCGCAACCCGCGAGCTTTGCTCGGCCGCGATCTGGCCAGCAACGTGCTCTGTGGCGGCGCATGCGTCATCGCCACGTCCCTCCCATCCTGTCCGCCGCGCTGCTGTTCGCCGCGTGCGCGGAGCCGCCTGACAACCTCGGCGTCGATGCGGCGCCCGTCGCCGCCGAGCCCGCGCCCGCGATCGCGCCGACCGACGAGCCCGCGACCGCCGCGACCGTCGACGTGCCCGAGCTCCTCGAGGCCCACAGCGGCGAGAGCTGCGCGCCGCGCGCGTGCGTCGCGGGCGAGTGCGGGCTCGTCGACGACGGCTGCCGCGCCCAGATGTGGTGCGGCGAGTGCGCGTGCGGCACGACCGCGATGTCCTGCGAGAAGAGCCTGACCCAGATCTGGGAGCAACCGCTCGCCGCGGGCACCCACACGATCATCGTCACGACCCTGTTCCCGGCCGACCAGGATCCGGTGCTGCACGTGATCACCAGCGCCGGCGCCGAGGCCGCGTGGGACGACAACTCCGCGGGCGGCACCCGGCCGCGCGTGACCGTGACCGTGCCGAGCGGCCAGACCCGGATCGCGCTCTTGCGCCCCAAGGCCGACACCACGACCGGCGGCGCCGCGCTCGTGACGATCGATGGCCAGAGCTACATCATGGGCGTGCGCGGCCGCCGCCAGGTGTTCGCCAACCTGCGCGCCAACGAGGAGATCGAGACCATCCAGCTGCCGGGCAGCACCCACGCCCAGTACATCTACGGCATGAGCGCCGACGGTGAGCACATCACCCAGCGCGTCTACAACAACGGCACCGCGGGCGGCGCGGTGCTGACCCAGCTGGCGGCGGCGACGAGCCGCGTGTTCTGGCTCGGCAGCGACGCGAGCGATCCGCAGCCGACCCAGCTCATCCGCAACGATCGCCGGCTGACCGGCCACGACGCCGAGCCCGGCGGTGGCGACGGCCTCGGGTCGGAGCTCGAGGCGGCGATCGGCACGTGCTCGATCCTCAGCGGCTACGCGACCAACCCGAAGGACCTGACGGCGTTTCCGTGCGGCTGGGCGATCGACGCCCGCGACACCGACGGCGACGGCATCAACGACGGCGACGAGCTGCGCGGGGTGCGCACGCAGACCCCGCAGCTGCCGCTGCGGCGCTGGGGCGCCGATCCGCGCCACAAGGACATGTTCGTCGAGGTCGATGGCGCGCACCTGACGGCGACCGACTCGCCGCCGCGCGTGACTCCCGCGCAGGCGCGCTACTTCGCGGACACCTACGGCGATCGGCTGCGCGATCTGACCTCGACCGAGCGCGGCCAGCACGCCAACACGCTGCGCAACCCGGATCAGCGGCCCGGCATCAGCGCGCACCTCGACATCGGCCTTCAGGCCGAGACTCCCGCGGACCTCACGGTCTACGGCGACTGGGGCGGCTACGGCTGGGTCGCGCCGGTCGGTAACGGCGGCGCCGACCCGCAGGCGGCGTGGCAGTCGAACATGGCGGCGTCGCGCGTCGGCAAGTTCCGCTACGCGCTGGTCTGGAACGGCGGCGGCGGGCAGACCAGCACCAGCGCGACCTGCGCGGGCTGCGGGTCCTATGCGTGGGGATCCTCGAACCAGAGCGGCGCCGTGATGGCGCACGAGTCGGGTCACGCCAACGCGATCGCGCACTCGGGGCCGGCTGGCATCACGCCGATCGTCGACCCGAACTGCAAGCCCAACTGGCCCTCGATCATGAGCTACGCGTTCCAGAACGCGGGCGTCGGCTTCGCCGATGGCACCGGCGTCGGCACGCTCGACAACGTCGGCGTCAGCGAGGTCAACGCGGTCAACCCGTGGAACTTCGTCGCGGTCGCGCAGCTGCGGGACAAGTTCAAGTACCTGGTCGACAGCGCCGGCGGCGTCGACTGGAACCGCGACGGCGTGATCGCGTCGTCCGGGACCGTGCGCGCGTACACCAACTTCGAGCCCGGCAACGCCTGCGAGTACACCCGCTACAACGCGCAGTGGATCACGTCGCAGATGACCACCGCGCTGTCGCCGGCGATCGCGCGCCTCGGCAACCGCACGTTCATGTTCTCCGGCGGCCAGAGCCAGCTCCGCTACGTCTCGTCGACCGACGACTTCGACTGCGCGATCAGCGCCAGCGGCTGCGGCGCGTGGGGCGGCTACGGCACGTTCGGGCTCGACGTCACCGGCGGCGTGGACGCGGCGATCACGACCACCGCGAACCAGAGCGCGCTCGTCGTGGTCGGCGTCGACGCGCAGGGCTGGATCAACTCGACGCTGCGCCTGCCCGACGGCACGTGGGCGCCGGTGCAGTGGACCGGGATCTGGGCGCAGTCGTCGGGCGAGCCCGCGGTCGAGACCCTGCCCGACGGCCGGGTGCTGCTGCTCATGAAGCAGAGCGGCGGCAACACCTACTACGCGGTCTTCCGCTACGACGGTGGCAGCGTCGGCACCTGGGAGCGCTGGGGCCAGGCCGTGGCCTGCGACGGCACGCCGATGACCGAGAGCGCGAGCGCCTCGCCGGGCCTGGCGCGCACCGACTTCGCGGGCGTGGGCAAGCGGGTGTGGGGCCTGTTCTCGACCGACGTGTCGCTCTATCTCAAGTCGTTCGACAGCACGGCGATGTGCTTCCGCGACGCCGAGGTGCCGCTGTCGGGATCGATCCAGTGGCCGGTCTCGGGCCGCCCGGCCGGCGTCTGGGTGCCGGACGCGTCGAACGCGATGGGCGGGCGCCTGACGATCATCGCGACGAACAAGAGCACCGATCCCAGCACCCGCTTCCTGTCGCAGATCTGGTCGTACTACGACACGACCCAGCAGGCGCCGCGGATCGGTCAGCTGTCCGGGTTCGACAGCTGGTGGACGTACTCGTATGGCGTCGACGGCTGGTTCGACGCCGGCATCGACGACAACCTGCGCGTCGTGTGGTCGGTCTCGCCGCAGACCGCGGCGGCCCACCCGCAGGAGCTGCGGTTCGCGCCGCGCGCCGACGGGATCAACGACTTCCCGCTCGTGAACTACAACGATTGGGAGGCGCTGCGCTACGCGATCTGCTTCAACCTCGCGGCGCAGGTCCCGGCGGGCGCGCGCGTCGCGTGCCCGGCGCGACCGTGGTGACGGCTACGCGCCGCGCTTCGCGCACGCCATCAGGGCGGCGTTGAGGCGCAGGATGCGGAGGTCGCCGATGGGCGAGCCGGCGCCGGTGTTGACGATGAAGGCCATCGACAGCTGGCGCTCGGGATCGGCCCAGGCGCCGGAGCCGCCCCAGCCGAAGTGACCGTACGCCTGGGGCGGGCCGCCGCGCAGCGTGGGCACGCGGTGGTAGCCGAGGCGCCACTTCATGCGCAGCACGGTGATCTGATCGAAGCCGCGGTGCTGGATCTCGGTGGCGCGCGCGACGGTCGCCGGCGACAGGATGCGCACGCCGTCGAGGGTGCCGCCGGCGGCCAGCATCGCGTAGAGGCGCGCGAGCGAGCGCGCGGTGAACAGGCCGTTGGCGGCGGGGATGCAGGCCCGCAGCACCTCGTCCGACGAGAAATCGAAGGCCGAGATGCCGCGCGGCGCGAGCGCCGAGGCGGCGCGCTCGAAGTCGACCGGGTGGCCGACGAAGCGCAGCGCGCGCTCGACCGCGCCGAAGACGCGCTTGCGGCGCAGCCGCGCCTGGCTCTGGGCGCGCATCGCCTCGGGCGAGCGCGGGCCGCGCGCGGCGTGGCCGATGAGCCGCGCGGCGCGGTGCAGCTGATCGGCCGGCGCGCCGATGTACAGGCCGTCGAGCCCGAGCGGCCCGGCCAGCTCCTCGGCGAGGAACTGCGGCACGCTGCGGCCGGAGATGCGGCGGACCAGCTCGCCGACGAGGTAGCCGTAGGTCAGCGCCTGGTAGGCGGTCGCGCCCGGCGGGATGATCGTGGGCGGCGCGGCGGCCAGCACCTTGATCATGTAGTCCCAGTCGAGCAGCCGGCGCGCGTCGTCGATCAGGTCGCGGACGTTGAAGAGCCCCGCCTGGTGGGTGAGCACGTGGCGGACCGTGATGCCGCCCTTGCCGCCCTGGGCGAACTCCGGCCAGTACTTCGCGACCCGCGCGTCGTAGTCGATGAGCCCGCGATCGGCGAGCACGTGCAGCGCGGTCGAGATCACGCCCTTGGTCGTCGAGTACGACACTGCCATCGTGTCGCGCTGCCAGGGCGCGCCGCGCTCGTCGCGCACGCCGCCCCAGATGTCGACGACCGGCAGGCCGCGGTGGTACGCGCACACCGCCGCGCCGCCGCGGCTCTTCGCGAGCTGGCGGGCCAGCTCCTTGGCGAGGGGCTCGAACCCGGGCTGGACATCACCGTGGATCAAGGACGCGATCGTGCCACCGCGCGCGGCCGCGGTCCATGGCCGCGGCGGCCACCTGGTTGCGATCAGGCCGCGAGCAGCGCGCCCAGCTCCGCGAGCTCCTCGTTGGCCTGGGCGATCACCGGGACGAGCTGCGACTCGCGCAGCCCGAGGCGCAGGCGCACGACCTCGCGCGCCGCGTCTTCCTCGTGGGTCGGGGCGTCGATCGCGAGGTAGCGCGCGAGCACCACGATCGCGAGCAGGTCGCGGAGCCGCGGCTGGAGATCGAGGCCGGCGCTCCAGACGACGTCGTGGTGGTACTGCACGATGTAGTCGAGCGCGGTCATGAGGTGCCACCGCGACACGACCACGCCGCCGACGTCGCCGTGGGTGTGGCCGTAGGCCTCGAGCTCGAGCTGATCGAGGCCATCGTGGCCGGGCGCGCCGTGAAGCGTGCCGTAGGCCTGGCCGTGCAGCCGGAACATCATCAGCACGCCGATGTCGTGGAGCAGGCCGCACAGGAACGGATCGGCGGCGGGTGTGACCTTGGCGATCAGGGTCAGGCCGCGCGACAGGAGCCCGCACCGCAGGCTGTAGCGCCACAGCTCGGCGGACAGCGCGTCGAAGCCGGTGGCGGTGGTCGCGGTGACGACCAGGCGCCGCAGCTCGTGCATGCCGATGCGCAAGAGCGCCGCGCGCAGGTTGGGCGGCGGCCGGCGGCCGTACAGCGACGAGCCGGCCAGGCGCAGCACGCGCGCGGTCAGCGGCACGTCGGTCGACAGCAGTCGCTCGACGTCGTTGAGCGACGTGGTCGCGTCGCCGGTCATCGCGACCAGGCGCTGGACCACCGGCGGGAATGGATCGAGCCGCGCGATGCGGTTGAGCGTGTACGCGTCGCGGCAGAGCCGGCTCGTGCCGGTGTCGTCGTCGCGCGCCGGCCCGAGCTCCGCGGCGAACCCCGACGAGCTCGCGCTGACCGGGACGACCACCTTCTCCAGCCGCTGCGTCTTGTCTGCGCCCATCGACAACACGGGTCGACCAGAAGGAGACGGGGTGTAGTCACGCGCAGTTGTCAGGAAGACTCGTAGGTCCGCTGCACCGCGGCGCGAAACTGGTGGGATACTGGTGCTCCGCCCGGGTGATTCTGCTCGCACCCGACGGCGATCCATCCCCATGCGCGGCGTTGCCGATCCTCGAGTTACAGGCAGTAGCCCTTCGGCTCGTCGCCTTGCGCCTGGGGCGCCTCACCGCCGGGATGCAATCACAATCACCCGGGCGGAGCACTAGGGATGGAGCCGTCGGGGCACGACAAGACCGTGAGCGCGCGGCCGGGGGCCGAGGTCTCGCGCGGCCCGGCGCACACCCGGGTCGGCGGCGCGATCGCGAGCCGCTACCGGATCCTCGACCTGCTCGGCGCGGGCGGGATGGGCACGGTGTTTCGCGCCCGCGACGAGGTCCTCGGCGAGCCGGTCGCGGTCAAGGTGATGAACCGCGACCTCGCGCAGGACGCGCCGTCGCTCGAGCGCTTCCGCCGCGAGGTCCGGCTCGCTCGGCGCGTCAGCCATCGCAACGTCGCCCGCGTCTTCGACATCGGCGATCACGACGGCGAGCCGTTCCTGGTGATGGAGCTCATCGACGGCGAGTCGCTGGCCACCGAGCTCAAGCGCGGCCCGATGGCGATCGCGCGCATCGTCGACGTCGCGACCGCGGTCTGCGCCGGCCTCGGCGCGGCCCACGAGGCCGGCGTCATCCACCGCGATCTCAAGCCCGAGAACGTCCTGGTCGGGCGCGACGGCCGGATCGTCATCGGTGATTTCGGCGTCGCGCGGCCGGTCGCGTCGTCGGCGACCACCGAGTGGGGCGTGGTGCTCGGCACGCCCTGGTACATGGCGCCCGAGCAGCTCGAGGGCGCCGCCGATCTCGATCACCGCGCGGACCTGTGGGCGCTGGGCGTGATGCTCTACGAGATGATCGCCGGCGTGCGCCCGTACCCGGGCGACACGATGGGCGCGATCGCGCTGGCCCAGACCCGCGGCCCGCAGTTCGAGCTGCGTGCGGTCCGCGCCGACGCGCCGCCCGCGCTGATCGCCGCGACGCTGCGCTGCCTCGACCGGGCGCGCGAGCGCCGGTTCGCCAACGCCGCCGACGTCGCGCGCGCGATCACCCAGGTCGGGGCCGCGACGACCCGGCCGACCACGGGCGCGGGCACCGCCGCGGTCGTGACGCTCGCGGTGCTGCCGCTGCGCGCCGAGCCGGGCGACGCCGCGCTCGCCGACGGCCTGCTCGACGATCTGATCGACACGCTGTCGATGACCCCGGGGCTGCGGGTGCGCAGCCGCGGCGCGGTCGTGGCGCTCGGCCAGCTCGCGCCCGAGGAGGCCGGCGCGCGCCTCGACGTCGCGATGGTGGTCGAGGGCTCGCTGCGGCGGCGCGGCGATCAGGTGCGGATCGCGGCGCGGCTGATCCACGTCGGCGATGGCTTCCAGGTCCACGCGACCCGCGTCGACTGCGCCGCGCACGAGGTGCTGGCCACCGGGGATCGCCTGGCGCGCGAGATCGCCGGCGCGCTGTCGATGCGGGTCGATCGCCAGGTCGCGCGGCCGACCGATCCGCGCGCGGTCGAGCTGTACCTGCGCGCACGGATCGAGCTGCGCCGCTGGTGGCGCGCGCCGGTCGCCGAGGCGGTGGCGCTGCTCGAGCAGGCGCGCGCGCTCGCGCCCGACGCGCCGGCGGTGCTCGCGACCCGCGCGTTCGCGCACGTGCGGCTGTGGCTGATGGCCGAGGGCGCGCGCTCGGGCGAGCTGGCGTACCAGGCCGCGCTCGACGCGATCGCGGTCGCGCCGCGCCACGGCGAGGCCCGGCTCGCGCTGGGCATGGCGCGGGTCAACCGCGGCGAGGTGCTCGAGGGCGTGGCCGACATCGCGTGGGCGGTGTCGCACGCGCCGCTCCTGTCCGATGCGCACGAGCAGGCGGGCCGCTTGCTCGTCGAGATCGGCGCCGAGGAGCTCGGGCTCGCGCGGCTGCGCGACGCGACCCGCCTCGATCCCGACAAGGCGCCGCTCCTCGACTGCGAGATCGCGCGGGTGCACGCGCTGTTCGGCCGCTGGGAGCTGGTCGCGCGGCTGATCGCGCCGGCGCTCGCCGACGACGATCCCGCGATGCGCGCGGTCGCGCAGGTGCTCGCGGCGCGGCTCGCGCTGTGGCGCGGCGAGCGGCCCGACCGCGCGGCGTGGACGATCGGCTTCGCCACCGACAACGCGCTGGTGCGGATCTTCGCCGCGGCGCTGCTCGACCGCGTGCTCGCGGAGGACGACTGGCAGTGGATGATGACCTTCGTCGGCGAGCCGACCGCGGCGCTGCGCAGCCGGCTGTTCGCGGGCCAGGTCGCGGTCGAGCTCGCGGCGGCGTGCGGCATGCCCGATCGCGCGATGGCGGCGCTGGGCGCGACCGTCGACACCGGGCTGTTCGATCAGGCCTGGCTCGAGGGCTGCCCGCTGATCGCGCCGCTGGTCGGCGATCCGCGCCTCGCCGAGCTGCGCCGCCGGGTCGCCGAGCGCGCGGCGCAGGTCCTGGCCGCGTACCACGCCGCCGACGTGGCGTAGGGGTGCGCATAGCGCGTCGGGCGCGGCCGCGCGTTCGATCGGGATGGCCTCGCCGACGCGGAACGTTCACGTGGGATCTCGGGGCGTTGGCGGAATCTCGCCGATCGCAGGTCACGAAACGCCCGGTCCCGCGCACGTGGGGATCGAGATGCAAGTCCTCGCCACCCCGATGAGCGACGAACCGCCCGAAACGCCGGGTCCGGTCGATCCGATCGCCGCGCTCGTGCACCAGGGCCAGCACCGCGAGGCGCTCGCGGCCTGCGCGCGGGCCCACGGCCGCGTGCTCGGTCGCCTGTGCATGGCGCTGCTCGGCTCGCAGGCCGACGCCGACGAGGCGACGCAGGAGACGCTCTTGCGGGCGCACCGCGCGATGCCGGGCTACAGCGGCGAGGGCACGGTGAAGGCGTGGCTGTGCGGCATCGCGCGCCACGTCTGCGCCCACGTGCTCGAGACCCGGCGCAAGGGCCGCGAGCTCGCCGAGCTGGTGGTGCTGCCCGACGAAGGATCCGACGAGCTGGCGATCCGTCAGCGCGCCCGCGCGCTGCGCGGCGCGCTCGCCCAGCTCAAGCCGAGCGAGCGCGATGTCCTGGTCCTGCGGTTCGTCGCCGACCTGAGCCATCGCGAGATCGCCCACGCCTGCAACCTCGACGAAGCCGCCGCCCGCAAGCGCATCAGCCGTGCGCTCGCCCGCCTGCGCGCCGTCATGCCCGGAGATGCCGTATGACCCGCCCCGAGTGCCAGTCCGTTCTCGATGATCTCGCCGAGCTTGTCGCCGGCGAGGCGAGCGCGATCGCGCGCCACGCCGAGCACCTCGCGAGCTGCGACGAGTGCCGGGATACCCGCCACGAGGTCAGCGCGCTGGCGCGGCAGCTGCCGCACGCCGGCGACGATCACGTGCTGCCGGCGAGCTTCGTCGACGCGCTGCTCGCGCGGGTCGACGCGGCCGCGGCGTCGGTGAGCGCGCCGGTGGTGAGCGCGCCGGTCGTCCGAGCGCCGGACGTTGTCGCGCCGGTCGTCCGCGCGCCGGACGTCATTTCGCCGGTCGCTGCCGCGAAGCCGAAGCCGGCCCCCGCGACCGTCACGATGATCCGCCCGCGCCGCCGCTGGCTCGCGGTCGCCGCCGCGGGCGCCCTCGCCGCCGCCGCGACCACGCTCGTGATCGTGCGCGATCGTTCCGGAACCTCCACGCTCGCGCCCGCCGACGAGGACGTCGGCGCGATCGCGACGATCGATCGCGCGTCGAAGGATGCCACCGGCGGGCTCGAGCTGCGCGGGCCGGATGGCAGCTGGCACCCGGTCGCGGCGCACGATCGCCTGCGCACCGGCGCCGCGCTCCGCACCGACGAGCGCACCCGCGCCGCGGTCGAGCTCGCCGACGGTTCGCGCATCACGCTCGACTACCGCACCCAGCTCACCTTCACCGCGGCGCGCGCGGCCACGCTGACCGCCGGGCGCATCAGCGCGGACGTCGCGCACGTCGATGGCCGGCCCGCGTCGATCGAGACGCCGTCGGGCACCGTCACGATCATCGGCACCCAGCTCGCGGTCACCGCGACCGAGGACCTCACCGTCGTGCAGGTGGTCCGCGGCGCGGTCGAGTTGCGCGCGAAGGCCTCGGGCCAGCGCAACGACGTCCGCGCCGGCGAGGAGGGCGTGATCGATCACTGCGCGCTCGCGGTCAGCGCCGCGCCCGGGCTCGCGCGCGAGCTCGCGTGGGCCGAGCTCGCGGCCACGCCGGTCGACACCGAGGCCGGCGCCGGCCTCGGCGCGCTGCGCGCCTACAAGCCGGGCGAGACCCGGGATCGCGACTGGAACCTCGCGCTCGCGCACCACGACGTGAAGGTCCGCATCGTCGGGCCGATCGCGCGCACCGAGATCACCGAGACCTTCCGCAACGACACCGATCAGACGCTCGAGGGCGTCTACCAGTTCCCGCTGCCGCCGGACGCGCAGATCGACGGGCTCGCGCTCGACGTCGCGGACGCGCCCGGCGGGTTCCAGGAGGGCGCGTTCGTCGACAAGCGGCGCGCGCAGAAGATCTGGAAGGGCGTGATCGACAAGGCCGCGCCCCGGCCGCTGGAGATCGCGCAGAACGACATCATCTGGGTCGATGGCTCGTGGCGCGATCCGGCGCTGCTCGACTGGAAGCGCGGCGGGCGCTTCGAGCTGCGCATCTTCCCGATCCCGGCGAAGGGCGCGCGCACGATCAAGCTCGCGTACACGCAGGTGGTCGCGGCCCGCGGCGCGTGGCGGCAGTACGTCTACCCGCTGCCGCACTCGAGCGATGGCTCGACGGTCGCGGACAACCTGACCGTCGATGTCGAGGTCCGCGGCGGCGCGCCTGGTCAGGTCCGCACCGCCGGCTACGCGCTGACGCGTGATCCCGCGCGCGCCGACGTCAACGGCCTGGCGTTCGCGCAGGCCGGGTTCGTGCCGCGCGGCGATCTGGTCGTCGAGTACCGCGCGGCCGATGGCGACGCCGAGCTGCGCGCCTGGACCTATGCCGGCAATTTCGCGGTCGGCCCCGACGAGGCGCTCGCCGCCAAGGATCACGTCGGCAACGACGTGCAGGTGCTCGCGGCGCAGCGCGCGGTCGCCGCCGACGCGCGCCCGACCGCGGTGATCGCGCTGCGGCCGAAGCTGCCGCGCTGGCGCGAGGCCAAGGCCCGCGACTACCTGCTCGTCGTCGACAGCAGCCAGTCGATGGTCGGCGAGCGCAGCGCCCGGGCGCGCGAGCTCGCGATGCGCCTGGTCGAGCAGCTCGATCGCCGCGATCGCTTCAGCGCGATGGCGTGCGACAGCGGCTGCCGCTCGCTCGGCGCGCTGCGGGCGCCGTCGGTCGCGGCCGCGGCCGAGCTCGGCACCTGGCTCGACGCGCAGCCCGCCGCCGGCGCCAGCGACGTGGTCGCGAGCATCCGGGCCGCGGCCGCCGCGCTCCCCGACGCCGCTCGCGAGCGCTGGGTGATCGTCGTCAGCGACGGCTTCGCCTCGACCGGCTTCCGCCGCGCCGGCGACGTCGCGGCCGCGGTGGCCGACGCGACCCATGGCATCAACGTCTCCACGATCGGCATCGGCAGCGACGCCGACAGCGCGGTGCTCGCGGCCGCGGCGCGCGGCGGCGGCGGCAGCTACGTGGCGTGGGTGCCCGGCCAGTCGGTGAAGGCCGCGGCGCTCGCGAGCCTCGAGTCGACGCTCGCGCCGGCGCTGCGCGACGCCACCGTCACGCTGCCCGCCGGCCTCGCCGACGTCGCGCCCGGCGCGCTGCCGACGATCCGCAGCGGCGAGGAGGTGCTGCTCGCGGCCCGCGTGACTGACGCGCGTGGCGGCGCGATCCGCGGCGACGTCGTCGTGAAGGGCACCGTCGCCGGTCAGCCGTTCGAGCAGCGCTATCCGCTCGCGCTCGCGGTCTCGACCTCGCCCGGCAACGGCTTCGTGCCGCGGCTGTGGGCGACGCTCGCGATCGCGCAGCTCGAGCAGCACGGCGCCGGCGAGGACCGCGCGCGGATCGTGGCGCTGTCGCAGGCCTACGGCGTGATGTCGAAGGAGACCTCGCTGCTGGTCCTCGAGTCGGCGGCGATGTTCGACGCGTTCGGCGTGGATCGCGCGGTGCCGGCGGCGAAGTGGACCGGCCAGGAGTCGCTCGACGAGGTCGTGGCGTCGGGCGCGCTGCCGGTGGGGGGAACGCCCGCACCCGCGCGCCCCGCCACGAGGCAGGCATGGCCGAGCCCGCAGACGAAGGCGAGTCGCGCCGACATGGGCGACGACAACAGCCTCGGCAGGGACCTCGACGGCGGCGGCGGCGAGGCGCTCGGCAAGGGCGGCGGGCGCGGCGGCGCGCCGATGGCCGGCGGGTGGGACGGCGGCGACGACTTCGGTGGCAATCGCATCGCGATGCGCCGCACCTGGGTCCGCGTGCCGGCTCTCGCGTCGTACGACGGCGTGAGCGCCGGCATCACCAAGGCGCTCGCGGATGGCGAGCGCGCGCTGCTCCGCACGCCCGACAGCCGCGAGGCGTACCGCGCCCTGGTGCAGACCCTGGCGTACGCCGGTGAGCTCGATCGCGCCAACCAGCTGGCCGCGAAGTGGCTCGATCGCGACCGGCTCGATCCGCTCGCGCTCGGCTACCAGGCCGATCTGCTCGGCCGCGATGGCCAGCGCGAGGTCGCGCTGCGCATGCTGGACGGCACGGTCGATCTCGATCCCGATCGCGTCGAGTCGCACGAGCGGCTGGCGGTGGCCTACGAGCGCCTCGGACGCGCCCCCGAGGCCTGCGGTCACCGCATCGCGCTGTCGTCGATCGCGCCGAACGACGCGAAGGCCGGCGCCGCGGCGGTCCGCTGCCTGCGCGCGATGGGCCGCGATCGCGACGCCGCGCTGATCGTGCGCGGCCTGGCCGACGACGCGACCCGCGCCGCGGCCGAGCAGGCGCTGGCGACCGCGCCCGCGACGGTCGGCAAGCGCGACGTCACGATCGCCGCGCGCTGGGACGGCGGCGACGATCTCGATCTGACGCTGGTCACCCCCGACGGCACCCGGGTCTCGTGGATGGGCGGCGCCGCGGGCCTGCAGGTCGACGACGCGACCAGCCCCGCGCACGAGCAGCTCGCGCTCGCGTCGATCAAGCGCGGCAACTACCTGGTCGAGATCGGCCGCGGCGCGCCCGGCCGCGCCACCGTGCGCGGGTCGATCGACGTGTCGGTGCTGGGCACCACGAAGTCGTTCAAGTTCGAGCTCGCGCCGGCTCAGCCCCGGGTCACGGTCGCGCGCCTCGCGATCCGGCGCGAGGAGCGCCTCGAGTCGATCGGCGGCGGCGCGGTCACGATCGCGTTCGGCACCATCCCGAATCCCGCGGCGCGGCGGGTGATGCTCGCGCGGTCGCCGGATATGCGCGCGTGCTTCGCCAGCGCGAGCGAGCCGAGCGGCACGATCATGCTGACGATCACCGTCGACGATCAGGGCCAGACCAGCACGCGGGCGAGCGCGCCGGTGACGCTGCGGGCGGCCGCGACGTGCCTGGTGCGGAGCCTGCAATACATGCACGTCGAGGGCACGCCGGCGGGCACGTTCCGCGTGCCGGTGTCGTTCGAGATCCGCTGACGTTCGAGATCGGCCGCCGCCCGTCGATCAGGGCAGCTGCAGGTGCAGCTCGCGCTCGATCGTCGGGTGCATCAGCACGTTGCTGAAGTCGACCTCGACGGCGGCCTGGACATCGCCGCCGCCGGGCAGGGCGACGGCGCACGCGAACTCGGCGACCTCCTGCTCGTCATCGCGGGCGTGCAGCGTGTAGCCGACCTCGAACGCGGCCGAGCCGGGATGCGCGACGTTCTGGGAGGTGGTCGCCTCGCCCAGCGTGATCCGCGAGCTCTCGTCGACCTCGCCGCCGTACGTGTACTTGACCGACTCGAACGCGACGTACTGGGCGTTCACCGGCGCGCCCGCGCCGTCGTTGACCTGGCACCAGATCGTGAACTGCGCGGTCGCGCTGCGCTCGTCCTCCACGACGCACGCCGCGAGGGGCAACGCGATCACCGCCAGCGCCAGGAGGCCTGAACGAATCGAGCGCATGCCCCGGATTTCTGCATACGACGTGCCTCGTCGCGGCGCGCCTATGATCGCAGCGCGGGCGCCGCCGCCGGCAGATCTTGCGCGCCGCCCGCGGTGGGCGCGCGACGGCATCGCGGTTGATCAGTCCGGGCAGTCCTGCGCGAACGCCAGCTTGCTGGTGTTCAGGATCTGGCCGTCGGGCGTGAACACCAGCGCCTTCAGCGTGAAGGTCGAGCACGCGCCGTAGTCGCCCTCCTCGAACGCCTGCTCGTAGCCGAAGCCGCCTTGCGGATACTCGCGGAACTCGGGGAACTTGGGCGGCGTCGCGGTGCCGTCGGGGTGCGTGATCCGGAACACCGCGATGCTGCCGTCGGGGGGCGAGGTCTTGCTGGCCAGCGAGCAGTCGAGCTCGCGCTCCATGCGCGGCTTCACCTTCGAGCCGTTGCCCGGGAACTTGTAGAAGGTGTCGCCCGCCGTGGTCGAGCACTGCAGCTTGGCGGCGAGCTTGATCGCCTTGCACTTCGCGCCGATCGCGAACGTGCCTGACCAGACGGTGTCGTCGCCGACCTTGACCCGACCGTGTGCGACCACGTCGGTGCACGGCAGGAAGTCCTTGCCGCGCGCGAACGCCTCACCGAGCTGGAAGTAGGTCAGGTCGTCCTCGGCGACGACGTTCGCGGTGCGGTACTCGGTCGCGCGCTCGAGCAGCGGCTGCTCGATCCAGATCGAGGCGACCGCGTCGGCGGGCGGGGCGCCCTTGTCGACCATGATCGAGCACCAGACGTCCTTGTCGATCGCGATCTTCTTCTTGGCCGCGAGCCTGGCGCCGCCGTCGAGGCTGCACTCGACGTGGGCCTTGAGGCCGCCGGCGCGGGCGGCGCCGGCGAGGGACAGGAGCACGAGCGGGGCGGTCACCAGCAAGCGGCAGGTGGTCATCACCACCATCGTATCGCAGCGCGCGGCCGGGCTGGTGCGACCGCGCGCCGCGCCGAGGCGCGCGCGGCCCTTCTCCGGCCCGGCTTTCCCGGTACGCTCCCGCCATGGTGAAGCAACCGTGGCTCCGGGCGATCCTCGTCCTCGGGACAGCTCTCGTGTTCGGCGCGCTCGTCGGGCTCGGGGGCTGCAACAAGTACAATTCGCTGGTCGAGGCCGATGCGGTCTGCGATCAGAAGTGGGCCGACCTCGACGCCGAGCTCCAGCGCCGCTACGACCTGATCCCGAACATCGTCGCGACCGTGAAGGCCTCGGCGAAGTACGAGCAGGAGACGCTCGACAAGGTGATCCAGGCGCGCACCGCCGCGACCCAGATCAAGCTCACCGCCGATGATCTGACCGATCCGGCCAAGATGGAGGCGTTCCAGAAGGCCCAGGACCAGCTCAAGGGCTCGCTGTCGCGGCTGATCGTGACGCAGGAGGCGTACCCCGATCTCAAGGCCAGCCAGGCGTTCCACGACCTGACCGTCGAGCTCGAGGGCACGGAGAACCGGATCCTGCGCGCGCGGCAGGACTACAACGGCGCGGTGAAGGACTTCAACGCCGAGCTGCGCAAGGTCGGTGGCGCGGTCGTCAACAAGGTCACCGGCAAGCCGTTCAAGCCGCGCGTCTACTACTCGGCCTCGACCGAGGCCACCACGACGGTGCCGAAGGTCGACCTCTAGTGCGCGTCGCGGCGTTCATCGCCGCGTTCGCATGCGCGCTCGTGTGCGCGCGCGGCACCGCCACGGCCGCGCCGACGGTCGCGTTGCCGCCGCTGGTCGGGCACGTGGTCGACCCCGGGCACCAGCTGTCGACCGGCGACTACGCGCGCCTCGACGGGGAGCTCGAGGGGCTGCGCGCGCGCACCGGCCACGCGATCGTCGTGCTGGTGCTGAGCTCGCTCGGCGGCGAGCCGATCGAGGACGTCGCGTATCGCGCGTTCAACACCTGGGGCGTCGGCGGGACCGGCAAGAACGATGGCGTGCTGCTCGTGGTCTCGACCGGCGAGCGCGAGGTCCGGATCGAGACCGGCAAGGGCGTCGGCGGCGCGCTGACCGATCTGCAATCGAACGACATCATCCGGTTGCAGATCGGGCCGCTGCTGGCCAAGGGCCAGCTCTACGCCGGGCTCGAGGCGGGCGTGCAGGCGATCGCCGCCGCGCTGGCGAAGGATCCGTCGCTGGCGCCGGCGACCCGCGCGCCGCCGACGAGCTCGAGCGACAACTCGATGGTGCTGCTGATCGTCGTCGGCGTGATGATCGTGCTCGGGATCGGCGCGGCGGTGTCGCCGGCGATCCGCGGCGTGCTGTGGCCGGTGCTGCGCCTGCTCGGCGGCATCCTGCGCATCCTCGCGATGTTCTCGGGGCGCGGCGGGGGCGGTTCGGGCAAGAGCCGCTACGGCGGCGGCGGTGGTCGATCGGGCGGCGGCGGGTCGAGCGGCAGCTACTGAGCGAGGTGCGCGGCGAGGCCCGCGAGTAGCTGCTCCGAGGAGCGCGCGAGGCCGCGCGCGACCAGCTCGGCGACCAGGGTGCCGGCGCGCCAGGTTCGCGGCTCGATCGTCGTCGTGAGGCTGACGAGCGCGCCGCCGTCGGTCGCCTCGATGCGCCAGGTGTTGACGACCGCGCGGACCACGCCAGGCAGGCCCTCGATCCGGTAGCCCAGCACCGCGGGCGGCGCGAGGTGGACGATCCGCTCGGTCAGGCGCACCGGCCCGACGTGCACGTGGCGCGCGCTGCCGACGGCGAGCGGCCCCGCATCGAGCCGCGTCGCGCGGCGCACCGGCGGCGCCCACGTCGCGATCGCGCCGAAGTCGGCGAGCGTCGCCCACACCCGCGCGGGATCCGCGGCGATGATCCGCGCGCGCCGCGCCTCGATCGTGCGGGTCGCGGGCTCGGGCGCGTACGGCCATGGCGTCCGGCGCGCGGGCACGGCGCGCGCGCGCTCGCCGTCGAGGCGCCGCGCCAGGTGCGCGAACACGGCGGGCGCGGTGTGCGCGCGGTCGTCGGCCTCGATCGGATCGGCGTCGAGATCGTAGAGCTCCCACGCGTCGGCGAGCGGCCAGCTGCGCGAGCCCTCGCGGGTGCGCTGTCGCGCGCCCGGCTCGGTCCAGGTCGCGGGATCATCGAAGCTGCGCACCAGCTTCCACAGGTGGCCGCCGCCGCCGCTCGCCTGGTCCTCCGCGACGCGCGCGATGAGGCCCTCGAAGCTCGAGCCGACCTCGGCCGCGGCGCGGATCGCCGGCGGCAAGGGCAGCGCCACGCCAGCGCGCCGCCACATGAGCGCGCTCGCGGATGCGCCGTCGAGCACGTCGTCGCGGGTCATGAGATAGACCGCCCGGGTGGCGTCGGCCGCGGCGCCGCGGACCACCGGCATGAGATCGCGACCCGGCAGCGGGTGGACCTCGGTGAAGCGCGCCGCGAGCTCGCGCGCGATCGCGGCGGTGTCGAGGCCGGCGGCGGCGACGAGCGTCGGCACCAGATCGACGTGCGAGGTGGCCTCGGCGATCCGCGCCGGCCGGGTCGCGCACGCGCCGATGCCCGCGATGCGCAGCGGCACGCGCGTGGCCTCGTCGTACAGCGAGCCCCACTTCTGGTGCATGCCGCCGTGCGCGCCGAGCAGGTCGCCGTGATCCGCGGTGTGCACGAGCAGCGCGTCGGTCGAGCCCGCGGTCACCGCGCGCCGCACGCGATCGATCGGCCCGTCGACCTCGGCGTGCAGCCGGTAGTAGAGCTCGCGATACGCCGCCGCGCGCCAGCGGTAGATCCGCTCGACCGCGAACCCCGGGCCGTACGCCCGCGCGTAGGCCGCGCGATACGCCGCCTGCGCCGCCGGCCGGGTCGAGAGATCTTGATCCGCGGTCGGCGCGGCCGGCACCGGCGGCGGCGGCATGGGCGACCGCCCGAGCGGGCTGCGCAGCGCCCACGCCGGGAAGAACACGATGTCGTGCGGGTTCACGAAGCTCGCGATCAGCAGGAACGGCCGCGTGGCCGCCGGGTCACCTTCGCGGCGCGCGGCGTAGCGCGCTTCGAGCCACGCCACCACGCGCGCGGCGATCAGCGGATCGCGGCACAGCCCCGCGTCGGCGACGCGCGGCCCGTGCGGCTCCGGCCCGACCCAGCCCGAGAACCCGAACGGCGCGAGCGGATCGGCGTCGAGATAGGCCTGCACCGCCGCCGGCAGCACCTCGCCGGTCGCGGTGTTGGTGGCGAGCGGCGCGCCGGTGACCGGATCGAGCAGATCGGCGTGGCTCACGTGCCACTTGCCGTCGTAGTGCGTGTCGTAACCGCCGGCGCGGAACCAGTGGCCGAGGGTCGGCACCTCGCCCGGCCGCAGCCACCGCATCCGCGGATCGTCGGCGAGCTTGGCCATGCCGTCGGTCTGCGTCACGCCGTGGACGTCGGGGTACTGGCCGGTGAGCAGGGTCGGGCGGCTCGGCACGCACGCGAGCGAGCCGGTGTAGTGCCGCGCGAAGCTCACGCCGTGATCCTCGAACCACTGGCGTCCGACCAGCGCGCGTTCGCGCCACGCCGCGAGCGCCGCGCCCTCGTACGGCGGCGCCGCCCGCTCCTGATCGGTGAGGATGACGACGACGTCGGGGCGGGCGGGCATGCCCGCTAATGATCGGCGCGGAGCATGCGCGCGACCAGCAGATCCGACGCGAACCACATCGGGATCAGGATGGCGGTCAGGAGGTAGCTCACGCTGGCCTGCGGTCTCAGAGCGACGGCGGCGCGGTGCTCGCGAACCCGCCGCGCGCGCCGCGGAACACGAACGCGCCGTACGCGACGTCGGCGCGGTGGTCACCGTCGATGTCGCCGAGGCCGAGCAGGGTCTCGCCGATCGTGAAGGTCGTGCGGACCGGCGCGGCGCTGGCGGCGCGCGTGACCTCGCCGCCGAGGTGCACGTCGATGCGCCCGCGCTCGCAGCCGGTGCGCGCCGCGTTCATGATCGCGCAGGTCGACTCGATGACGAGATCGTCGCGCCCGTCGTCGTCGAGATCGCCGGCGACCAGCGCGCCGCCGAAGCCATCGGCGAGGGCATCGCCGCGCAGCACGAGCGCCGGCCGCGGGGCCAGGCCGCCGCGACCGCCGCGGAGGATCAACACGCCGTTCGGCAGGAGCTGTCCGGCGTCGTCCATGACGTCCACGCCGAGGGCGAGGTCGCCGAAGCCATCGCCATCGAAGTCGCCGCCCGCGCCCGTCACCATGAACAGCATCGCAGGCGGTAGCGGGATCTGCGCCGCGCGCGCGGCATCGAGCCCGGCGGCGCCGCCGCGGTAGAGCAGCGCGGCCTGCTGGTTGATCACCGCGAGGTCGTCGGTGCCGTCACCGTCGATGTCACCGGCGGCGATCGCGATCCCGCCGGGCAGATCGATCGGGGTCGGCGCGAGCCCGGTCGCGGTGCCGAGGAAGACGTGGACCACGTCGTCGACCCCGAGCTGGCCGTCGACGATCGCGACGTCGTCCCTGCCATCGCCGTCGACGTCGCCGAGCGGCGTCGCGGTGTAGCCGAAGCGACGATCGACGCCGGTGCCGAACAGCACCTGCGCGGGCGCGTCGAGCCGCAGGCCGGCGCGCGACCCGCGATAGAGGGACACGCGCCCGACCCCGCACGGTGGCATCGGCATGCGGTCGAGGCAGCCGGGGTCGCCGACGAGGACATCGGCGAACCCGTCGCCATCGACATCGCCCGCGATCATCGCGGCGGTGATCACCGGCGCCGGATGCGCGGGCGGGGGCAGGGCGATCGCGCGATCGGTCCGCAGCCCGTCCGGACCGCCGAGGTAGAGCCGGCGATCATCGAGCACCGCGTCGTCGTAGCCATCGCCGTCCACGTCGCGACGGAGGTGATGCCGGTGCGGCCGGACCGGCTCCGCCGCGCCGATCACGATCAGCGCCTGGCCCTCGGGCGCTGCGACCGGCGCTGGCGCCTGCGCGGTCCGGCACGCGACGAGCAGCAAGCCGGCGAGCGCGCGCATGGGGGATGGAGACCCGCGCGCCGCGATGTGACGCTACAGCGATCGCAGGTACTCGACGAGGTCGTCGAGGTCCGCGGCGGACAGGGCCGAGATGTCGCCCATCGTGCCGCGCGTGCGCTCGAGCGCGTCGCGCAGCGTGGCGGCGCTGCCGTCGTGCAGGTACGGCGGGGTGGACGCGATGCCGCTCAGCGAGGGCGTGTCGAACGCGCAGGCCGCGCGCGGATGGCCGGCGAGATCGGTGTGCGGGACATCGGCGAAGCCGCTGGTCGCGCACGTGCCGACGTCGTGCAGCGCGATCGGCCCGGCGAGATCGAGCGTGGGGTTGCCGTCCGCCGAGTCGGTGAAGCGCGGGCCGCGGTGGCAGTCGGCGCACCCGACCTCGGCGCGCGCGAAGATCGCCGCGCCGCGCGCGACCCGCGCCGGATCGGTGGTCGGCGGCGGCGGCAGCGGGATGCCGTGGTTGACGTAGGCCGCGAGCGCGTCGAGCAGCGGCGCGTGGGCGGTCGGATCGATCGGGCCGCCCTGCTCGATCACGATCGTGTGCCAGTAGTCCTGGACCTGCGTGCGATCGGCGGTGCGGAACAGGAACCCGGTGCCGAGCATGCCGCCCGCGTTCGACGGCGTGTCGCGCGGCCCCTGCTCGAAGCGCCAGGTCACGGCGTCGCTCGCGCCCTCGAGGTGGCAGCTCGCGCACGACACCCAGTGGTTGGTCGTGACCGGCAGCTCGTCGCTGTTCGCCGAATAGAACACGTGCTGGCCCAGGCGCAGCGGCGCCGGCATCGGATCGGCGGTCAGCCGCGCGATCGGCGCGCCCTCCACCGCGAGCGCGATCCCGGCGCTGCGCCCGGTGGTTCGATCGACGCGCACGACCGCGACGTCGCCGGTGTTGCGCTCGTCGACGTAGGCGAGCGTGCCGTCGGGCGACAGCGCGAGGCCCTGCGGCAGATGTCCGGGCAGCGGACGAAGCAGCGTGGCCTGGACCCGGCCCCCGGCGTCGACCGCGAGCAGATCCTCGCTGCCCGCATCGGCGACGATCGCGTACGCGCCGTCGGGCGTGAACGCGATCGCCTGCGGCGCCGAGACCACGTCGGCGAGCGCGCCATCGAGGCCGGGGACGTCGGGCGCGTCGGTCGTCAGCGTCGCGCGCACGGCGCCACTGCCGAGGATCGCGATCGCCGGGAACACCGTCGACTCGAAGTCGAGCTCGGGCTGCGCGGTGTCGGTGGCGAGCAGCACGTGCGGGATCCAGTGCTCGTCGGTGCCGGGCCGCGCGGCGACATCGTAGAGGCCGCGAACGTCGCCGTGGGCGAGGCGGCGATCGCCGCGCGGCGCGAGCGCGGGGAGGGCCCAGGTCGCGCGCACGGTCATCGCCGCCGGATCGATCACCGTGACGCCCGGGCCGAGGAGATGCGTGGCGAGCAGGGCGCCGTCGCTCGCCCAGCCCAGCGCCCACGGCGCCGCGTCGACCGCGACCCGGCGCCGCACGCTCAGGTCCGCGGTCGCGATCTCGACCACGGTCGCGTCCTGCGCGCAGGCCACGAACACCGCGCCGCCGTCGGGGGCGACGACGACCCCGATCGGCCGGCTGCCGACCGCGACCGATCGCACCGCGCGACTCGCGAGATCGACCGCGAAGAGCGCGCCGGCGCGCTCGCCGGTCACGTACAGCGTCGCGCCGTCCGGGGCGAGCGCCAGCGCGCGCGGCATGACCGCCGGCGTGAACGCACCGCTCGGATCGGCGATCGGGTGCGCGTCGGCGAGCAGGACCTCGGTGACCAGCGTCCGGGCGTCCGCGTCGATCACCGAGACCGAGTCGGCGTCGGGGTTCACGACAAAGACGCGCGCGCCATCGGCGCTCACCGCGATCGAGCTCGAGTGGCTCGCCGGTGGCGTCGGCGCGTCGGGCGGCGCATCACACGCGACCAGCGCGACGAGGATCGGAGCGAGGGCGAGGGCGCGCACGGGCGGCGCGCATCATGCCGCGAACCTGCCGCGAGTGTCTGCCTTGACAGCGCGGGCCCGGCGCGGGCATGTGGGGGCGTGCCGATCACCCGTCGCCTCGCCCTCGCGCTCGCGGGTTGTGCGACGGGCGCGTGTCACGGCGGTGACGCGGCTGCGCCCGATGCCGCGCCCGGCCCGGTGACGATCACCGCCACCATCGGGAGCACGCGGTTCGTCACCCGCGAGCACCTGCTCGCCGCGACCGAGATGCAGCTCGCGGGCGAGCCGCTCGCCGAGGCGATGGGCCGCGACCTCACGCGCTACAGCCGCGATCGCCTGCCGCCCGACCTCTACGATGATCCGCGGCTCGCGGTGGCGTGGATCGATCTGCCGGGGTTCTCGACCGGCATCGAGTCCTACGAGTACTCGAAGCAGCCGATGAACAACCTCGCGTTCGAGGCCGGCGCCGGCACCTCCCTCGCCTACGGCCCGCTGCTCGACGCCGATGGCGCGACCGGCGCGGCCGCGACCGCGCACCTGATCGCGCTGGTGCAGCGCGCCGCCGCCCAGAGCCACGCGCTCGGGCGCTTCGTGTTCCCCGCGGGGACGTTTCCCGTCGGCAACCCGGTCGGCAACACCAACCCGCTCGGCGCCGGCGATCCCGCGCACGATCCGCTCGGCTGGCCCGGGCTGTGGCCGACCCTGCATCCGTTCCGCAGCTTCGACCCCGCGATCGATCCGAGCGGCGATGTCTCGCTGTTCTGCGCGCTGACGTCCGACGACAACACCGGCGAGTCGGGCGGTATCTCCGGGCCGCTGGTGTGCGGCGACTACGAGTGCGACGCGACCACGCTGCACCTCCGTGATCGCGCCGCGCAGATCGAGCCGACGATCACGCCGGGCGCCGATGGCTTCTCGGGCTGGAAGTACGGCCTCTGGGTGCTGAACTACCTCGAGATCATGCACGACGCCGCCGAAGGCCCCGTGGCCGCCGTCGCCGAGAGCGACCTCGCGAACGTGGGCGCGCCCGACAACGTGATCGCCGGCGCCGACGACGCGGGCGGCGCCACCGTGCCCGGGACGTACCTCGGGTCGAGCGACGTCGAGGGCTTCCAGGCCCAGCTGTTCCTCGCGATGCTCGACGAGCGGGCCGAGGACTGGCTCGCGCACCTGTCGACCACGGACGGCGCGGCACTGACCGGGTTCGCCGGCACCGCGCAGGCGCTCGCCTACGATCACGCCGCGCCGCTGCGCTGGTTCCCGGCGGAGATCGCGGTGTCCGAGGACGATCTCGGCGGTGGCTTTCCCCGGCCGCGCTACGCGATCGGCCGCGCCGACAGCGAGCTGCTCGATCTGGTCGGGCTGACGCTCGCGTACGCCGAGCTGTTCGCGCTGACCGACACGCGCAACGCGGGCGTCGGCGGGACCCAGGCCGCGCGGGTGTACTTCGACGGCGACCCGTTCGCGGCCGACGATCAGCAGCCTGACGGCGATCCGACGCCGCACGATCGCGCGCTCGCGATGCTGCGGGTCGCGCTCGTCGATCTCGATCGGCTGCACGGCGATCCGGCGACCGGCGCGCTGGTCGATCGCGTGACGTTCGCGGGCGGCAGCGCGGTCCGCGGCCACACGATCGCGACCACCTCGCTGGTCTACGCGCTGGTCGGCCTGCGCACCGCACGGCGCGCGCTCGGCGCGCAGCTCGGGCTGTACTCCAACAACACGCCCGACACCGCGGGCGTCGCCTCGCCCCTCGACGCGCTGCCGCTTCACTATCCAGGCGAGCCCGCGCTCACGTTCGGCGGCCGCCTCGACCGCGTGCTGCGCGCGCAGGCGGCGATGCTCTACGATCATCTCACCGACGCCAGCGGCCGCGCCTACGCCGGCTGGGATCTCGCGACCGCCGCACCCACCGACGACGGCGACGGCCTCGACGCCCACGCCGCCGCGATCCGCGGCCTGTTCGCCGCGTACCTCGCGACCGGCGACGTGCGCTACCGCGACCGCGCGCGCGCGGTGTTCGCGCGCATGGACGCGGTGTTCTACGATCCGGTCGCGCGGATCTACGGCGCGACGCCCGCGCCGGTCACCGACGTCGAGTACACGCCGCTGCGGTTCGCGCTGGTCCAGGCCGCGCTGCGCGAGGTTTACCAGCTGATCGCGAGCCGCCCCGGCGGCGAGGCGCTGGAGCCGGTGATCGAGTCGCGGCTCGGCCGCCTCGACAAGCTCGTGCTCAACGGCTGGGACGATCGCGACGGCGATCGGCGGGTGGCGTGGCCCGACGAGTGCGTGCGGGTCGAGGACGGCCTGCCGCGGGGTGGGCTCCAGATGGCCGAGCGCACGCTCACCGGCGAGTTCGGCAGCACGATGGGCCACCTCGCCCCGGGCATGCCGCGCACCGCGACCGCGGATCGCGAGCACGACTGCGTCCCCGAGATCGACGACGCGCACGTGCCGGCCGCGCTGGCGGACTCGATCACCTTCCACGTGAGCCGGCCGTGATCCGCGGGATCCTCGCGCTCGGCGCGCTCGCCGCCTGCGGCGGCACCGCCGCCCCCGACGCGGGGCTGGCCGATGGAGCGTGCGTCGGGACGCTGTCGGGCAACCTCGCCGAGCCGATCAGCGCCGCCGAGTGCGCGGCGCTCGTCCGCGAGGGCGATGGCCAGCTCGCGCTGCGCCTCGACATCCCGTCGGCGGTCGCCGCGACCACCTTCGGCGTCGAGATCGAGCTGGGCCCGGCGCCGGCGGTCGGCGCCTACGGCCCGGCGACCGTGACGGCCTGGTCCGCGCTGGCGCTGCGCGACGCGGCGCCCGGGACCTGCGTCTATCGCGCGGGCGCGACCGCGGTGCCCGCCGGCAGCTTCGCGCTCACGCTCGACGCGCTGGACGCCGGGACGCTGACCGCGCACGGCTCGCTCGAGGTCGTGCTGTATGTCCTCGCGGTCACCACCGCGAACTGCGGCCCCGGCGACACCGAGACGATCTCGATCGCCTTCTGATCAGGCCTTCGTGTCGTCGAAGTCGCTGATCAGCAGCGGCGAGCGAGCCGAGCGCGCCAGGCGCAGCCGCGTCGGCGGCGCGTCGCGATAGCCGGTCACGCGCGCGGCCCCGTCGGGATCGGGCTCGCGCACACCGACGCCGCACACCGCGATCGTCTCGCCGATCTCGAGCGCGCCCTCGCGGTAGCGCAGCTTCTTGTTGAACAGCCAGCCCTTGCTCCGGAGGTTGTGGCGCGCGAGGAAGCCTTCCTCCGCCGGGGTCGCGTCATCGAACGCCCCCGAATGCGAGCTCGCGTCCTTCACGACCACGAGCGTTGCGCCTTCGGGATCGACGAGCGCGTGCCCGGTGCCGTCGTCGATCGCGAACGGAATGGCGCGGGTCTCGTGGATGATCGTGCGCCAGCCGCTCGACTGGCTGCTCTGGCGGCGCTGCTGGACGATCACCTCGTAGAACACGCAGGGCCGCCCGCACAGCGGCGAGGTCAGGCGCTCGCCATCGACGACCCGGCCGACGATGCGCGCGGGCGTGGCCTCGGGGAACGCCGCGATCGTGACCCGCGGCGCGCGGGCCAGCCGCTTGCGGGTCTGTGCCTGGGCCGAGTACAGGCCGAACTTGATGATGATCACCACGGCCAGCCCGAACAGGACGAACGTCAAGGCGGACTCCACGCGGCGAGCGTACCGCGCGCGCTGATGGCGCGTCAGCTCCGTCGCCCAGCGCGTCGCGCCTTCGGGCGGGCCACCGCTGCCACGGCGTCGGATAGAGTGCGGCCATGTCGCCATCGGCTCTCGCGCGCGTGGGCGCGCTCCTCGTGCTCGCGGCCGCCTGCGGCGGGAAGGGCACCGCGCAGACCCTCGACGCGCCCGGCGTGGCGGTCGGCACGACCCAGACGATCGTCGCCTTCGATGGCACCCAGGTCTCGTTCACCGGCACCGAGAACCACCGCACCGTCGACGTGCCGGTGACCTTCCCCGCCGCCGGCCTGCGCTACTCGAAGATCACGCTACGCATCGCGCTGCGCTGCCCGGCGCCCGGCGGCTGCGATCGGTGGGATCGCCTGGCCCACCTGTCGCTCTTGCAACCGCCCGCGGCGGGCGGCACCGATCCGGTCGAGCTCGAGGTCGCGCGCTTCATCACGCCGTACCACGTCGGCGCGCAGTTCTCTGTCGACGTCACCGATCTGCAGCGCGTCCTCGAGGGCCCGCAGATGGTGCGGGTGTTCATCGACACCTGGGTCGGGCCGGGCAGCCCGTACGGCGACGGCTGGCTGGTGGATGCCGCGTTCGACTTCGAGGGCGGGTTGCCCGCGCGCGATCCGGTCGCGGTCGTGCCGCTGTGGGCGCCGCAGCGCGTGAGCTACGGCGATCCCGCGCACCCGATCGACGTCCACACCTCGGTGACGATCCCCGACGGCGTCACCGGCGTGCGGCTGCGCGCGCTGGTCACCGGCCACGGCCAGGGCAACGCCGACAACTGCGCCGAGTTCTGCGCGCGCGATCATCACTTCACGATCGGCGGCGACACCGTCACGACCACGCTGTGGCGCGACGACTGCGCGACCACC
>JAIOQA010000089.1 GCA_021413675.1 Deltaproteobacteria bacterium | reverse complement strand
CGCTGCCGGCGCTCGGCGCCGCCGGGCGCTCGACCGGGATCTCGGTGACGGTCGGGCTTGGCGAGACCGGTGCGCTCGGGACGGGTGCGGGCGCGCTCGGGGCCACCGCGTGGGTCAGCGCGGGGTCGGGCACGGGCTCGTCGGGCTCGCTGGTCCGGCTGGCGACGGCGATCGCGATCGCGGCGATCGCGATGCCCGCGACGATCGCGAGCGACCAGCGGCGCCCGCTGCTGGTCACCGCGCGCGCGTACGGCTCGACCGGCGCGGCATCGTCGTCGTCGTCGGGGCTCAGGCTCGCCAGCACCTCGGGCGAGGTCGACGGCCCGGTCGCGATCGCCGGCTGGCGCACGCCGCTCACCCGCGATCGATCGCTCTCGCTCGCGAACGACAGCTCGATCGAGGGCTCGGTGGCCTCGGCGCGCAGCGGCAGGCGGTCGACGACGCCGGGATCCTCGATCCCGCCGCCGTCCTCGAACATCCGATCGTGGCCGCGGATCGCGTCGCCGGCGCGCTCCCAGACCATCGCCGCGAGGACGTCGTTGGTGGCGGCCGTGGTCGGCAAGAGCGACTCGAGCAGCGCGCGCCGGAACTCGGCGGCGGTGCCGTAGCGCCACTCGCGGTGGCGACAGATCGCGCGGCCGAGCACGTCGTCGAACCCGGGCGCCTCGACGCCGACCGACGCGAGGCGCGGCACCGTCGCGTTGCGGATCGCGTCGACCGCGAACGCCGGGCTGGCGCCGCCGAACAGCCGCCGGCCCGCGAGCGCCTCCCACAGCACGACGCCGAGCGCCCAGACGTCGCTGCGGCGATCGATCGCCTCGGCGGCGAGCTGCTCCGGCGACATGTACGGCAGCTTGCCCTTGACCTTGCCGACCTCGGTGCGCTCGGTCGAGCCGTCGTCGACCTTGGCGATGCCGAAGTCGAGCACCTTGACCAGGCCGTCGACGGTGACGAACAGGTTGTGCGGCGACACGTCGCGATGGACCAGGCCGAGCAGCTGGCCGCTCGGGTCGCGCTGCTCGTGCGCGTAGTGCAGGCCCTCGCACGCCTGCGCGACGATCGCGGTGGCGATCGCCGGCGGCAGCGGACCCTGCCGCATCAGCTCGAGCAGCGTGGCACCGCGCAGGTACTCCATCGCGATGTAGTGCTCGCCGTCGACCTCGCCGAGCTCGAACACCGAGCAGATGTTGGTGTGCGACAGCCGGGCCGCGACCCGCGCCTCGCTCATCAGCATGCGCAGGAAGCTCGGGTTGACCGCGAGCTCGGGCAGCACGCGCTTGATGACCATCGCCTTGCGGAACCCGCCGGTCGCGATCAGCTCCGCGGCCCAGACTTCGGCCATGCCACCGGCGGCGAGGCGACCCACCAAGCGGTATCGCCCGAACATCACCTCGGTCCGGCTCGGTGCCGGTCGACCTGTCGATGCGCTCACCATCCGACGACTAGGCGCATGATGCGCCACCTGACCATGCTACGCACCGCGGCGCGTTCGTGGAAACGGAATCGCGAACGGAAGTGACGGAAACATTGGTTGGCTGGCCAACCGCACCCGAGTGGCGTGCGGATGCGCTTGCATCCTACACGGGGTCATCCGGCACGATAGCGCCCATGCGGTTGCCCGCGCTCGTCGCAGTATTCGGTCTGGTCGGCTGCGGGTTTCACAGCGGCTTCGACAACACGCGCTACCAGTGCGGTCTCGGAGACGTCTGCCCGAGCGGCTACGAATGCGTCGCGGGCTACTGCGAGCTCGGGACGCCCGATGCCGCCGTCGCCGACGCCGATCCCCTCGCGCCCGACGCCGACCTCACCGCACCGGACGCCTCGCCCGACGCCGCGGTCGCGGCCGCGGGATGCGGCACGCTCGCGCTCCTGGTCGACGACTTCTCGACCTCGACGCGCAGCGCGCTGTGGACGCGCTTCGCGGATACCAACGCGACGCTCACCCAGGCCAACGGCTCGCTCAAGATCGCGCTCGCCGCCGGCTCGGGCGACTTCTGGGGCGGCTACGACTCGGCGTACGCGTACGATCTCACCAGCTCGCAGATCTCGACGACGGTCGCGCAGACCGGCGGCATCAACACGGTGCTCGAGATCTGGAACCGCACCGGCGGCAAGGCCCAGGTCGCGGTCATGAACGGCATGATCGGCGCGGTCGTGCTCGGCGTGCCCGGCGCGGGCGCGCGCGGCCAGGTGGCGTACGTGCCGGCCACCCATCGCCACTGGCGGATCCGCGAGGCCAGCGGGACGATGTACTGGGAGACCTCGCCCAACGGCTCGGCGTGGACCGAGCTGTGGCACGAGGTGCTGCCGTTCGCGGTCGAGCACGTGCGCGGCCGGCTCGCCGCGGGCGGCTTGCTCGCGTGCACCACCCAGCCCCCGTGTGCCCCCAGCGAGGCGCGCTTCGACGAGGTCAACCTCGGCGCCCCGGCGGTGCCGGGCTTGTGCGGGGCGCAGACCCTGGTCGACGACTTCACCGCGCTCGGGCCGCGCTGGAGCGCGTGGGCCGATCCCGGCTGCACGGTCTCGATCGTGACCGGCGAGCTCGTGCTCGCGTCGTCCGGCAGCAACGAGAACTACTGCGGCCTCGACTCCGAGCACCTCTACGATCTCACCGCGGGCCCGATCTACGCCGACGCCACCGCGATCGCGAGCGGCTCGAACCACGTCTCGTTCTTCCAGGCGGTCGCGCCCGGCGACGGCAACACGCGGATCGAGATCGATCGCGATCAGGACACGATGCAGTACCAGCAGTGGATCGGCGGCACGCTCACCACCGACGTGCAGCTGCCCTACATGGCGACCGATCGCTACTGGCGCCTGCGGATCAACGGCACGACGGTGAACCTCGGCACGTCACCGGACGGCATCACGTTCACCGATCGCACCAACTCGACCCTCGGCTTCGACGCGACCAAGGTCCACATCGTCGTCGCCGGGGGCCACTACGCCGCGGGATCGGCCGCGGTCAACGCGAAGTACCGCGGCATCAACACGCCCTGACGTCCGCGTCGATCGGCCGAGCTAGTCGCACTTGCCGGCGGCGCACATGCACGCCCCGCCGTCGGCGCACTCGTTCACGATCATGCCGGTCTCGTAGAACGTCTTCATCTGCCGGCGCGCCGCCGGCGCGTTGCGGGTGAGATCGTGCTGTCCGGTCGGCTCGGCGTGGGTGTTGCCGACCGGGGGCACCGGCGCGCCGCCGTCGTAGTAGACCATCGCCGAGCCGCTCGCGATCGGCGACGCCATCTCGGTCAGCTTCCACGCGGTCTTCGCCGACGGCGTGAGGATCGGCAGGCCCATCGTGCGCGCCTCCCACTCGCTCGCGATGTTGGGCACCTGCTCGTCGCCGAGCGCGACCTGCAAGAGGATCTGCTTGGGCGGCACGCCGGTCGCGGTGCCATCGAGCAGCGAGTTCGCGATGCCCGAAGGATCGGTCTGGTCCCAGCGCTGCTGCATCAGGTTGACCGCGAACACGATGTCGAGCGGATCGGGGTACGCGCCGGCGAGGATCGTGCGGTAGTCCAGCCAGTCGGTCGAGCGCTCGAGCATGAGCGAGTAGTTGGCCGCGCCGACGCCGAGCACGCCGCGCGTGATCGTCGGATCGTAGGCCATGACGGTGCCGCCGAAGATCCCGCCCTGCGACAGGCCGTAGTAGTAGACCTTGGTCGGATCGACGAGCGAGCGGGGCGGGTTGCCGCCGGGGCCATCGGGATCGTCGACGAACAAGGTCGCCGCCATCGAGGTCCGCATCGCCCGCGCGAGCGCGACGTGGTTGAGGATGCCCTGGGCCTGCACCTCGAAGACCTCGTCGGCGTAGGTCATGTTGGTCAGCGCGCGCGCGACCTCGCCGATGTCGCTGGCCGACATGCCGCGCATGTCGGTGCCGACGATCACCATGCACAGGTCGGCGGCGGTGCCCTTGACCGCGCCGCTCGCGACCTGGCCGCTGTCGCCGAGCAGGCCGTGGCCATAGACGATCATCCCGACCGGCGTCGCGCTGGTGTACGCGCACGCCGGGACGATCGCGGTGAACGGCGCCTGGTACAGCTTCTGGTAGACCGGCAGGCCATCGGCGTCGCGCGCGAGGATCGTGCGCGGCACGTAGCGGCCCTCGTTGGTGAGGAACAGCGGCGCGTCGAACGTGCCGTCGATGCGGCGGCGGATCGCCTCGGTCGGCGCGGCGACCTCGTCGGTGTTGACGTGGTAGGTGAGCGTCACGCCCTCCATCGCCGCGACGCCGCGATCGCGGACCGTGCGGGTGTCCTTCCGGATCGACTCGTCGGACTCGACGGTGAAGTCCCAGGCCAGGAGCAGCTGGTCCTTCGTCACGCCGGCGGCGGCGAGCGCATCGACCACCGCCGGGAAGCGCGCGCGCACGCGATCGAGCAGCGGGTGCGACGGCGCGCTGCCGTCGAGCAGCGCCTGCATGCCCGGCGGCACCGGCAGGTCCGCGCCGCCCCGGCCCTTGAGCGTGCGCTTGAGCGCGACGGCGTAGCGGTGGCCGCCGGTCAGGCGCTGCATCGGGCGGAGGAACAGCGCCTGGCGATCCGGCGTGTCGGCCGAGATGAGATCGACCTCGGCGAAGTGGACGATCTTCTCGCCCGTCGTCATGTCGACGATCACCGTCGGGCTGGCGTCGGTGATGCTCGCGTCGGGGTCGGTGGCCGGCACGAGGTTCGTCGGATCGACGCCGCCGTCGAACGACATCACGATCGGCGCCGCGGCGCTGAACCCGTCCTGGCGGTTCCAGAGCGCCGGATCGGTGAGCTCGCCGTTCTCGTTGTGCGGCAGCATCGTGTCGGTGAGCGCGAGCCGGCGGCCGGTGGCCGTGCTCGCGTCGTCGATCTCGAACGCGGACGACGGCCACGGCGTCATGCAGTGATTGACCCCGAGCGGATTGCACGCCGGATCGATCGGGAGGCTGGCCTCGCTACCGCAGGCAGCGAGACCGAGGGCAAACGAACACGCAAGCCAGGCGACTGACCTCATCGCGCGCGAACGTACCAGAGCCATCCGCGGCGGCGGCGACGATCTCGCCCGGCGGCGCGTGACGCAGCGCCGCAACCCGGCGCGGCCTTTCCGCGCAGTCTCCGGGCCCGCGCGTGGCGCGGTGCGGGCCGTCGCGCTACCGTAGAGGCGTTGCGTCTCGCGCTTTTCGCCGTCGTCGTCGCTGCCTGCTCTCACCCGGGCGCGCGCCCGCCATCCGGCAACCCGACGCCGCCCAGGGTCGACGCCGGGGTCGGCAGCGCCGCGCCCGATCCCGTCGGATCTGGCAGCGCGGCGCCCACCGGCGGCGGCGCGGCCCAGGGCATGGCGTGTCCGAGCCCGACCTGCGTCTACCACGCGGGCGCCAACGCCTACCTCGCGTGCCTCAACGGCGGCGCCGGCGCGTGCTTCCACTTCGGCGCGCGCTGCGCCCCGAGCGACGCGTGCATGTACAACCCCGCGCACCAGCGCTACGACCACTGCGATCGCGTGGTCGAGGGCGCGTGCGAGGCGTGGGGCGCGGCATGCAAGCCGGCCGCGACCTGCCTGTTCAACCCCGCCGATGGCCTCCACCACCAGTGCACGTCCGTGGCGAACGGCGCGTGCTCCGCGTGGGGCGCCTTGTGCGCGCCGTAGCGTAGGCGCCCGAAAACGCCGCGAGGGAGGCGATCAGGCCTCCCTCGTCCGACGGTGCCGCGACCCGATGCGGGTCGCGGCGCGGATCACTTCGGGTCCATCTTCATCTTCATGTCCATCGCCATCGTGAGCGACTGGCCCATCGCGGCCAGCTCCTCGTCGATGTGCATCGTCATCGTGGTCGGCCCGATCATCTTGGTCAGGTCGATCGCGAGGTCGGCCGAGCCGGTGCCGCTCATCCGCTTGAGCTCCGCGCTCACGCCATTGGCGTTGATGGTCTGCGCCGGCGCGTTGATCGTGACGGTGTTCTTCAGCGTGACGACCGAGCCCTCGATCGACACGACCTCGAACACGGCGGTCTGCTTGGCCTTCACGCCGTTCTGATCGATCTCGGCGACGACCTGCCAGCGCGCGCCCTTGCCGACGGGGTCGGCCGGGAACTGCGTCACCATCTGATCGTAGCTCTGGCGCAGGCCCGACAGCGACTGCTGGACCTCGGGCGGCGCGTCCTTCATGTCGATCTTGAAGTTCGACACCTTGCCCGACGGCGACAGCGTGCCGGTCGCGACCATGTTCTGGACGCCGGCGAGCTTGCCGTTGATCGCGGCGGCCGGCATCGCGGCGCCCGGGGTGTCGACGAACTTCAGGCTCTTGGTGGTGAGCGTGTAGTCCATCGCGGTCGGGTCGGTGCCATCGGCGGCGAACGCGACGTCGCCGTCCATGTTCATGCTCGGGATCTTCATCTTCCCGCCCATCGCGCCCATGTCCATGCCCATGTCGACGGACAGCAGGAACGCCTGCTTGGTGCCGGCGGGGATCTTGTACGCGAGCTGGACGCGCGGCTCGGCGCCGGCGTCGAGGATGGTCAGGCCGCCCTTGTCGCTCGGCGCGGTCGCGCCGGCGCCGCCGGGGTCGGTGGCGCCCGAGCCGGCGACGGCCGAGCCCGAGCCAGCCGAGCCGGAGCCGGAGCCGGAGCCGGCCGAGCCGGAGCCAGCCGAGCCGGAGCCAGAGCCCGCGACCGCCGAGCCCGAACCGGCGGAACCCGAGGCCGAGCCCGAGCCGTCCGCGGCCTTGTCGGCCTTCTTGCAGCCGACAAGCGCGGCCGCGCACAGGAGAGAAACCAGGTAGTTCCGCATGGGCGCGGACTATACGGATCCTCGGCCGACGGTGGGGGTGATTTTCACGGATTCGTGGTCGACCTGCGGCGGGCTTCGAGGCGGGCGCGTCACTTCGGGCTCATGGCCATGTCCATGTCCATGGCCATCGTGAGCGACTGGCCCATCGCCTCGAGCTCTTCCACCAGGTGCATCGTCAGCGTGGTCGGCCCGAGCAGCCGGGTCCGATCGACGGTGACGGCGGCATCGCCCGTGGCCTTCATCGAGCGCAGCTCGGCTTGCACGCCGTTTGCCACGATCGTCTGCGACGGCGCGTCGAGGACCACGTGGTTGTGGAGCACGACGCTCGTGCCCGTGATCGAGACGACCTCGAACGTGGCCGTCTGCTTGGCCTTCATGCCGTTCTGGTCGATGTCGGCGACGATCTGCCAGCGCCCGCCCACGCCGAGCGGCGCGACGGGGAACTGCGTGACCATCTGATCGTAGCTCTGGCGCAGCCCCGACAGGCTCTGGACGACGTCCGCCGACGCCTCGTGCGCGTCGATCGCGAAGTTCGAGACCTTGCCGGTGGGGGCCAGCGTCCCGGTCGCGACCATGTGTTGCACGCCGCCGAGCTTGGCGTTGATCGCGCTGGCAGGCATCGCCGCGCCGGGCCTGTCGATGAACTCCAGGCGCCGCGTCGTCAGCGTGTACGCCACCGATGCGGGTGCAGGGCTCGCCGCGATCGCCACGTCTCCGGTCATCGCCAGGCGCGGCAGCGTCATGACGCCCCCCATCGAGCCCATGTCCATGCGCATGTCGACCGTCATCTCGAACGACTGCGCGCTGCCGACCGGGATCGCGTACGTGAGCCGCGTGCGCGGTTCGACCCCAGCGTCGAGCACGGTGACGCCGGGCGCCTCCTGCGGTGGCGGCGCGGGCGCGGCGATCGCGGGTCGCGGTGGCGGCGCCGCGGGAGGCGCGTGACCGCAAGCCGCGATCGTCAGCGGGAGGATGGCGAGCCGGGAGAGGCGGCGACGGTGCTTCGCGAACACGGCCCACGATCGGCGCAATCGCCCCGCGCGCGCAACCCCGCGGACAGGCAGGGCTGTCCGGTCGGCGGGAGGATCCGGGCCGCGCGTCGCGTATCAGGAATCGGAATCTGGCCGATGCATCTCCATGACGCGACAATCAGACGCGGCCTCGTTAGTCGTTTGATTTCAGATGGATGGATCCGGGCCGCCAGAAACGCCTTGACCGGAACGAGTTTGAAAGGCATTTTCAAACTCGTTCGAGACCACCATGATCGTCTGTAGCTGCTTTGCCACCTCCGAGCGCGACGTCGACGCGACGATCCGCGACGGCGCCGACTCGGTCGACGCGATCGGCGAGCGCTGCGGCGCCGGCACCGGGTGTGGCGCGTGCCGCGAAGAGCTGGCCGAGCGCCTCGGTACCGGCCCGAACTGCCGGACCGTGATGTCGGGCAGCGCGGTCGTGCCGCTCCGCCGCCGCGTCGACTGACGCGCCGGTCGCTGCGCATCGCGTGGGCGCGCGTGCGCTCGCGCCTTCGCGTGCGCGTGCGTCGTGGGGGCGTCGCGCGCCGCCGATCATGCGCGTGCATGATCACGCGCGAGGTCGCCATCGAGGGTTGCGATCGCGGATGGCCTCGGCGACGCTGCTCCGCATGAAGGGCAACGACACGATCCTGCGGCTCCTCAACGAGCTCCTCACCAACGAGCTCACCGCGATCAACCAGTACTTCATCCACGCCAAGATGTGCGCGAACTGGGGCTACGACCGGCTCGCGTCGAAGATCCGCCACGAGTCGATCGACGAGATGAAGCACGCGGATCAGGTGATCACGCGGATCCTGTTCCTCGAGGGCGTGCCCAACCTGCAGCGCCTCGGCAAGCTGCGCGTCGGCGAGACGGTGAAGGAGCAGTTCGAGAGCGACCTCGCGCTCGAGCACACCGCGATCAAGTTCCTGAACGACGGCATCGCCGAGGCCCGCGCGCTGGGCGACGGCGGCACCGAGGACCTGTTCACCAAGATCCTCGTCGGCGAGGAGGAGCACTGCGACTGGCTCGAGACCCAGCTCGAGCTGATCAAGCAGCTCGGCGAGGGCCACTACCTCGCGCAGCAGATCCACGGCTGAGGCGAGCGAAGCGCGCAGGCGTCCGGCGCGATCACCGCTGGTACGCGAGGAGAACTGCCCCTGCGCCGGCCTCGAGGTCGAGCCCCAGCTCGCGGCGCGCGAACGCGCCGAGCCCGTTCATGCGGCAGTCGTCCCAGGCCGCGCGGCGACCGCCGTCGTCGCGGCGCAAACCGTAGCCGCCGACGCGCGCACCGACCGTGATCGGCGCGCGCGCCGGTGCCGCCGCCGCGGTGGTGTGCGGGGTCGCGAACGGCTGGGCGCTGGCGGGCGCGATCGCGACCAGCGCGGCGATGAGCGCGAGGGGTAGGGCGGGGACGACCGCGGCGAGCTGGGCATGCTCGAGCGTTCAGCGCCCGGCGTGCTTCACCGCCTGTGATGCGGTGTTCGTGCGGCTGCGAAGCCGGGTTGGCGATCGCGCCCGCGCGGATCGGCGAGCCGCTGTGGCGGTGCGCCGGATCGTGCGACGGTGTCGGGTGTTGCCACGCACGCGCGGCCGGCACCGCCGCGCGTGCCAGTTCGGCAGCGTGATCGGCAGGCCAGGGCGGCGAACCGCGCGAAACCACGCTGGCCGCGCTGGCCGCTGCGTTGCAGTGAGCCCGGGGCATGCTGCTCTATCGCTCCCTCGTGCTCGGCATCGTCGGTGCGCTCGTGCTCCTCCAGGTCGCGTCGCCGTCGGCGCCCCGGCATCCGCGCCCGATGGTGCCGATGGCCCCGACCGCGCCCACGCTCGTCGACGTCTCGCGGCGCGCCCTCGACGTCGGGCCCGTCGATCCGTCGCCCGTGATCGGCCTCCGCCCCGGCGAGCGCATCGCGCGCGTCGACGAGCAGCCCGTCGTCGATGGCGCCGCCGCGTTCGGCGCGCGCCTCCGCAGCGCGCGCGCCGGCGACTTCCTCGATCTCGACGTGCGCCGCGGCGCGGCGGCGCGCCGCGTGCTCGTGCTCGTGCACTGACCGGGCGGAGGCGACCGGCGCGGCGACCAGGCGTGGTCTTCGTCGCGATGTCGCCGGCGCGTGGGGCTTCGGGAATCGGGCACGGAGTCGTGCCGGGACCCGCACCCGGAATCGGGGGGGCTGGATCGCCTACGGAGCGCTCGCGAGACTGTTCCGGAGACGCGGAAGTGGGTATCTCCAGCGTGCAACAGCGACGCAGCACGACACGGGCTTGGCGGCCCGAGGAGATACCCAGGTGGAGACTACCGCAGCGGAGGCGCGTGAACCGACGCCGAAAGTAATGGCGAGCCTGATGGCGGCATTGGACGGCGCGATGGAGGAGCTGCGCGGCAGTGGATTCGACACGAATGAGGCGACCGCGCTGGCGTTGACGAACGAGCTGGCGCGGCGGTGGTGCGAGGCCGAGCTCGCGCGCCTCGCGGCGACGATCGGCGCGGAGGTGCAGGTTGACGGCGCCCACTACCGTCGGCACGCGACGGGCGTGGGCGTGTATCACGGGCTCTGTGGCGCGATGCGCGTCCGGCGCGAGCGCTACCGCCGAGTCGGCGTGCGCAACGGGCCGACGCTCGTGCCCCTCGAACTCGTCGCGGGGCTCGTCGAGGGTGCAACGCCGGCGTTCGGGTTCAGCGTGGCGCAGGGGTATGCGGCGATGCCGCTGCGCCACTACGAGCAGGAGCTGCGGGCAGCGCATCGGGTACCGCCCGCGCGGGCGACGATCGAGCGGATGGCGAAGCGGCTCGGCGCCGCGATGCGCGCGGCGATCCCGCGCGTCGAGCCGGTCGCACGCGCGGCGGAGCGGGTCCCCGCCGCGGCCGTCGCGATCTCGGTCGGGCTCGATCGGACCTCGACGCCGATGGAGGAGGCGCGCGATGCGTGGTTGCCGCCGGGCCCGCGCCAGCGTCGGCGCGCGCCGTATCGGCGCCGCGTGCCGGAGCCGGTGCAGGTCAACTACCGGATGGCCTATGTCGGGACGTTCGCGTTGCACGATGCGGCGGGCGCGGTGCTGGTGAGTCGGCGCTTTGCCGCGACGGCCAGCGAGGGTCCCGCCGACGTGATCGCTCGGGTCTTCGCCGAGGTCGCGCACGCGCAGGGGCAACGGCCGACGCTGCCGCTGGCGATCGTGCAGGACGGCGCGCCCGAGTTGTGGAACCTGATGACCGCGGGGTGCGCGCGGCACGGCATCACGCCAGCCGTCGAGCTGATCGATCGATATCACCTCGACGAGCACATCGCGGCGCTGCTGGACCTGGTGGCCGCGACCGACGGGTGCGCCGAGATCCTCCGCCGACGATGGGCCGCCGCGCTGGATCGGAGCGATACCGCGATCGACCGGATCGCACGGGATCTCGACCTGCTGAACGAGGCGCTCGCGTGGAACACGCGCGCGCCCGCGCACCTCGCGCCGCACGTTCGGCGGCACGTGCGCGGTGCGAAGTCGCGCGAGCTGTCGCGACACATCGAGTACATCCACAACCACCGTCGACGCATGCGCTACGCGACCGCGGGGCGCGCGGGGTTCCCGATCGGCAGCGGCGTGACCGAGGGCGCGTGCAAGTCGATGATCACCGTGCGATGCAAGCGCGGTGGCCAACGCTGGCGGGAGCGCGGGCTGACCGCGTGCCTCGCGCTCCGCACGCAGCACTTGAATGAGCGGCT
>JAIOQA010000015.1 GCA_021413675.1 Deltaproteobacteria bacterium | reverse complement strand
GCCGCGGGCGTGCCCTCGGCGACCCGCGCCGCGCCGGTCGAGGCGGTGCCTGCCGCCGCGCCCGCGGCCGCGCCGTCGACGGCGATCGCGGTCCGCGCCCCGGCGACGCCCGCCTTGCCCGCGTCCGCCGACGACTTCACCGACGTGCCCGCCTCGAACATGCGCAAGCGGATCGCCGCGCGCCTGACCGAGGCCAAGCGCGACATCCCGCACTTCTACCTGCAGCGCACGATCGACGCCGCGCCGCTGCTCGCGTTCCGCGAGCGCCTGAACGCGCTGCTCGGTGATCGCGGCAAGGTCTCGGTCAACGATCTGATCGTGAAGGCCTGCGCGCTCGCGCTGCGCCGCGAGCCGGCGTGCAACGCCTCGTTCACCGGCGACGCGATCCGGATGTTCCACCGGGTCCACATCGGCGTCGCGGTCGCGATCGAGGACGGCCTGGTGACCCCGGTCGTGCGCGACGCCGACATGAAGGGCCTCGGCGCGATCGCCACCGAGGTGAAGGACCTTGCCGCGCGCGCCAAGAGCCGCGGCCTCAAGGCCCACGAGATCACCGGCTCGACCTTCACGATCTCGAACCTCGGCATGTTCGGCATCGAGCGCTTCACCGCGGTGATCAACCCGCCCGAGGGCGCGATCCTCGCGGTCGGCGCGATCCTCGACGTGCCCGCCGTCGTCGGCGGCCAGGTCGTGGTCGGCAAGCGGCTGACCGTGTCGATGTCGTGCGACCACCGCGTGATCGACGGCGCGACCGGCGCGAAGTGGCTGGTCGCGTTCGCGGATCTCGTCGAGCACCCGGAGAGCCTGGCGCTATGAGCACGCCCGACACCTACGACGTCGTCGTCATCGGCTCCGGCCCCGGCGGGTACGTCGCCGCGATCCGCGCGGCGCAGCTCGGCCTCAAGACCGCGTGCATCGAGCGCGAGTCGCTCGGCGGGATCTGCCTCAACTGGGGCTGCATCCCGACCAAGGCGCTGCTGCGCTCGGCCGAGGTCTACGAGACCGTGCACAAGGCCGCCGAGTTCGGCGTGATCGTCGACGGCGCGCGCCCCGACTTCGCGGCGATGATCAAGCGCAGCCGCGGGGTCGCCGCCACGATCTCGAAGGGCGTCGCGTTCCTGCTCAAGAAGAACAAGATCGATCACGTGCCCGGCACCGCGCGGATCGCGCCGCGCCCCAGCGCGTGGAAGCCGCACGAGGTGATCGTGCGAGCCGCCGACGGCAGCGAGCGCACGCTCACCGCCAGGAACGTGATCGTCGCGACCGGCGCGCGCGCCAAGACGCTGCCGGGCGTGACCCTCGACGGCACCCGCCTCATCGAGTACCGCAAGGCGATGACGCTCCCCGAGCAGCCGAAGACGCTCGTCGTCATCGGCGCCGGCGCGATCGGCGTCGAGTTCGCGTCGTTCTACCGGTCGATCGGCACCGAGGTGACGATCGTCGAGTACCTGCCGACGCTCGTGCCCAACGAGGACATCGATGTCTCGAAGGAGCTCGCGCGCTCGTTCGAGCGCCGCGGCATCAAGCTCCTGCTCGGCCACAAGGTCGGCGGCGCGACCAACCACGGCGACCGCGCCACGGTCAGCGTCACGCCGCGCGAGCCCGCGAACGCGCCGGCGGTCGAGCTCACCGCCGATGTGGTGCTGGTCGCGACCGGCATCGCCGCCAACACCGAGGATCTCGGGCTGGCCGAGGTCGGGGTCGCGATCGACCGCGGCTTCATCAAGGTCGACGATCACAACCGCGCCGCCGACGGCATCTACGCCATCGGCGACGTGATCGGCCGCGGCCTCGCGCACGTCGCCTCGGCCGAGGGCGTATACGTCGCCGAGGTGATCGCCGGCCAGCACGCGATCCCGGTCGACTACACGACCGTGCCGGCGTGCACCTACTGCCACCCGGAGATCGCGTCGGTCGGGCTCACCGAGGCCAAGGCCAAGGCCGCCGGCATCGCGGTCAAGGTCGGCAAGTTCCCGTTCAAGCCGCTCGGCAAGACCATGGCCGCCGGCGAGTACCCGGGGTTCGTGAAGGTGCTGTGGAACGCCGCGAACGGCGCGCTGGTCGGCGCGCACATGATCGGCCCCGCGGTCACCGATCTGGTCGGCGAGATGACGCTCGCGAAGTCGACCGAGGTCACCGCCGAGAGCCTCATCCACACGATCCACGCCCACCCGACCTTCGCCGAGGCGCTCAAGGAAGCGACCGAGGACGCGCTCGGTCGGGCGATCCACCTGTAGTCAGGTCGGTCGCACGCGGCGCTGGCGCACGGCGTCGCCGGCGCCGAGGTGCTCGATGAGCCGCGCCAGCGCGCGGTGGGCCTGCGCGAAGCCGCGCGGTCCGAGCACGCGACGCAGCTCGACCTCGAGCGCCGCGCGCGCGCCCCGCCCGACCTCGACGGCGGCGCGGCCGCGGCGGGTCAGCGCGACCCGGCGCTGGCGGCGATCGTCGGTCGCGACCGCGGCGGCGTAGCGCGCGGCGACCAGCTCCGCGACGGTCTTCGACACCGCCTGCTGGCTGATCCCGAGGAGCGCCGCGAGCTCGCCGATCGTGCGCGGCCCGCCGAGCAGGTGCTGGATGACGAAGCCGTGGGCGGTGCGCAGCGCCCCGTGGCCGCGCCGGCGCAAGGCCGCCAGCACGCGCGCGCCGGCGGCGTCGCCGACGAACTGCGCGAGGTAGGACAGCGGCAGCTCGGCGACCGCGATCGGCGCGGCCGGGACCGTGGCCAGCGCGGGGCGGCCGCCGGCCCGGCGGGCACCAGGGCGAGGCGTGGTCGATTGCACAACCATGATTGTTCAACTACGGTTGTGGAAAGTCCAGAACCACCCGGAGGCGACCATGTCCGAGAGCCCGAACGCCGCCCACGCCCGCCGCTACCTCCAGGCCCTCGAGGACGGCGTGACCACCGCCGCGCTGTGCGAGTTCTTCACGCCCGACATCGTGCAGCGCGAGCACCCGAACCGGTTCACGCCCCAGGGCGCGACCCGCGACCTCGCCGCGCTGGTCGCCGCGAGCGAGCGCGGCCGCCACGCGGTCGCGGATCAGCGCTACGCGGTCCGCGCCCTGGTCGAGACCGGCGACACCGTCGCGATCGAGGCGGCGTGGAGCGCCGTGCTGAAGGTGCCGGTCGGCACCCTCGCCGCCGGCGACACGATGCGCGCCGCGCTCGCGATGTTCCTCACCTACCGCGACGGCCGGATCTGCGAGCTGCGCAACTACGACTGCTTCGCGCCGTTCTGAACGCTAGGCCAGTGGCTGGTCGAGCACGCCGGCGGTCGCCGGGCGCGCCAGGACCTGCGCATACCAGCGCTCGAGGTGCGGCAGCGCCGGGCGGTCCTGCGGCAGCCCGAACCAGCGGTGGATCTCGCAGCCGATCGGGACGTCGGCCATCGTGAACCGCTCGCCGGCCAGGAACGCCGACCGCGCGAGGTGCGCGTCGAGCATCCGCAAGAGCGGCTCGGTCGCCGCGACCGACGCGGCGATCAGCCGCGGATCGCGCGCCTCGGGCGCGACCCGGAACCACTGCACGAACGCCGTGCGCCCGGCGGGATTCAGCGTCGTCTGCTGCCAGTCCATCCAGCGCTCGGCATCGAACCTCGCCGCGAGCGCGTCCGGGTAGAACCCGCCCGCGGGGTAGCGCGCGCCCAGGTAGCGGACGATGACGTTCGACTCCCAGAGCACCAGGCCGTCGTCCTCGAGCAGCGGCACCAGGCCGTTGGGGTTCTGGGCGCGGTACGCGGGCGTGTCGACCACGCCAAAGGCGCCGCCGGCCTCGATGCGCTCGAGCCCGACGCCGAGCTCCTGCGCCGCCCAGACGACCTTGCGCACGTTGAGCGACGACAGGCGGCCCCACAGCTTCGGCATTCCCGAGGATGACCGGCCCGCGCGCGCCCGGCGAGAACCACATCCCGCGCGCCGCGACCGGCACAGACAGCAGCGGTGCCCCGAGCCGATGAAATCCCACACTCTCGGAATCACAACCGAGACCCTCGCGTTTCCACCGACCCATGGATCAAGCGCGCCCACCGTCTCGAACCCGCGGTGGGCACCGCTCCTCGACCGGCCGCCAGGAGTTCGCGACCGGCAGCGGCGCGGCCCTGCCCCTCGCCGTGCTCCTCCTGAGCGGCGGCGGTGGGTGCTCGAGCCCGCCCGCCGCTGGCCCGAGCACCGAGGCGCCATCCACGAGCGCGAGCGACGCGCGGCTCGCCGTGGATGCGCCAGCGTTCGTCCGTCCCCCGATCGTGGCTCCCTCGGCCGACGAGATCAGGGCCGCCGAGGCGGAGGAGGCCAGGGAGATCGCGCGCACGACCCAGCGGCTGGTCGACAGCGTCGAACTGGCGAAGACCTGCATCCCCTCGACGGTCGCGCCGGCGCCCGCGGACGTCGACGCGGACGAGACGCTCGGGATCCAGCTCGGCCTGGTCGACGGCGCGCCGGTCGTTTGTGCCGTGCGTCGGCTCCAACTTGGCCCTCCGACTCGCCCACTCGGCTGCTGGAACGTCGATCTCGCCTCCGGGGCCGTCGTCGCACGTCGGGCAGCGCCCCTGCCCGGCCGTAGCTACGGGGTCTCCCTGCAGCGGGGATGCGCCGATGGGATGTGCGGTCGCGAGGTAGAGGACGGGTTCGACGACGAGCGCGAGCTCGCCGACCCCAGCAACGGTCACCTCGTCATCAGCACGGATGGGCGCCACGCGGCGATGTGGTTTGGCCCGCGAGACGGCGACGCCGTTGTGTTCGATCGCACGACCCGCAAGGTCACCGCGCGGATCTCGGCGCCGCTGGAGAGCGACGGCTGGAACCCGGACCTGGCGTTCGTCGGCGACACGATCGTGCGGGCGTTCACCAACCCAGCCGACGCCGCCACCTTTCGCGCGTGGCGCCAGCCCGGCAAGGCGATGACGATCGATGCCGACCTGGAGGACGGCGGGTTGCAGGTGCTCGACCCGCGCCACCTCGGCTTCGTCTCCCGGACCGGAACGACGCTGACCACGTTCGATGTCCGGACCCGCCGTCGCGAGGTCTTGATTCGCGACGTCTCGCCATGCACCGCGGACGATCTTCGCGCCCTCTCCCCGTCGATGGGCGATGACGGCGGATCGCCCGCATGTCGCGCGGTCTGGCCGACGATCGGCGCGCCGTTCGTGGCCGGCGACTGGATCCGGCTACCCGGCGGCGACTTCGCCGTCGCCGGAACCGCGGGCCCCGCCAGCCTCGGCGAGATCGTGATCCTCGACAGCACCCTGCGAGAGCGCCGGCGGATCACGCTGGCCCGTTGCCGGCCGTAGCCGAGTTCCGGCAGCCGTTGCGATCGAACCGCACAAGGAGCCCGATGCGCCGTCACTTCTGCACCCTGTGTCTCTTGCTCGGCTGCGCCCGCCCGACGCCGAGACCGGCAGCGGCCACGCGCCCACCGTCGACCGAGAAACCCCGCCCGATCGCCGCCGCGCCATCCGTCCCACGACTCCCCGACGGCCTCGGGCACACGGTCTCACTCGCCAAGGACGTCCTCGGGTTGGAGGTCTGGCTCACCGATCTCGTTCCGCCACCGGCTGACGATCCCGGGACGATCGTGTCTCCGTCGGAACCGGCGGGCGGGGTGCGAGAGAGCATCGGCGGGGTCTCGGTCAAGTCCACGTGCGATCACCAAGGTTGCGTCGATTGGCTGCAAGACGCCGACGGCGAGACCCTCCTGGCGCCGAAGCCGCGCCTCCCATTCGAGACGTTCCCCGAGGATGGAACGCTCGAATCGATCATCCGGATCACCGGGGTGAGCGAGGCCTATGCGTCGTTCGTCGCCGGTTCCAGCGCGTACTCCGGCGGGGCCCACGCCGACAACGACCTGGTCTGCGTCACGCTGGATCGATCGACCAGGGTGCCGATCGCGCTGTCGACGCTGCTTCCCGAGCGCGAGGTGGCCATGCTCGTCCGGAGAGCGAATGGCTTGCTCTTGCTCGCCTCTCGCGGGCGAGCGGACGCCCGCGGGTTTCTCCTGGAGGATGGCGACCCCCACAAGATCGTTCTCTGCGGCGTGATGGACGGCGGCGGAGTGGTCCTGATACGCGCCGAGGCGCTGCGCGACTCGGCGGAGGCCGAGGCGGCGGCCGCCGCGCGGGACGCGTTCCTGGCGCGCTAGCAAGCCCCGTCGTCGTCGAGTCTCACACTCTCAGGCTGGCGCGAGGCCGAACACGTCCTCGATGCGCTCGACCTCCGCCTCCATGTCGCCGGCGAGCATCATCCGCCACATGCGCAGGTCGCCGCGCAAGGACCACGCGAAGTGCCGCGCCGAGTGCCACGATGCCGGGCGGTTCTTCTCGAAGACGAAGTGGCCGATCCACGCCAGGCCGTAGCCGGCGACCGGCGCGGCCAGGATCGCCGGCGGGAACAGCGGCGTCGCGGCGACCAGGCCGAGCGCCGCGGTCGTGCCGACGAAGTGCAGCCGGCGACAGGTCGGGTCTCGGTGCTGCGAGACGTAGTAGGGCCAGAACTCCTCGAAGCTCTGCGGATCGATCACGTCCATGGGAGACCTCTCGCGATCAGCGCGTTCACGGTTCGTCGAGCGGGTTGCCGTAGCCATCACCACCGTAGCCACCGTAGCTCCAGCCGCCGTACGGATCACCGCCGTAGCTGCCGCCGCCGAAGCCCGCCGGGCCGGTGCCGAAACCGCCGCTGCGCCCGCGCTCGGCGGCGGTGAACGCGCGCTCGAACCGGACGGTGACCGTCGACGGGCCCGACTGCACGCTCACGACCTCGCCGCGGAACCCGCCCTCGATGGGCACGAACGTGCTCTCGACGTGCTCGGTGCAGTCGCCCCACGGGCAGAAGCGGCGCCCGACGAAGCGAAAGCCGCCGCCGATCGCCGGCGTGATCGCGCCGCCCATGCGCACGGAGCCGCCGACCTTGGCCAGGAAGCGGCGGCCGCCCTCGTCGCGGACCTCGCAGCGGAACGGCGGGTAGTCGTAGCCGCCCTCGCGGATCGCGCAGGCGTACACGCCGGGGACCGGCGTGCCCTGCGCCTCGACCGGCGCGCTGTTCTGGATCGGCGACGCCGACGGCGCGTGGCCGCAGCCCGCGAGCGCCGCTAGCGCGATCCACCTGGCGGTCGACATGGCGGAAGCGTCCTCGACAAGGGGCCCCGGCGCAAGCGCCGCGGGCTGGCGCCATCGTCAGGTGATCGGCACCCCGCGATCGCGCGCAGCGATCTGCGTGGGATGCCGGTTCACCGGTCGCGGTTCACTTGATGACGAGGTTCGAGTTGTCGCCGTTCTGCGCCTGCCCGTGGATGTGGCAGTACCACTTGAACGAGCCGGTCTCGGTCGGCGTGACGTCGTAGTGGTCGCCGCTCGCCATGTCGGCGTCCTGGTGCGGGAAGCCCGAGCCGCCCGAGTCCGAGTGGACGCGGTGGGCGACGCCCGCGGTCGCGTCGGCGTCGATGACGCGCAGGGTCGCGCCGAGGCGCAGCTCGACGCGCGGCGGCAGGTGGTGATCGCCAGCCGCGGTGCCGGCGGCGATCGTGATGTCGTAGCGATTGGTGACGGTCAGCGCCGGGCCGCTCGCGGTCTGCGTGCCCGGCGTGCCGAACGCGCTGACGCCGATGGTGCCGGTGAGGTCCGGGGTGTCGCTCGGGATCACGACCTTGATGTCGGCGGTGATCGAGCCATCGAGCGGCACCTGCAGCTGCGCGGGCTCGACGGTGACGGTCCACGACGCGGGCGCGCCGGTCGGGTTCAGCGCGACCAGGCCGGCGAAGTTCGTCGACGAGATGGTCGCGGTGTAGTGGACCTCGGTGCCGAGGGTGGTCGCGGTGGTCGGCGACGTGACCGCGACGGCGAAGCTCTGCTGCGCGTCGGGGCCGGGCGAGGTCGCCGGTCGGGCATCGGGGCCATCGCCGCCGTTGCCGCCGGGCCCGGGGCCAGGTCCGGTGATCTCGCCGACGCCACACGCGGAGAGGACGAGGGCGGCGAACAGGGAAGCGACGATGGGGAGGTTGCGCACGACATCCCACTTAGCGAGGACCGTGCCGTCGCACCGCTGGGCTCAAGCGCCGAGAATCACTCGTTTCGCGCCGATCCCGGTCGGTGTCATTCGGGGACTCCGCCCCCAGGTGGAGACAGCCGACCCCCTGTCACTTCCAGAGGCTCTTCGCCTTGATCGCCCACTTGCCGGCCTGGGTCTTCCACCCGCCGAGCGGGCTCGACTTCTTGTTGCCGAGGCCGGGGAGCTTGCTGCCGAAGAAGTAGAGCCCGACGACGTAGACGCCGAGCACGATGTAGATGCCGAGCGAGGTCGGCGGCACGAACATCGCGACGAGCATCAGCGCCGCCGACAGGACCGCGGCGATCACGCCGGCGCGGAGGCCGAGGTACCACGCGGTGACACCGCCGATGACGAGAGCTGCAACCACGGTTGTAGCCTACACCACCAACGGGCCCTGCGCACGTTCGCCGTCGCGACCGGGGTGTCGCAGGGCCACTCGCGGCGCTACTCGAGGCGCTCGCGGCAGGCGTACTCGCAGGTCCGGCGATGCGCGCAGTCGTAGGCGCAGCCGGCGGCCAGCGCGAAGCTGGCGAGCACGTCGTCCGGCCGACCGGACGGTCCCGCGGCGGCGTGGGCCGCGCGCGCGGCGGCCGCGAGCGTGATCGCGTCGGCGGCGTACGGCGTTGCGAGGAAGCCGAGCCGGAACAGCGTGTCGCGGACCAGGCGGTGCGGCAGCACGGTGAGCTCGGCGAGGTCGTCGTGGCGGACCACGCCCAGCTGCGCGAGCATGTCGAGGATCCAGAACAGCTCGATCCGGAACAGCCCGCGGCCGAGCACGCCGTCGAGCGCGGTGAACACCGCGGCCGCCGACGGCTGCTGATCGATCATCGACGCGAGGTCGGGGCTCTCGGCGCAGCGCCGCGCCGCCAGCGACGCCAGCATCAGCGCCTTGGCGTCGACGGCGCCCGAGAGGGTCTCGGGCACGGTGCCGTGGTAGAGGTCGCCGAGCACGCCGGCCTGCTCGAGGGCCTTGAACGCGGCGACCACGCCGGCGCGATCGGTGTCGAGGCGGAACGCGAGCGCGGCCGCGACCGCGACCCGGTAGAGCACCTCGTCGGCGCCCTCGACCCAGGCCTCGGCGTCGAGGCCGAAATCGGCGGGCGCGAAGCCGCGCGGCTGGGCCGCGACCTCGCCCCACCACGCCGAGATGCGCGCGGTGGTGTCGGTGAGGATGTCCTCCGCGAAGCCGTGCCCGCCCTCGCCCGCTCCGCCCAGCAGGCGCGCGACCGGGACCACGCGGCCGCGGCCGCGGGGCGAGGCCAGCGCGGTCGACGGCAGCAGGTGGCGCAGCGCGGGCGGCAGCGGCTGACCGACGGCGGCCACGACCTGGGCGGTCGGCTCGGCGCCGATCGCGGTGGGCGCGGCCTCGGCGGCGGCCGGCGCGTCCTCGTCGCCGCCCGGCACGATCGGATCCGGCACCGGCCGGTCCTCGGCGAGGAACTCCTCGACGACGAAGTCGGCGACCTTGCGCGCGAACCGCTCGGCGCGCGGCCCCGGCGCGATCGCGATGCCGACCGGCTTGAACAGGCCGCACGCGGTCGCGATCACGATCCACGCCTCGAGCGCGGGCCGCGACGGCACGACGCCGCGGTACGCGAACGAGCCCAGGAACTTGTAGACCTCGTCCTTGCCGTGGGCGCGCTGGGTGGTGAGCTCGAGGACGGTCTTGAACAGGAGCGGGTTGAGCTCCCACAGCCGATCGAGCAGCTCGTCCATCATCGCGTCGTCGCTGGCGGCCGCGGCGAGCCGCTTCATGAACGGCGACGGCATCACCGTCGCGCCGCCGGAGCCGATGAAGCGCAGCCCGCTCACCGGGCGCTCGCGATCCCAGAAGCGCGCGGCGCGGAGCCCCGAACGAACATCGCGGAACGGGGCGCCACTCTCGGGCACCTCGCGGCACAGCTTCACGAGATCGGCGAACGCGGCGCGCACATCGCCGGTCAACAGCGGGAACTCGACCACCTGGGGCATCGGCGGCATCCTACCGCGACCGGGGCGCGCCCGCGCGGTTCAGGCGGCGCGGCGAACGATGTGGTGATAGTCGGCGGCGTGGCGCCAGTCGCCGCCCCACTCCCAGCCCAGCTCGTCGAGGATCGCCGTCGAGGTCGTCGACCAGCTGCATGCGGCGCAGCGGGAAGCCGATCGCGAACAGCCGCGCGAACAGCAGGGCGGTGTCGCGGGCGATCGCGCGCGCGACCACCAGCTCGCCGGCGTCCGCGCCGCGGCGATGCGCGCCGTCGAAGTCGAGGTAGTCGATCCGCAGGTACGCGAGCGCGTCCCAGCCCGGGCAGCGCGGGTCGTCGCGCCACGATCGGCCGCGCATCCGCTCCTGCACCGGCGCAGGAACCTCAGCGATCGTCGCCGCGAAGCCGGTCCGCGGCCCGAGGAGCGCGCCCACTACCCACTCCGCGCGCGCTGCATCCCCCTACTGTAGCGGGTCGGCGCAACAGCGAAAGCCGGTCGAGTAGTCCCAGTGACTCACGTCGTGCGCGGTGGTCGTGTAGAGGCAGCCCTCGCCGTTGCGATAGGTGTCGACGTAGTAGCCGCCGCGGAACGTGCCCGCCGGGTCGCTGGTCCACTCGTGCAGGTTGCCCATGAGATCGAACGCGCCGTCGGCGGACACGCAGCCCGGGTTCGCGCCGGTCGGATCGAGCGAGTCGGGCAGCTGGTCGATGCACGGATGCCCGAGCATCGACCAGACGGTGTCGGCGGTGGTCTCGAAGTACTGGATCGCCGGGTGGCAGGTGCGCGCGTCGTTGCACACGCCGGGCTGGCGCGTGTCGCCGTACGGATAGGTCGTGTTGCTCGCGCCGCGGCACGCGCGCAGCCACTCGCTGTCGCTGCACAGCCGCTTGCCCGCGCGGGCGCAGGCCTGGCCCGCGACGGTGCCGCTGATGTACGCCTGCGGCACGATGCCGGGCGCCGACACCGCGCGCACGGCCTCCGTGGTCGGGTGCGCGTACGGCGAGAACCCGTGCGGCCCGCCGGCGTCGTCGACGACCAGCGCCGCCTCCCAGCGATCGATGCAGAAGCCCGCGACCGGCGTCATGCCCGCGGGGCACGCGCCGATGCCGGCGGGCTCCACCGGCACGCCGTTGACGTCGGGCGTGGTGGCGGCGGTGCAGCTCGGGATCGGGTTGGTGAGGCAATCGCCCGAGCCCTGCGCCACGCCGACCGACAGCGTGTACGCGCCGGGCAGCGCGACGCCGCTGCCGTTGACCCAGGTATCGATCGCGATCCAGGTCGAGCCGGCGGGCAGCTGGCGCAGCACGGTGAGGTTGTCGCGCGCGAGGCACCCGGTGGCCGGGCTCGTGGTCGCGGCGGCGTCGAGCAGGTTCACGTCGACGTCGACCTGATCGCCGGGCGCGTCGTCGACCGCGACCCGCACGTAGGTCGGCGCGGCGAGGTCGAGGCGGTAGACCACCTCGCCGCCGCCCTCGTCGGTGGTCGGCGCGCAGTCGTACGCGGAGGCCCGGTTGGCGCGGCCGGTGGTGTCGTCGTGATCGGTGTACGGCAGCGCGGTGATCACCTTGGGATCGTCCCAGGTGCCCGCGCCCGCCGCCGCGTCGATCGCGGCCGCGTCGCTCGGATCCGGGCCGCCGTCGACGGTGCTCGCGCCGCCGCCGCACGCGGCCAGCACGAGCCCGAGCGCGGCGAGCCGCATCAGTTGGTCGGGACCTTGAGCGCCAGCGCGGCCGACTTGCGCCGCGCGGTGGTCGCGAGCGGCGACATCGGCTGCGCGCTCGCGAACTTGTCGTACTCGCGCCGGGCCTGATCGATCTTGCCCGCGCCCTCGAGCGCCGCCCCCAGCCAGTAGCGCGCGTCGGTCACGCCGGCCTGATCGACCTTGCCGGCGATCGCGGCGGTCAGCTCGTCGACGGCGCCCGCGGGATCGCTGGTCCGCACCAGCGCGACGCCGAGGTAGTAGTGCATCTGGGCGCTGTTGGCGCCGCCGGTCTCGTACGCGACCGCGCGCTTGAGCTCGGTCACCGCCTTCGCGAAGTCGCCGGCGTGGAACGCATCGACGCCCGCCGACCAGCCGGCATCCACCAGCTTGCCGCGCGCGATCTTCTCGCCCTCGGTGAAGACCTCGCGCTCGGTCGGGGTGAGGTCGTCGTGCGCGACCTCGGCGTACTTCGCCAGCGCCTCGCTGCGCTTGCCGTCGCGCAGGAGCTGGTAGAAGCCGTAGGCGCGCTGGGCCGCGGCGTCGCGGGTCTGGAGCTGGCCCTGGGCCAGCTCGAGCTGCTTGCGGGCCGCCGCCAGATCGCTGCGCGCGCCGTCGCGGTCGCGGACCAGATCCGAGGCGCGGCTCTGATAGAGGACGAAGAAGCCGCCGCCCAGCAGGATCGTGAACAGCAGGTAGGCGACGAACGAGTTGAGCGTCAGGCGGCGCTCGCGCCGGCGCTGCGACTCGACGACCTTGCCGATCGACTCGGCGAGCTGGGCGAGGCTGACCTGGGTCCGCCGCACCACCCCGCCCTGCTCGTCGATGCGCCGGCGCAGGGCATCGACCTCGGCCGCGAGGCCGGCGACCGGATCGAGATCGGCCGGGGGCGTGGGGTCGTCGGTCATGGGCGCACGATTATCCTCGAAGCGACCCCGCGATCAAGCCGATCGCGACTGCGGCGGCCTATCGCTTGAGTACCAGGGTCGCCACTGCTATGGTGCGGACCGCCACCCGCCTGTCGAGGGGGCTGGCACCTCCCCATGACACTCCTCTACGACTGGCTCAAGAAGGCCGCGAAGGTCCAGGGGAACAACAAGGCCCTCGTCTACCGCGACAACTATCTGTCGTGGCGCGGCCTGCTCCATCGCGTCGATCGCCGGGCGCAGGAGTTCCAGAGCATGGGCATCAAGAAGGGTGCGTGGGTCGGGCTGATGCTCGGCAACGTGCCCGACTTCGTGATCCTCGCGCTGGCGCTGTCGCGGCTCGATGCCGCGATCGTTCCCATCGATCCCACCACCGGCAGTCGCGAGCTCGAGCTGATCCTGGCGGCCGCGCCGCTGCGCGCGCTGGTCACCCGGCCCCGCGGCAGCGAGGGCAGCATCACCGCCTCGGGCACCTCGGTGCCCCCGCCCGCGCCGCAGCCCGCGGCCTCGCGCGGGCGCAACGGTCGCTCGACGATCCCGCCCGTGGCGCAGGCGCCGACCGCGCCCGCCGGCGACGCCGCCGAGGTCCGCCGCCGCTTGCAGGGCACGCTGCTCACCTGCAGCGTCTTCAAGCGCGACAAGCCCGATGTGGATGTCGATCCGATCGCGGTGCTGTTCACCGCGGACTCGCTCGGCGATCCCAAGGGCGTGCTGCGCACCGACAAGAACTCGATCGCCGCCGCCGACAACGCGATCGCGTCGCTCGGGCTCACGACCGAGAGCAAGATCCTCGTCGCGGTGCCGCTGTTCCACGCCTACGGCTGGGACCTGGGCCTGCTGCCCACGCTCAAGCTCGGCTGCACGATGTACCTCGAGGAAGAGGTCTCGGCGCGGCGCATCGGCAAGCTGATCCGCGATCACGAGATCGAGATCCTGCCGGGCACGCCGCCGATCTACGCCGAGATGTCGCGGCTGCCGACCGCCAAGAAGCTCGATCTCAAGAACCCGCGCTACCTCGCCGCCGGCTCCAAGCTCGGCCAGGACGTCGCCGACGAGTTCTTCGACAAGTACGGCATCCGCATCTGGTCCTGCTACCACTCGACCGAGGCGGCGACGATCGCGCTCGATGACACCGGCAAGAACCCGACCTCGGTCGGCAAGCCGGTCGCGGGCGTCGAGGTCAAGATCACCGGCCCCGACGGCAAGGCGACCCCGCCGACCAAGGAGGGGCTGATCTGGGTCAAGAGCAAGGCGCTCGCGCCCCGCTCGATCGGCCCGTACGAGCACGAGGTCGTCGCGACCCGCGGCTCGGGCATGGTCGGGATCGGCACCAGCGACAAGGGCGGCTGGTTCCGCACCGGCGATCTCGGCCGCATCGACAAGGCTGGCCGCGTGTTCCTGACCGGCCGCGAGGACGATGTCGTCAAGGTCGAGGGCAAGCGCGTCGCGCTCGGCGAGGTCGAGGGCTGCCTCGAGGCGTTCCCCAAGATCAAGGCGGCGCAGGCGCTGGTCGTCGCCGACCCGCTGGCCGGCTCGGTCGTGATCGCGCGCGTCGTCGCCAAGTCCAAGTGCGGCGCCGAGGAGATCATCGACCACTGCGCGAAGAACCTCGCGCCGTACAAGGTCCCGCGCCGCATCGAGTTCTGCGACGCGATCTGAGCTGTCCGGAAGCCGGACAGCTCATCGATAGCGAGGCGTCAGGCGTCGCGCGGCACGCCCGCGAAGATCTCCGCGAGCGTCGGCTGGCTCGGCGCGCCCCACTCGACCGCGCCCGCGCCCAGCGCGTCGATGACCGCGGCGCGCGCGGCCTCGACCGCTCCGACCGGGCCATCGAGGTGCGCGATCACGCCGAGCTCGATGACCTCGATCGCGATGACCACGCGGCGCGCAAGGCCGATCGTCGCGTCGATCGCGATCGCCGGCCAGCCCGAGGCCAGCGCCAGCGCGGCGGGCTCCACCGGCGCGACCGGCCGCCCCGCGGCGAGCTGCCGCACCTGCCCGCCGAGGTAGCGCGGCAGATCTTCCGGCATCGGGCCCAGCTCCGAGACGCGCAGCGTGGCGTCGCCGATCGTGAACTGCCCCGGGCTCACCGCGACCCATCCGGCCGGCACTGGAAACGCGAACCGTTTCATCCGCGGCCACGGTAGCATGCGGCGGTGAGCGACCCTCTGGCCGGTTGGCGCCGCCGCGCGGTCGACGGCGGCGTGCTGCTCGTCGGGCCGGATCCGATGTACGCGGCGATCCGGATCCGCACCGGCATCCCGCTCCAGCCCGTGCGCGCGCTGCTCGACGAGATGACGGCCGTGCGCCTCGGCGGCGCGGCGTTCGAGGAGATCGGCGCCGCCCGCGGGTTCTGCACCGACGAGGGCGAGCACGCGGCGATCGCCGCGTTCGTCGCGCGGCCCGGCGATGCGCAGATCCGGCGGACGATCGCGGTCGTGGTCGGCGACAGCGCGATGCTGTCGATCGATGGGCGCGTGGTCCGGCCCGCGCACCTCGACATCACGGCCATCGTCCGCGGCATGGCGCTCGCGAGCTCGCTGGGCCTGGGGACCGATCGCTGGCGGCGCTACTTCTACGCCGCGCCGCGCGGCTGGCATCGCCTCGAGCGACTCCACGCGGACGTGTGGTTCGCACCCGCGTATCCCACGAACCCGGGGACCATCACGGTCTTTCACGCCCGCCCGTCCGGCCAGCGCGCGTCGGCGGCGCTGCACGCGAACGTGTTCGAGAAGCTCGCCGCCGAGTACGTCCAGGGCGAGCTGATCGAGCGCCGCCCGGCCACGACCGCGACCGGGCTCACCGGCGAGCGGATCACGTTCCGCGCGCAGCTCGATGGGCAGGCCCGGCGCGCGACCAACGTCGTCGTCGGCGATCGCTACGTGCATCTCCTGCGGCTCGAGACCGATGACGCCCACGCCGACGCCAACGCGGCGATCCTCGACGACGTCGTGCGCTCGATCGAGCCGATCCCGCCGGTGCGCACGCACGACGCCGCCGCGTTCTCGCACTACACCGAGTAGGCGCTACGGAAACGCGAGCGCGCAGATCCGATCGAGCCCCTCCCACGCGCTCGCGGGCGCGACCAGCGACGCGATCCGCGGATCCACAGGCGGGTCAGCGCCGAGCTGCCGCGCGATCGCCGCCCAGACGTGCGCGTGCAGATCCGCCATCCGATCGCGAAACGCCGGCGTCGCGGCCTGCCGGCCCAGCAGGAACCGCGTGATCGTCGCCGCGAGCTCCGCGATCGTGCGGCGCAGGGCATCAGCCAGCGCGCGATCGTCGAGGCCGGTGCTGGGCACCAGGCTCTCGACATCGGCGAAGCCGCCGTCGATGATCGCGTTCTGCGGCTGCAGGCAGTCGCCGGTGGGCAGCGCCCCGGGATCCTTGGGCACGAAGCCGCACGCCAGCATCCGCGCGACCAGCTCGATCCAGCGCTCGACGATCACGCGGGCGTCGAGGTGGCCCGCCATCGCGTCCCTGCGCGCGGGATAGCCGCCGCTGACCGCGTCGCGCACCGTCAGGTGCCAGAGCCGGTACGGGATCATCGGGTAGAAGTACGCGTAGGCGCCGAGCCCGTCGGCGAGCGCGTGCTCGACGATCGGGCGGGTGCGCTCCGCGAGGTGTGGCCGGAGCGCCGCGGCGGCCTGCGCGACGACCTCGTCGGGCCAGCGCAGCACCGCGAGCGGCAGCGGCACGCGCGCGGCCGTGCCGTAGCGGGCGACGTGGGCGCGCTGGAACGCCGCCGCCGCGCGCGCCTCGGCGAGCGCCTCGCGGACCGTGCAGGCGCCGGGCACCTTGCCCTCGATCAGCGGCCACTTGTCGATCGCGCGCAGCTCGGCGCGCGACAGGAGCGTGTCGATCGCCGCGGTGCCGAGCTGGATCTCGACGTGGACGTGGCCCTTGGCCATGCGCTCGACCCACGCCGGGAAGTCGCCGCAGGTCGGCTCGCTGCCCTTCAGCGCGACGACGCCGCCGTCGACCTCCTGGTAGAAGGCGCGGTCGTGGCCGTTGGGGCGGATCTGGCCGGCGCCCACCGCGACCGTGCTCGCGGGCAGCGCCAGGGGCCCCCGCAGCCGCTGCAGCAAGCCGTCGGCGCCGGGCACGTGCGGCACGAGCTCGGGCGCGTCGGTCTCGAGGTCCCAGATGACCGTCGCGTTCACGCGGGCTTCTTCTCGTCCTTCGGCGGCTGCGCCCGGGCGAGCGCCTCGAGCGCCTCGATGCGCGCCTGGAGGCTGTCGTTGTCGGCCTTGAGCTCTTTCACCGCCTCGACCAGGACCCCGATGAGCGCGGTGTAGTTCACGTGGCGGTATCCATCTTTGACCAGGACCAGCTCGGGAAAGACACGCTCGACCTCCTGCGCGATGACCCCGGCGTCGGGCGCGCCCGCGGTCTTGCCGAGCGCGGTCGACGCGTCATTCCAGGTCCAGGTCACGCCCCGGAGCTGGATGAGCCGATCGAGGATCGACACGCTAGAGCGAGCAGAGCAGCGCGAGGGCGCCCTGGATCGGCGCGACGTCGCGCTTGAGCGTGACGTCCGACGCCAGGAACATGCCCTCCTGCTCGCCCGGCCCCAGATCCCAGCCGCCGCTCGCGCCGCCGCCGCCGCTCGACCCGCCGCCGCCGGAGTAGCCGCTGCCGCCGCCGAACAGGCTGCTGATCGAGTCCACGGCGCCACCGAGCGCGCCGCCGGCCCAGCCGCCCACCGAGCTGCCCGCGGCGCCGCCGAGGGGCCCGCCGAACAGGCTGCCGATGGCGCTGCCGAGGCCGCCGCCGATGGCCGAGCCCGCCGCGGCGCCCGCCCCCGACGAGGCGCCGCCGCCGAAGTAGTCAGCGATTCCCTGCTGCGTTTCCGGAGATGCGATCATCATGGCCAGGCCTCGTTTCGCGGGTGTGCGAGATGATACGGCGGCGTACCACCGCACCTTCCCCGGATCGGCGCGGCGCGGGGCCCGCTCCGGTGTCCCGGACGCCGACCGCCTGCGGCCGACGACGTGGTACACAACCGCGCATGGCGCCCGTTCAGAAGCCCGATCACGCTGATCCCACGGTCCGCACGCTCTCGGGAATCCCGCTCAAGGCCACCTACACGGCCGATGATCTCGCCGCCCGCGGCTGGTCCTACGAGCAGCGCCTGGGCGATCCGGGGAGCTACCCGTTCACCCGCGGCCCGCACGCGACGATGTACCGCGGCAAGCCGTGGACGATGCGCATGTTCGCCGGGTTCGGCACCCCCGAGGACACCAACCAGCGCTTCAAGTTCCTGCTGGCCAGCGGCCAGACCGGCCTGTCGACCGCCTTCGACATGCCGACCCTCATGGGCTACGACCCCGACAGCCCGCGCTCGCTCGGCGAGGTCGGACGCGAGGGCGTCTCGGTCGCGTCGCTCGACGACATGACCCGGCTGTTCGGCGACATCCCGCTCGACCAGGTGTCGACCTCGATGACGATCAACGCGCCAGCCGCGGTGCTGCTCGCGCTCTACGTCGCGGTCGCCGAAAAGCAGGGCGTCCCGCCGTCGAAGCTGCGCGGCACGCTGCAGAACGACATGCTCAAGGAGTTCATCGCGCCGAAGGAGTGGATCAGCCCGATCCGCGGCCACATGCGCGTCATCCGCGACATGCTCGCGTGGTGCGCCCGCGAGATGCCGCAGTGGAACACGATCTCGATCAGCGGCTATCACATCCGCGAGGCCGGGGCGACCGCGGTGCAGGAGCTGGCGTTCACCCTCGCCGACGGCATCGGCTACGTACAGCTCGGCCTCGAGGCCGGCCTCGCCGTCGACGACTTCGCGCCGCGGCTGTCGTTCTTCTTCGACGTCCACAACGACTTCTTCGAGGAGATCGCGAAGTTCCGCGCCGCGCGCCGGATGTGGGCGACGATCATGCGCGAGCGCTTCGGCGCCACGAACCCGCGCTCGTGGATCCTGCGGACCCACGCCCAGACCGCCGGCGTGTCGCTGATGGCGCAGCAGCCGCTCAACAACGTCGTCCGCACGACGATGCAGGCGCTGGCCGCGGTGCTCGGCGGCACGCAGTCGCTCCACACCAACAGCTTCGACGAGACCTACGCGCTGCCGACCGAGGCCGCCGCCGAGCTGGCGCTGCGCACGCAGCAGGTGATCTACGAGGAGACCGGCGTCGCCGCGGTCGCCGATCCGCTGGCCGGCAGCTACTTCGTCGAGACCCTGACCGATCAGGTCGAGACCGCGGCGTGGGAGTACATCCACAAGATCGACGCGATGGGCGGCATCGTGCGCGCCGTCGAGGAGGGCTACCCGCAGCGCGAGATCGCGCGCTCGGCCTACGAGTTCCAGCGCGAGGTCGACAGCAAGCGGCGCGCGATCGTCGGCGTGAACAAGTACGTGTCGCCCGGCGAGGGCGACAACATCCCGACGCTCAAGATCGAGCACACCACCGAGACCGGCCAGGTCGACCGCGTCAAGCAGGTGCGCGCCGCGCGCGACGAGGCCGCCGCCCAGGCCGCGCTCGCGACCGTGAAGGCCGCGCTCGCCGACGACGCGATCAACGTCATGCCGCCGATCCTCGCGGCGGTGAAGGTGCACGTCACGCTCGGCGAGATCTGCGACCTGTTCCGCAGCGAGCTGGGCGAGCACCGCGACCCGGCGTACCTGTAGCCACCCGGCCGCCGCAACCCGCGGCGCCGCCGGCCGAGAGCGCGCCCATGGCCACCCGCCCCTTCCCGCTCGCGCCCGCGACCGATGCCGAGGTCACGGCCGCGCTGGTGCCGTTCATCGCGCGCTACGTGTGGTCCGCGAAGCGCGCGCGGGTGACCGCGCTGTGCGTGCCGTGGCGCAAGCGCGCCGGGGCGCGCGACCTCGTCGATGCGCTCGATCCGGCGCACGTGATCGAGCTGGTGGGCGCGCCCGCGCCGTCGCGCGAGGCCCGGGCGCTCGCGCGCGTGCGCAGGGCGACCCCGGGCGTGTTCATCGACGAGGGCGGTGGGCACTATCGCGCGCAGCTCGATGCCGCCCTCGACGAGCTCGACGGGGATCCCGCGCTGTTCATCGCCGCCGATGGCAGCTGCGGCGTCGCGCTGTTCGAGATCGGCGCGTCGTGGCTGATCGTCGAGTCGCGCTGAGCTACCAGACCAGGACCAGCGTCGAGCCGTCGCGCGCGTTGCGGATCTCGGCGTACTCCTTCGCGGGCGGCCCCGGCAGGAGGTACGCGTCGGCCACCTTGATCGCGGCGAAGGCCGCGAGCTTGTCGCGCAGCGCGCCGGTCAGGGTCGCGGCCGCGGCGACCATGCGCGGCTTGAGCTCGTCGGCGATCTTCCCCGTGAAGAGGCCGCCCTCGACCCAGGTGTAGACCCACGCGACGTAGGCGTCGAGGTGGCCGTCGGCGGTGCGGTAGACCTTCACGTCGTAGCGGACCTGGGCCGCGTAGTCGGGCCACCAGTCGAGCGCGACGTTCAGGTCCTGCTCGATGCTGACGAAGATCTCGCCCGGATCGTGACCTGGCCAGAACAGCGTGAACACCCGCGGCTCCGCGGTGCGCGACACCTGCGTGCCCGCGGCGGCGGCGTCGAACTGCGCGGCGAACGCGGGCCCGATCTGCGCGCCCAGATCGATCGCAACCTCGCCGCGCGGGTTGCGGTTCACCATCAGCGCCGACTCGATGTCGTCGTTGAGCGCGCCGCCGACGTGGCCGTACCAGGCGACCATCTCGGGCGTGAGGTTGAGCGAGGCGTAGTTGCCGAGGTAGCCCTTGTCGGTGAAGCCGTAGACGTTGCCGGCGCCGCCCTCGAACGCGGTCGCGCGCAGCGACGTGATCTCGTTATTCAGCGTGCCGCCGAACGAGATCCAGCGATAGCGCCAGTTGTTGTCGAGGGTGAAGGACTCGCCCGGCGCGCCCATGTCGACGTCCTTGTAGAACTCGGCGAAGACGCTCATGACTTCCTCCCGGGGGCGTGACCGTGGGTGTGGGTGACCTTGCCGGCGGCGAGGCGCGCGAGGTAGTCGGGGCCGAACGCGGCGATCATCACGCGCTGCTGCAGGCTCACGAACTCGGGCTCGGTCGCGGTCGCGCCCGCGGCCAGCTCGCCGTAGGCGTCGAGGAGCGCGGGCACCTGCTCGCGCGCGCCGGCGTCGATGTGGTGGAGGCGGTCGGCGATCGCCGCGCGCAGCGCCGCGGCGCTGGTCGGGCGGTGCGGCGTCCGCAGGCGGTGCGGCACGCCCGGCGGCGCGACCCGCGGCGCGGGCCCGGGCGCGGTCGGCGGCGTGATCACCATGCGCGCCAGGTCGGCGCGCGCGTCGTGGATCCCGGGCGGGACCGCGAGGCCGAGCTCGCGGGCGCGCGCGCGCTCGGCGGCCAGGCGCGCGGGGCCGGTCGGTGTCGTCTTCGTGTCGTTCATGGGTGTCCTCCAGTGGGTTCACCGTGAGGACGGAGCGCGGCGCGGATCTTCGCGGCGAATCGGCGGGGCGGCGTTGACACGCGGTCGGGCGCCGACAGACGATCACGCCGTGGGCTGGTCCGGTAGTGCGCCCCCGCGCGATCTGGCTGGAGCTCGCAACGTCGCCGAGGCGGCGTCGATCGCGGTGGTCGACGCGGCGCGGCCGCAATCACCGGCGCCGTCGCGGCCCGGCTGACCAGGAACTCCCCATGGCAACGATCAGCGTCACCAACAACCCGGCTCCCGGGAACCCCAACTTCAGCCCGCAGAACACGGACGCGAAGTTCAACGGCCAGGTCTTCATGCAGTCGACCGCCACCGACGCGGTCCCGGTCTACACGTGGATCGGCACGCCGAGCTCGACCAACCCGCCGCAGGCGGTGTTCACGAGCGGCAGCCCGCCCTACTCCGTCCCGCGCAACGCGACCTCGTGGACGCTGCTCAACACGATCCGCGCGGGCACGACCCTCACGCTCTCCATCTATCCGACCGGCAGCCCGAGCGGGTCGTACGCGGACGACGAGGAGGAGGACGAGGACAAGGACGAGGTCATCGTGCACGGCGGCGACAGCGCCGATGACGATGGGGACGAGGGTGAGGAGGAGGAAGACGAGGACGAGGAGGAAGACGAGGAGGAAGCGGACGACTATGACGACGGCACGGGCGGCGGTGGCCTGAACGGCACCGTTGTCATCAAGCCCTGAGTCGGATCACTCCGCGCGCCAGACCGCATCGAGGTTGGGGTTGCCTGCGCGCAACGCCGCAAGCTCCGCGCTCGCCGCGCTTGCTGCTCGCCGCACGGCGTCGGGGCTCCCGGACGACGCCGCCTCGAGGACGCGAAGCCCCGCGGTCAGCGCGCGCGCGGCTGTCCACGCAGGACGAGCCGCGAGCATCTGGTCGGCGATGGCGCGGCCCTCGTCGAGCGCGGCGCGAGGGTCGGCGCCCGCGGCGAGCTGCGCTACCGCGCGCTGGCGGCAGAACATGCCGAACTCGAGCAGGATGTCCTGGTTGGCGGGCTCGAGCTGGTGCGCGCGGCGGTATTCGTGCGCCGCGTCCTCCAGCGTCGCGGAGGCGGCGCGGCCGGCGCGCGATTGCCAGCGCGCCCGCACGGCGAGCGCCGCCGCGCGGGCCTGATGGGCACTCGCGAACGATGGATTCGCGGCGATCACGCGAGCCGTGATGCTGTCCGCGGTCCCGAGATCCTGCTCGGGCTCTTCGCCACGGGCCACCGCGGCTGCGGCCAGCGAGACGTGCACGCTGGCGAGCCCGACGAGGATCGTCGGCTCATCCGGAATCCGCGCAAGCGCGCGGGTGAACGCCGTGATCGCAGCGCCCGCGGCCGGCCGCGGGTCACGGCCCCGCACGCGCTCGTACGTCACGCGCCGGGACAGCGCGTCGCCAAGGTTGTTGAACCCGAAGCCCTGATCGGGCGCGACCACGATCGCTTGCGTCGCCGCCTCGATCGCTTGCGCCAGCAACGGACCTGGGTCGTCGCCGCGGTCCCAGGCCGCGACAGCCTGTTCGGTCCGGACGATGCTGATGCCGTTGTAGAGGATCGGCACGCGAGGCGCGACACGGAGCCCTTGCTGATACGCCGCCACCGCGCGCGCGCTATCCGCGCTGGGGTCGTCGCCGCGCGCCTGCGCGCGCTCGGCGAGCTGTGCGTACGCGTTACCCTGATAGAACGAAGGGACGTACGTCGACGGATCCATCATCCGCCCTTTCTCGAGCGCGTCGACCGCCAACCGCAGGTCGCCGTCGGGATCCGCAGCACCGGACTTCGCGGCTCGCATCGCGTAGCTGTTGCCGAGCAGCAGCCACGCCGAGCTCACGCGACCGTCGGCGCGAATCGCGCTCTGATAGGCGTCGATCGCGAGGCTCCACTCGGGCAGCGAGTCCTGGCCGTTGCGATCGCGAAACGACGCGAGGATCAGGTGCACGTTGCCGACGAGCGTGTAGAACGCGGCGTCCCTCATGGGCGTGGCGATGGTGGTCGCGGTGTCGAGGGCCTGGCGAAGCTGCTCGGCTGGATCCTCGCCCCGCCCCTGCCGGTACTCGCCCCACTGCAGATAGACCTGCGCCAGCTCGAGCCGCACGTCGTCGCGCGCCGGCGCGATCGCGAGCGCGCGCTGCGCGTCGTTGACCGCCTGGGTCAAGAGCGTGCTGGCGTCCTCGCCGCGGCCGCCGCGGTACTCGGCGAGCCGGCGCTCGAGCCGCGAGCGTAGCGTCAGCGCGTCGACGTCGTCGGGCACCAGCGCGAGCGCGCGGCCCGCCGCCGCGACGCCGCGATCGAACGGCGCGGTGACCTCGCCGGAGCCGTAGACCTCGAGCCGCACCGCGGTCGCCTCGAGCTCGCCGGCCGCGACGTGGACCGCCGGATCGCTCTCGCCGATCGCGGCCGCGGTGGCGATCGCGCGCCGGCTGTCGGCCAGGTCGGCCGCGAGCTGCGCAGGCGTCGCGCGCTGCGCGTTGGCGGTGACGCGCGCGCGCAGGATCTCGCCGCGCAGGAGCGGCGCCTCGTAGAACCACGCCAGCCGGCTCGGCTCGATCGCGTCGAGCTCGCGCAGCGCGTCGTCGAAGCGGCCCTCGTAGTACGCGAGCAGCGCGGCCACGTACTCGCGCGACGGTACCTCGGCGCCATCGCTCTCGCGCAGCGCGGCCCGCGCGGGATCGCGGTAGCGGGCCTCGACCTCGGCGCGGCGCGCGGCGCGCAGCTCGGCGGGCAGGAGCTCGACCTCGCGCAGCGCGTGCTGGTAGCGGTGGCCGAGCGCGAGCGCGAGCGCGTAGGCCGCGCGCGGATCGCGAAACCCGGTCTGCCACGCGGCGCGCAGCTCGTCCTCGGCGCGCGCGTCGTCGCCCAGCGCGAGGTAGCCCTGGCCGAGCGCGTAGTGGCCGGGGCCGAGCGCGGCGTCGCCCTCGTCGGCGATCGCGGCGGTGATCGCGTCCATCGCGGCGCGGATCTGCGCGCGATCGGGGCGGATGTCGTGGAGCCGGGCCAGCGCCGAGTACCGCGCCTGGGCCTCGATGTGCTCGACCCGGGCGCTGAAGCTGCGGGCCAGCGCCTCGCGCCGGGCTGCGGCCTGCCGCTCGGAGACCACGACCGCGAGCGCGCCGCCGGTGACCGCCAGGGCCAGGGTGGTCGCGGCGATCGGCCGCCACCGGCGCCGCAGCCACTTGCGCAGGCGGTAGCTCGGCCCGACGACGCGCGCGAGCACTGGCTCGCCCGCCAGGAAGCGGCCGAGATCGTCGGCGAGGGCGCGCGCGGAGTCGTAGCGCTTGCCGCGATCCTTCTCGAGGCACTTGAGGACGATCGCCTCGAGATCGAGCGGCAGATCGGGCACCAGGGCCCGGGGCCGCACCGGCTCGACCGTCGACACGCGCGACAGGATCTCGAGCGGGTTGCCGCCCTCGACCGGCGCGCGATCGGTGAGGAGCGCATAGAGCGTGGCGCCGAGGCTGTAGACGTCGGCGCGGCGATCGAGCTGCTTGACCTCGCCGCGCGCCTGCTCGGGCGCCATGAACTGCGGCGTGCCGAGCACCGTGCCGGTCATCGTGTCGCTCGTGCTCCAGTCGCGCGCGAGCCCGAAATCCATCACGTACGGTCGCAGCTCGCCGTCACCGGCGCGCTCGACCATGATGTTCGAGGGCTTGAGATCGCGGTGGATGAGGCCGACGCGGTGGGCCTCGTTGACCCCGAGCGCGGCGCCGCGCAGCACCAGCGCCTTCTGCTCGAAGGTCAGGTCGTCGACCAGATCGGTGAGCGTGCGGCCGTCGATGTGCTGCATCGCGATGTAGACCCGGCCCTCGACCTCGCCGACGTCGAACACCTTGCAGACCCGCTCGTCGTTGACCCGCGCCTGCGATCGGGCCTCGGCGATCATCCGGCGGACGTCGTCGGGGTCGTCGCCGCGCACGAACTTGATCGCGACGTTGCGGTGCAGGCGCAGGTCGCGGGCGAGGAACACCCGGCCCATGCCGCCCTGCCCGAGCAGGCGGATCGACTGGTAGCGGTCCCAGTTGGGGACGGGAAAGCGCTCGGGCTCGTCGAGCGTGGTCGGATCGCGATCGCGCGCGGGCGCGGTCGCGATCCGCGGCACCCCATCGGACCCGTGGCCCATGCTGATCGTCTGGCCGATGTGGATCTGCCGCACCGTCTCGACGCTGCGGCCGGTCCGCCGGAGCTCGGCCTCGGCCCGCGCGCGCAGCTCCGCATCGCTGTCCGCGCCCATGGCGTCAGCATACTCGCCGCCGACCGGCGATGCTCGGCGATCGAGCGTGAGGTGACGCTACGGCGCGAGCGGCAGGTCGAGCGCGGTCAGCTCGACGGTGCCCTCGGGCGCCGGCCGCGCGCGCGCCGGCCGCACCAGCAGGTGATCGCCGGTCAGCTGCCAGGGGGCGCGCTCGTCCCAGGCGATCGCCGGCGCCGCGCCCGGCGCGGGCTGGCTGCAGGTCGCGGCCCAGGCGATCGGCGCCGCCGGGGTGCAGCGCGCGCCGCCGTCGTCGACGCGGCACGCGAGCACGATCTCCTGGCAGGCGAACCGCGGGGCGCGCGGATCGTCGGCGTCGCGGAGCGCGGTGCCGAGCGCGAACCGCGCGATCACGCGGCCGGGCGCTGGCGACTCGAGCGCGGTCACCGCGGCCCAGTCGGTGCCGACCGCGGTGGTCGTGCGGCACGGCACCTCGCCCGCGACCCGGCCGCCGGCGCCGGTGTCGAACCACAGCGCGCAGGTGACGTCGTCGAGGTCGCCGAGCACCCCGAGCACGCGGACCGCGCGGATCGGCCCGGTCAGCGCGATCCGATCGACGCCGGCGGCGAGCGGCACCGGCTCGACGCAGGTGACCGCCCCGGCGTCCTCGTCGTCGCTGGCGGCGATCGCCGCGCAGTACGCGCGCACGTCGGCGAACCGCGCGGCGGCGTCCGCGCGTGGCGCGGCGGGCGCGACGACCACGGGCGCGACCGCCACGGGCGCGACCACCACAGGCGCGACCGCCCCGCCCGCCTCGAGCTCGGCCAGTCGCGTCGCCACGGTCTTCGACGCGCGCAGCGCCAGCGACGCGCGATATGCCCCGGCCGCCGCCGCTCGATCGCCCCGGGCCTCGTGCACGCGCCCGAGGTTGTAGAGCGCCGCCGCCTTGACCTGGCCGGTCGCGCGCGCGCTCGCCGCCTCGGACGCCTGCGCCGCGAGCGTGAGGTCGCCGGCGTGCAGCGCGGCCCAGCCCAGCTCGGACCGCGCCCGCGCGTCGTCGGGATCGGCCGCGACCGCGCCCTCGAACGCGTCGATCGCCCGGCGCCAGTCGCCGGCCTGGGCCAGCGCGCGTCCGCGCTGCAGCGCGACCCGGTAGCTCGGCGGCGCGGCGTCGCTCGCGCCGGCGTCGCCCGCGTCGATCGACGCGATCGTCGTCGGGGCCGGCGGCGGTGGCGGCGACCGATCGCCGCCGCAGGCCGCGAGCGCTGCGAGCGCCAGCGGCCACCGCGAACCGCCCTCCGCCGATCGCCACGTGCTGCGCGCCACGCTGAACGCTGTACGCGATCGCGCACGCCCGTCAAGCCATCGGGTCGTCCGGGCCGCGACTTGGGCGACGGTCCCGGCTATATTGCAGCGGTGCATCGCATCGTCGTCGACGCCATGGGCGGTGATCTCGCCCCCGACGAGATCGTGCGCGGCGCGGCCGAGGCCTCGCTGTCGCTCGGCGCCGAGATCATCCTGGTCGGCGACGCCGCCGTGCTCGGCCGGATCCTCCCGCAGCTCCGCCACGACGGCGCGCGGGTCCGGGTCCACCACGCGCCGGCCCGGGTCGAGATGGACGAGAAGCCGGCCGAGGCGCTCGCCGCCAAGCCCGACGCCTCGATCGCGGTCGCCGCGGATCTGGTCGCGCGCGGCGACGGCGACGCGCTGGTCTCCGCCGGCAACACCGGCGCCTCGGTGCTGGCCTGCGCGCGCCGCTGGAAGCTCCTGCCCGGCGTGCGCCGCTCGGCGCTGGCCGCGGTCTACCCGACCGAGCTGCGCCGCGGCGACAAAGATGACCCGTTCTCGCTGATCCTCGACGTCGGGGCGACGATCGACGCCTCGGCCGAGGACCTCGTGACGTTCGCGGTGATGGGCTCGGCCTACGCCAAGGTCGTCTCGAAGAACCGGCGCCCGCGGGTGGCGCTGCTGTCCAACGGCGCCGAGGCCGGCAAGGGCCCGGCCGCGGTCGTGACCGCGCACGAGCTCCTGCTCGCGACCACCGAGCTCAACTTCATCGGCAACGTCGAGGGCCTCGACATCCCGCGCGGCTTCGCCGACGTGATCGTCTGCAACGGCTTCGTCGGCAACGTCGTGCTCAAGATGCTCGAGGGCGTGTCCGAGACCGTCGTGCGGCTCGCGCGCTACGCCCACAAGGAGCGCCTGGCCTGGCGCCTCGGCCTGTTCGCGCTGTCGTCGGCGATCGATCAGCTCAAGCAGATCACCGACTGGCAGCAGTACGGCGGCGCGCCGCTGCTCGGCTTCGAGCACCTGTTCATCAAGGCCCACGGCCGCTCGAACGCCCACGCGATCACCAACGCGATCAAGGTCGCCAACAAGGCGCTGGCCGGCAACCTGTGCGGCACGATCGCCCGGACCATGGCGGAGCTCGACGAGCGCCGCCGCCTCGCGGCGCCGGTCGCGCCCACGCCCTGACGATGTCGCTCCTCGGCACCCTCCGCCACCGCCTCGGCCTCGGGCCGCCGCCGTCCTCGAGCGGCCTGCTCCAGGCGGTGCCGCGCCACGTGTTCCGCTGGGATCTCGACAAGACCTACCTGCGGACCGAGTTCGACAGCATCAAGGACCTCGCCAAGGCCGCGTTCGAGAACGCCGCCGACAAGCAGGCCTATCCCGGCGCGGCCGCGCTGCTGCGCGCGCTGCGCTCGAGCGAGCACCGCATCACGATCGTGTCGGGCAGCCCGACCCAGATGCGCCAGGTGCTCGCCGCCAAGCTCGCGCTCGACGGCGTCGAGTTCGACGAGTTCGTCCTCAAGAACAACCTCAAGAACATCCTGCGCGGCCGGTTCCGCGCGCTGCGCGCCCAGATCCCGTACAAGCTGCCGGCGCTGCTCGCGAGCCGGTGCAACTCGCCGGCGGCGCCCGCCGAGACCCTGTTCGGCGACGACGCCGAGGCCGACGCGATCATCTACTGCCTCTACGCCGATCTGCTCGCCGAGCGGGTCAGCGCCACCGATCTCGAGCGCATCCTGCAGGCCGCGCGCACCTACGAGGACGACGCGCTGCGCACCCTCGAGCTCGCGCGCCGCGTGCCCAAGGGCGACCCGGTCAAGCGGATGTTCATCCACCTCGACCGGCGCTCGCCGCCGCAGGGGTTCCGCCGCTACGGCCGCCGGCTGGTGCCGGTCTACAACTACTTCCAGACCGCGGTCGTGCTCTACGGCGACGGCGTGCTCTCGGCGCGCCAGGTGCTGTTCGTCGCGTTCGACATGCTCGACTCGCGGCAGTTCGAGCTGGCCAGCCTCGCCAACTCGCTGCAGGACCTCCTGCGCCGGGGCCGCCTCGATCGCGAGGTCGCGCTGCGCCTCGCCGGCGAGGCCCAGGCCGCCGCCAAGTCGGGCGCGCTGACCGGTCGCACCGATCTGCCGCCGTTCGAGCAGATCGCCCGGGTGTTCACCGACCGCGTGAAGGAGCTGGGCGGCGCCGCCCTGGGCTGGCCCGCCGAGGACGAGCCGCTCGACTACGTCGCGCTGGTCGATGAAGAGCACGATCGCCGCCGCGATCGCCGCCGCCGCGGGCACTGACCGGTCCCCTTCCAGGACCGACGCGCTGCGGCACCTGCGACCGCCCGCGACCTGGCAATCACCGGTCGCCCCCGTGCCCGGCCGCACAACGAGCGGCAACCACACTGGATTTTTCCTGCCAGCGGCTGTGATCTCAGGTTCGCGCCCGGGCCATCGCATGTCATCGCGGTTCGATCACCTCCGCCCCGGGATGGCGTAAACGTTCCCTCGATCCATGACTCGCGGGGCTCTTCTACTGGCGGTCGCGCTCGCGCTCACCGCGTGCGGCGGCGGCACCGCCGCGCCCGCCGACGCGGGCAGCGACGGGACGATGGCGCCCGACGCGCGCCCCGACGGCGCCAGCCCGCTGTGCCCCACGGTCGCGAAGCCCGACCTGACGGCCCAGGCCCTGCCCGCCCACCTGACCGGTGACCTCGGCAGCGCCAGCGCGGACCTGCGCGCGCCCTCGACCTGCACGGACGTCGACGCGCCCTACGGCATGCAGTCCGCGGGCCCCGACGAGGTCGTCCGCATCGACGGCCTCATGGTCGGGGTCGAGTACGTCGTGCGGGTCGAGTCCACCGCCGACGTCTCGTTCTACGTGATGACCGGCTGCTCCGGCGACGGCGGCCCCACCGTCAGCGAGTGCGCGCTCTACGTCGACGCGACCACGACCGGCATCGAGACCGACCGGTTCGTCGCCACCGACACCACCGCGTGGATCGCCGTCGACTACTACGCCAGCCAGCCGCCCTCCAACGGCAGCTTCACCCTCGACGTCTATCGCGCGCAGTGCACGGCCGATCCGGACTGCGGCGGCACGACGCCGGCCTGCTTCGACGGCCGCTGCGTGCAGTGCGAGACCTCGTTCGACTGCACCAGCGGCACCGCGCCGCTGTGCGACGGCGCGACCCACACGTGCAAGCCCGGCACCGGCACGTGCACCAACGACGACGGCCCGCCGATCGAGAACGCCGACGACGGCCCGGCCGGCGCGCGCGCCATGACCCCCAACGCCCAGGGCGACGCCTCGGCCACCGGCCACATCTGCAACGCGCCGTCGGCGGAGCGCGACTTCTTCGCGTTCACCGTCACCCACCCCGGCGACGACTGGACGGTGCAGCTCGACTGGCCGAGCGGCGCCGATCTCGATCTCGCGATCTACGACAGCCACGGCGAGACGATGGGCCTGTCGTACTACGAGCACCCCGAGACGATCGATCTGACCTACCTGCCCGCGGGCACCTACTACGCCTCGGTGCTGCTGTTCGGCAGCCAGGCCCAGACCACCGCCGCCTCCTACACGCTGTCCGCGCACCGGACGACCGACGCGTGCACGTCGACCGCCGACTGCGCCGCGACCTTCCGCAACCAGCTCTACCGCGGCGACTGCAACGGCGGCGCCTGCGATCGCCTCGACGGCAACGGCACGATCCCGCCGGGCGGCGCGTGCGACTCGGTGTCGGACTGCGCCAGCGGCGCGAGCTGCGCGAGCTTCTTCTTCGTCGCCGACGCCGACACCCGCGATGTCTGCGGCACGTTCTGCGACACCGACCACGACTGCGCCGGCATGGGCGCGGGCTTCGTGTGCACGACCTACCTCGCGCAGAACTTCTGCGTGAAGCGCTGCACCAGCGACGACCAGTGCCCGACGTCGGTCACGACGTCGCCGTCGGTGCCGCCGTGGGCGCAGCTCGCGTGCGAGCCGTTCACCGGCCGCTGCCTGCCTTGACCGCGCCCGGGGCCCGCGCGACCGTCGGGCGATGAAGCTCGCGATCGCCGCGCTCGCCACCGCCGCCGCCTGCG
>JAIOQA010000014.1 GCA_021413675.1 Deltaproteobacteria bacterium | reverse complement strand
CGGGTGGGGCGTCGAGCGCCGGTGCGTCGCAGCCGACGCCGATCGCGAACAGACACGCGAGAGGTGAGATCCGCATGCGCGCACCATGCGCGCCGCGCGATCGCGGCGCCGTCGCGCCGCCGTCAACCTCGGCGGCGCGGCCGTCGCGCCGGTGGCGTGCCGTGCGCCGGTAGCGCGCCGATCGTCGGCCGCGTGCGCGATGGCGCCATGCCGAACTGCTGGCGAAACGCCGCCGCGAACGCCGACGGCGTCTCGTAGCCGACCCGGGTCGCGACCTCGGTCACCGCGTAGCGCCCGGACTCGAGCAGCTGCAGGCTCTCGTCGAGCCGGCGCCGCCGGAGGTAGGCCAGCGGCGACGCGCCGAGCTCGCGCCGGAAGCCGCGCAGGAGCGTCGACTCGCTGGCGTGGCAATGGCGCACGAGCTCCTCGATGCGAAACGGCTCGAACAGGTGCGCCTCGATCCACGCGCGCGCCCGCGCGACCAGCGCGTCGCCCTCGAACACCACCGAGCTGCGCGTACGGTGTTCGAGCTGCTCGACGCCGAGGAAGTAGACCTCCTTCGTCAGCTCGACCTCGAGGAAGCGCGCCGCCTTGCTGGCCTGGCGCGCGCACACCGCGCGCTCGAAGACGTAGCGATGGACCAGCTCGTCGATCCAGCGCGTGCGGGTCAGGAAGCGCGGGCTCGCGAGCACCTCGGCCAGCCGCCGCGCGCTCACGTCGGGCGCGTAGTCGCGGACCGCCGCGGCGCGCACGGCCTCGGACAGCGCGAGCGTCGCGACCACCGCGGCGCCGGTCGCGGGCGCATCGATCGCGTACGCGGCGCGCGCCGGCACCAGCGCGAACGCCGAGCGGCTGACGCGCTCCTCGTGCGCGCCGATCCGCACGACCACGACCGCGGTCTCGAGCGGGAACACCAGCGTCGGCGCGGCCGCGACCCGAGACCGCGCGAGCGTCAGCGCGTCGCGCTCGATCCGCAGCTCGACCCGCGCGCCGGCCGTGGTCACGGCGCGGCCAGCGTACAGGTCATGACCAGCGCGTCCTCGTTGTCCTCGGCGTAGTAGCCGCGGCGCACGCCGACGGTGACGAAGCCGAAGGCCTCGTAGAGCGTGATCGCCGCGGTGTTGGAGCGCCGGACCTCGAGCGTGACGATCGAGCTGGCGCGCGCCGCGGCCAGCGCCATCAGGTGCGCGAGCAGCGCGCGGCCGACGCCGGTGCGCCGGTGATCGGGGTGGCTCGCGATCGCGAGCAGGTGGACCTCGTCCTTCACCAGCCAGTAGTTGATGAAGCCGACCAGCGTCGCGCCATCGCGCGCGACCTCGACCCGCGCCCACTCGCGGGTCAGCTCGTCCCGGAACACCTGCGCCGGCCACGGGTTCTTGAACGAGTGCTGCTCGATTGCGTCGACCTCGTCGAGGTCGGCGAGCGTCATCGGTTCGATCGCGAGCGTCACGGCAACGGCGGCAGCGCGGCGGCCGCCATCGCCCGCCACAGCTCGTCGCGACCGAAGTCGTCCTGCGCGGAGCACAGCACCGGCTCGCGGCGCAGGCCGAGCGCGCGCTTGGCGGCGGCGGCGACCGGCGGCCGCTGGGCCTTGCCGAGCTTGTCGGCCTTGGTCAACGCGACCACCAGCGGCAGCTTGCGATCGGTGAGCCAGGCCGCGAAGTCGATCTCCTCCTGCTCGACCTCCCGCCGGATGTCGAGCAGGAGCACGACCGCGCGCAGGGTCGGCCGCTGCGCCAGCACCGCCTCGATCAGCGGCTGCCAGCTCGCGCGCATCGCCATCGGCACCTCGGCGTAGCCGTAGCCCGGCAGATCGATCAGGTGGAGCTGACCGAGCCGGCCGACCGCGCCCGGCATGTTGCTGGCGTCGATGTGGAACCAGTTCACCAGCCGCGTGCGCCCGGGCGTGCGCGACGTGCGCGCGAGCCCCGACACGCT
>JAIOQA010000047.1 GCA_021413675.1 Deltaproteobacteria bacterium | reverse complement strand
GCTGCCCGCCGGCATGGAGATGGTGATGCCGGGCGACAACATCAAGGTCGAGGTGGAGCTCATCACCAAGATCGCGTGTGAAGGCGGCCTCCGGTTCGCCATCCGCGAGGGCGGCAAGACCGTCGGCGCCGGCGTCGTCACCTCGATCATCGCCTGAGTCGCAAGGGACCCACGACCATGACTACTCCTCGCATCCGCATCCGCCTGAAGGCGTACGACCACAAGCTTCTCGACCAGTCCGCTGGCGAGATCGTCGAGACCGCCAAGCGGACCGGCGCGAAGGTCGCGGGGCCCATCCCGCTGCCGACCAAGATCAACAAGTACTGCGTGCTGCGCTCGCCGCACACCGACAAGAAGTCGCGTGAGCAGTTCGAGATCCGCACCCACAAGCGGCTCCTCGACATCCTCGAGCCCACCCAGCAGACCCTCGACGCCCTGATGAAGCTCGACCTTTCGGCGGGCGTCGACGTCGAGATCAAGACCTGAGCGGGCGCGCGCTCCTCCTCATCTAAGAGAGAAACGGCCATGCCGAAGCTAGACGTCAAGGACACCAGCGGGAAGAACGTCGGGGCGATCGACCTCGATGACGAGATCTTCGCCGCCGAGGTCCACGAGCACCTCCTGTGGGAGGTCGTGAAGTGGCAGCTCGCCAAGCGCCGCGGCGGAAACGCCTCGACCAAGCGCATGGGCGAGATCCGCGGATCGAACAAGAAGATGTGGAAGCAGAAGGGCACCGGTAACGCGCGCCAGGGCAGCAAGAAGGCGCCGCACTGGTCGGGCGGTGGCTCGGTGTTCGGCCCCAAGCCGCGCAGCTACGAGTACCAGATGCCGCGCAAGGCGAAGAAGCAGGCGCTCCGCGCCGCGCTCTCGCTGCGCACCGGCGAGAAGCAGCTGATCGTCCTCGACAAGTTCGCGGTCGACGGCAAGACCAAGAGCGTCGCCAAGGCGCTCGCGGCTCTGGGTTACGCCCAGCCCGACAAGAAGGTTCTCATCGTCGACGGCAAGGACAACACGCTCCTTTCCCGCGGCGCCGCGAACCTGGCGGTCTCCAAGTGGCTCGCGCCCGAGGGTCTGAACGTCTACGACATCCTGCGCCACCAGACGGTCGTGTTCACGTCGTCGTCGGTCAAGCAGGTCGAGGCGGCGCTGAAGCGCTGAGCTAGGAACGACCATGCGTACCCCCCAGAGCATCATCAAGCGGCCGCTCCTCACCGAGAAGAGCGCCCGCCTGCGCGAGACTGGCGGCGCCGCTCAGGCGCCCGCCGAGGGCACCGACGTCGCCCAGCAGATCGTGTTCGAAGTCGCGCCCGACGCGAACAAGATCGAGATCCGCCAGGCCATCCAGTCGCTGTTCAAGGTCTCGGTCACCGGCGTTCGCACGCTGATCGTCCGCGGCAAGGTCAAGCGCGTGGGTCGCTTCGCCGGCCGCCGCCCGGGCATGAAGAAGGCGTACGTCACGCTGAAGCCCGGCGACAACATCTCGTTCTTCGAGGGAGTGTAAGCCGCCATGGCCATCACCAAGTACAAGCCGACGTCGCCTGGTCGGCGTGGCATGTCGAGCCAGGACTTCGGCGACATCACGAAGAAGTCGCCCGAGGTCAAGCTCCTCGAGCACAAGCCCGAGACCGGCGGCCGCAACAACCACGGCCGCATCACCTCGCGCTTCCGCGGCGGCGGCCACAAGCAGCGCTACCGCAAGATCGACTTCAAGCGGAACAAGACCGGCGTGCCGGCGAAGGTCCTCGGGATCGAGTACGACCCGAACCGCTCGGCGCGCATCGCGCTCCTCCAGTACGCGGACGGCGAGAAGACGTACATCCTCGCCCCGGCCAAGCTGGGCGTGGGTGACACCGTCATCGCCGCCAAGTCGGCCGACATCAAGCCCGGCAACTCGTTGCCGCTGCGCTTCATCCCGGTCGGCACCGACATCCACTGCGTCGAGCTCAAGATCGGCGCAGGCGGGCAGGTCGGTCGCGCCGCCGGCACGCTCATCGTGCTGATGGCCAAGGAAGGCGACTGGGCCACGCTGCGTATGCCCTCGGGCGAGATGCGCCGCGTGCACGTCGACTGCCGCGCCACGATCGGCTCGATCGGCAACTCCGAGCACGCGAACATCCAGTGGGGCAAGGCCGGCCGCAAGCGCTGGCTGGGCCAGCGTCCGCACCAGCGCGGCGTGTCCATGAACCCGGTCGATCACCCGATGGGTGGTGGCGAGGGTCGGTCCTCTGGTGGCCGGCACCCGTGCACCCCCTGGGGCATCCCGACCAAGGGCTACAAGACTCGCCACAACAAGAGCACGGACCAGTTCATCGTCCGTCGCCGCGCCAAGTGATCTCCGAACCCCTTCGAATCAGAGGACCTGTCCATGCCCCGTAGCGTCAAGAAGGGACCCTTCGTCGAGAAGTACCTCAACAAGAAGATCGCGAACGCGCAGAAGGAGACCAACCCGAACAAGCGGGTGATCACCACGTACTCGCGCCGTTCGACGATCATCCCGGAGATGGTCGGTCTGACCTTCGCCGTGCACAACGGCCGGAAGTTCCTGCCGGTGTTCATCACCGAGAACATGGTCGGCCACAAGCTCGGCGAGTTCTCGCCGACCCGTACCTTCATGGGCCACTCGGGCGACCGCAAGGTCGGGAAGTAAGGCACGCCATGCAAGCTAGAGCTTTCGTCCGAGGTCTTTCGATCTCGCCGCGCAAGATGCGCGTCGTCGCCAACCTCGTCCGCGGCAAGGCGGTCGAGGAGGCGGTTGGTCTCCTGGACCTCATGCCCAAGAAGGCCGCGCGCCTGATCTCGAAGGCCGTCAAGTCGGCCGCCGCCAACGCCGAGGACAAGTCGGGTGGCGACGTCTCGATCGACGAGCTGCGGATCCAGACGATCATGGTCGACGGTGGGACCGTCGCCAAGCGCTGGATGCCCCGCTCGATGGGCCGCGCGAACCGCATCAATCACCGCACCAGCCACCTCACGGTGGTTGTCAGCGACGAGGACTGAGGATCACCATGGGTCAGAAGACGCATCCGACGGGCTTCCGCCTCGGCATCATCAAGACGTGGTCGTCGCGGTGGTACGAGGAAAAGAACTACGCGAAGTGGCTGCACGAGGATCTGAAGCTCAAGGGCTTCATCAAGAAGAAGCTCCACCACGCCGGTGTCAGCTACATCGAGATCGAGCGCGCCGCGAACAAGTGCAAGATCAACATCCACACGGCTCGTCCGGGGATCGTGATCGGCAAGCGTGGCGCGGGCGTCGAGACGCTCAAGAAGGAAGTCCAGGCCCTCACGGAGAACGAGGTGTTCCTGAACATCATCGAGGTCCGCAAGGCTGAGACCAACGCGCAGCTCGTCGCCGAGAACATCGCGACGCAGCTCGAGCGCCGGATCGCCTTCCGCCGCGCCATGAAGAAGGCGGTCCAGACCGCCATGAAGTTCGGCTCGAAGGGCATCAAGGTCGCGTCGGCCGGCCGCCTGGGCGGCGCCGAGATGTCGCGCCGTGAGTGGTACCGCGAGGGCCGCGTGCCCCTGCACACCCTCCGCGCCGACATCGAGTACGGATTCACCGAGGCCCACACCACGTACGGCTCGATCGGCGTGAAGTGCTGGATGTTCCACGGCGAGGTGCTGCCCGGTCGCAAGGACCAGCCGCCCCGCACGCCCCCGCGCTAGTCACCGCCGAGTCATCCGGAGTCGCCTATGTCGATGCTCTCCCCAAAGCGCACCAAGTTCCGCAAGCAGCAGAAGGGCCACACCCGCGGCATCGCCAAGGGTGGTAACGAGGTCTCCTTCGGCGACTTCGGCCTGCAGGTCACCGAGCCGGGCTACATCACCGCTCGTCAGCTCGAGGCCGCCCGCGTCGCGATCAGCCGCTCGGTCAAGAAGCTGGGCAAGATCTACATCCGCCTCTTCCCCGATCGCCCGGTCACCAAGAAGCCGGCCGAGACCCGCATGGGTACCGGTAAGGGCGCGGTCGAGTTCTGGGTCGCGCGCGTCAAGCCGGGCCGCGTGATCTTCGAGGTCGAAGGCGTGGACATCACGATCGCGAAGGAAGCCTTCCATCGCGCTCACCACAAGCTTCCGATCAAGACCCACCTCATCTCTCGTGAGCCTTCGCTGTGAGCAAGTCCCTCGATGCACTCGCGCGCATGCGCGACCTTCCCGACGCTGAGCTCCTCCAGGCGCTCGACCGGACCCGCGACGAGCTGTTCCGGCTCCAGCTCGGCAAGCACACCAACCAGGTCCCCTCCACCGCTGCGATCGAGACCAAGCGGCGCGAGGTTGCCAAGATCCTGACCATCCTGCGTAACCGCGACCTCGGCCTCGAGACGCAGGGTCGCGCGCGCAAGGAGAGCTGAGAGCCATGTCTGCTCCCACGACTGAGACCGAAGACACTCGCGGTTCACGCCGCACGATCACCGGCACGGTGACTTCGGACAAGATGGACAAGACCGTGGTCGTCACGGTCATCCGCCGTGTCCGCGATCGCCGGTTCCACAAGTTCGTCACCCGCCGCGTGAAGTACAAGGCGCACGACGAGAAGAACACCTGCGAGGTCGGCGACGTCGTCGAGCTGGTCGAGGCCCGCCCGATGTCGAAGACCAAGCGCTGGCGCGTCCTGCGCACGATCTCGAAGAGCAAGGAGCTTGCGTCGTGATCCAGCAGACCAGCGTTCTCGATGTCGCCGACAACAGCGGCGCCAAGAAGGTCTATTGCATCAAGGTGCTCGGCGGTTCGCGCCGTCGCTACGCGTCGATCGGTGATGTCATCATCGTGTCGATCCGCGAGGCCATCCCGGGCTCCAAGGTGAAGAAGGGCGAGGTCGCCCGCGCCGTGATCGTTCGGACCAAGAAGGAGATCGCCCGTACGGACGGTAGCTTCATCCGGTTCGACGGTAACTCGGCGGTGCTCATCAACAAGGAGAACGAGCCGATCGGTACCCGCATCTTCGGGCCGGTCGCGCGCGAGCTCCGCGCCAAGCGATTCATGAAGATCATCTCGCTGGCGCCGGAGGTGCTGTGATGTCTCACGTGCGCAAGGGCGACCTGGTGGTCGTCACGTCCGGTAAGGACAAGGGCAAGCGCGGCAAGATCCTGAAGGTCGTCGGTGACCGCGTGGTCGTCGAGAAGATCAACATGGTCAAGCGGCACACCAAGCCCAGCCAGAAGAATCCCCAGGGTGGCATCCTCGAGAAGGAGGGCACGATTGCTCTCTCGAACGTGCTGCTGTGGGACGAGAAGCTCGGCCGCGGTACTCGGACTCGCGTCGTCGTCGAAGACGGCACGAAGTTCCGCGTCGGCGTGAAGAGCGGCACCAAGTTCCCCAACCCTGGCCTCTGATCCAGGCGGAGCACGACCATGGCCAAGGACGAACAGACCGGCGGGGCGCCTGCCCAGCCGAAGAAGGAAAAGGCCCCGCGCCAGAAGGGCGAGGGCAAGAAGAAGGCGGCCGAGCCCACTGGACCGGCGCCGACGTACAAGCGCGAGACGCCTCCCCGGCTGCGCGCCACGTACGACACGACCGTGAAGGCCACGATGATGAAGGAGTTCAACTACTCCTCCGTCATGCAGGTCCCGCGCGTCGTGAAGATCACGCTCAACATGGGCCTCGGTCGCGCCAACCAGGACGCGAAGCTCATCGAGCATGCCGTGGAGGAGCTCAAGCTCATCTGCGGTCAGGCTCCGGTCGTGACCCGCGCGAAGAAGGACATCGCGAACTACCGCCTGCGCAAGGGCCAGAAGATCGGTGTGACCGTGACGCTGCGCCGCGAGCGGATGTGGGAGTTCCTCGATCGCCTCTGCAACATCGCGCTGCCCCGCGTCCGTGACTTCCGCGGCGTGTCGTCGAAGGGCTTCGACGGTCGCGGCAACTACACCCTCGGTGTGCGCGAGCAGATCATCTTCCCGGAGATCGAGTACGACCAGATCGACTCGATCAAGGGCATGAACATCAGCATCGTCACCACCGCGAAGACCGATGCCGAGGGCAAGGCGCTCCTCGGGCACCTCGGGCTTCCCTTCCGCCAGGCCGTCACGGCAGGAGCGGCGCAATGAGCACGCACAAGGATCGGCTTCCCAAGAAGCACAAGTTCAAGGTCCGCGAGAAGAACCGCTGCAAGCGCTGCGGTCGTGCGCGTGCCTATCTGCGCAAGTTCCAGATGTGCCGCCTGTGCTTCCGCGAGCTCGCGCTCCGCGGTGACATCCCCGGCGTCATCAAGTCGAGCTGGTGAGGAGATAGCCCCGTGTCGATGACAGATCCCATCGCCGATTTCTTGACGCGGATTCGTAACGGAATCCGCTCGCGTAAGTCGACCGTCGAGTGCCCGCGTTCGGGCCTCAAGCTTCGCATCGCCGAGATCCTCAAGGCTGAGGGTTACGTCGATGGTGTCGCGACGGTCGAAGACCAGCACCAGGGGAAGCTCGCGCTGACCCTGCGTTACGACGGTCGTACGGGCTCCGCGATCACCGGCATCCGCCGCGTGTCGCGCCCCGGCCAGCGCGCCTACGTTCCCGCCACCGGTGTTCCCAAGGTCCGCAACGGCCTCGGCATCGCCATCCTCTCCACCTCCCAGGGCGTCATGACCGATCGCGAAGCGCGCAAGCGCGGCGTGGGCGGCGAGGTCCTGTGCGAGGTCTGGTGAACCATGTCGCGCATCGGTCGTAAGCCTCTCGAGATCCCCAAGGGCGTCCAGGTCCAGATCACCGCGGAAGCGGTGGCGGTCAAGGGCCCCAAGGGTTCCCTCAAGCTCCCTCGCCACAAGGCGATCGAGATCAAGGAAGACAAGGGCCAGCTCGTGTTCACCCGCTCGGGTGAGCAGGGGCCGGAGCGTGCGGCCCACGGGCTCATGCGCGCGCTGTGCGCGAACATGTTCACGGGCGTGACCAATGGTTTCGAGCGCAAGCTCGAGATCAACGGCGTCGGCTACAAGGCCGAGGTCAAGGGCACCATGCTCGTGCTGTCGCTCGGCTTCTCGCACCCGGTGGAGTACAAGCTCCCCGAGGGCGTGACCGCCAAGGTCGACAAGAACATGCTCATCCTGGCGAGCATCGATCGCGAGCTCCTGGGTGCCGCGGCGTCGAAGATCCGCAGCTTCCGTCCGCCCGAGCCGTACAAGGGCAAGGGCATCAAGTACGTCGAGGAGACCATCCTCCGAAAGGCCGGCAAGACTGCTGGCAAGTGATCCTGGCACCGCCGCGGTAACCGTGGGCGACACCTAGGATCGGGAGATACTTATGGCTGGTCACATCAAGATCGTTGTTCACAAGGAGCGTAGCCGGCAGCGCCGCAAGGCCGCGATCCGGAAGCGCGTCACGGGTACGTCGGAGCGTCCGCGTCTGTCGGTGTTCCGCTCGGCCAAGCACATCTACGCCCAGGCCATCGACGATGCGACCGGCAAGGTCATCGCGACCTCGTCGGACGTCGAGTCGGCGGTCAAGCCGGCGACGGAGGGCAAGGCCAAGAAGGACCGCGCCCGTCTCGTCGGCGAGGCGATCGGCAAGAAGCTGCTCGCGCTGTCGATCGACAAGGTCGTCTTCGACCGCAACGGCTACATCTACCACGGCCGCGTGAAGGAAGTCGCCGACGGCGCCCGCGCCGCTGGCCTCCAGTTCTGAGCGAAGGACCGAACATGTCGATCAATCCCGAAGAAGTCGGCGAGCTCGTCGATCGCGTCGTCGCGATCAACCGCTGCGCGAAGGTCGTCAAGGGCGGCCGTCGGTTCTCGTTCTCGGCGCTGGTTGTCGTCGGTGATCAGAACGGTCACGTCGGCGCCGGTCTCGGCAAGGCCAACGAGGTCCCCGAGGCGATCCGCAAGGGCACCGACCGCGCGAAGCGGAACCTGTTCCGCATCCCGCTGGTCAAGGGCACCATCCCCCACGACGTCACCGGTCTGTTCGGCGCCGCCGAGGTGCTGCTCCGTCCGGCCGCTCCTGGTACCGGCGTGATCGCCGGCGGCGGCGTGCGTCCGGTCCTCGAGGTCGCGGGCATCACCGACATCCTCACGAAGTCGCTGGGCACGTCGAACTCGCACAACGTCATCCACGCCACCGTCGCCGCGCTCAAGCTGCTCCGCTCGCCGGATCAGGTTGCCAAGCTCCGCGGCAAGACGCTGGCCGAGATCCGGAGCTGAGTGTCATGGCGATCAAGCTCAAGGTCACGCAGCACAAGAGCGGCATCGGCCGCCCCGACCAGCAGACCCGTACCCTCGCGGGTATGGGCCTGCGTGGTCCTCACAAGTCGGTGATCCTCCAGGACACGCCGGCGATCCGCGGCATGATCCGCAAGGTCAGCCATCTCGTCTCGGTCGAGCCGGTCGAGTAGGGCAGAGGTAGCATCATGGGCACGAAACTCGAAGACCTCGCTCCGAACCCCGGCGCGACCAAGAAGAAGAAGCGGCTGGGTCGCGGCCGCGGCTCGGGCACCGGCAAGACGTCCGGTAAGGGCGTCAAGGGCCAGAAGGCGCGCCCCGGTCACCACGGCGCACGCCTCGGCTTCGAAGGCGGCCAGATGCCGATGAAGATGCGCTTCCCCAAGCGCGGCTTCACCAACCCGTTCCGCGTCGAGGCGTTCCCGATCAACGTCGGCACCCTCGAGAGCGTGTTCGACGTCGGCGCGACGATCGACATCGCGGCGCTGCGCGCGAAGGGCCTCGTCCCGAAGAAGGCCAAGGTCATCAAGATCCTTGGCGAGGGCGACCTGACCAAGAAGCTGACCGTCCACGCTCACCGCTTCTCGGAGCTTGCCAAGGGCAAGATCGAGAAGGCGGGCGGCCAGGCGCTCGAGCTCGCGACCAAGTCACCGACCCCGGCCGCCCAGGCCTGATCGGGCTGTAGCGCGCCACGGCCGACCCGGCGCACGCCGGCGCGTCGGCCCGGCCTCGATGTCGAATACCCGTATTTCGGGTAGTTGACCTCGGCCGCCGGCGCGCTACAACTCGTCGCACTCCAACGGCCCCGCAACTGCGGGGCCAGCGCAGGGAACCGTGGCCAACACCTTCTCCAACATCGGCAAGATTCCCGAACTGCGCCGGCGCATCTTCTTCACGCTGGCGATGCTCGCGGTCTACCGGGTCGGCGTGTTCATCACCATCCCTGGTGTGAACCGCGTCGAAATGGCGAGCGTCGTCACCAAGGGTGGCACCGGCTCGTTCCTCGGCATGTTCAACATGTTCGCCGGTGGCGCGCTCGAGCGGATGTCGCTCTTCGCGCTCGGCATCATGCCGTACGTGTCCGCCTCGATCGTCATCCAGCTGTTGACCGTGGTCGTGCCCAAGCTCGACCAGCTCAACAAGGAAGGCGAGCAGGGCCGCCGCAAGATCAACCAGTACACCCGCTACGGCACGATCCTCCTCGCGGCCATCCAGGGCTACTTCATCGCCCAGTACTGCGAGAGCCTGTCGAAGGGTGGCGCCGAGGTCGTCGTCGGTGGTGGTGGCCTCTCGTTCGAGCTGATGACGATCATCAGCCTCACGACCGGCACCGCGTTCATCATGTGGCTCGGCGAGCAGATCACCGAGCGCGGCATCGGCAACGGCTCCTCGATGATCATCTTCGCGGGCATCGTCACCGACATGCCCGACGCGCTGGTCCGCCTCTTCAGCGGCGGCGGGTCGAGCGACACCGGCAGCCTGTCGATCATCTTCCTGGTGCTGCTCATCATCGGCACCATCGCCGCCATCTGCTACTTCGAGCGCGCCCACCGCCGCATCCCGGTGCAGTACACGAAGCGCCAGGTCGGCCGGAAGATGTACCAGGGCGCGCAGAGCTACCTGCCGCTCAAGATCAACGTCTCGGGCGTCATCCCGCCGATCTTCGCCTCCTCGCTGCTCATGTTCCCGGTCCAGATCGCGAACATGTCGGGCTCGGGCTGGCTGCAGGAGTTCGCCTCGGTGCTGCACCCGGCGGACTGGCGCTACAACGCGATCTACACGACCCTCGTGGTCTTCTTCGCGTACTTCTACACCGCGGTCGTCTTCAACCCGGTGGACGTCGCGGACAACCTCAAGAAGAGCGGCGGCTTCATCCCGGGCATCCGTCCGGGCAAGAACACCGCCCAGTACATCGAGAAGGTGCTCAACCGCATCACCTTCGCCGGTGCGCTGTACCTGGCCGTGGTCTGCATGATCCCGGCGCTGCTCCGCAAGTACATGCAGGTGCCGTTCGCGTTCGGCGGCACCGGCCTGCTCATCGTCGTCGGCGTCGCGCTCGACACGGTCCAGCAGATCGAGTCGCACCTCATCACCCGCAACTACGAAGGCTTCGCCGGTCCCAAGGGCCCGCGGATCCGCGGCCGCGCCACCGCGCGGGCGCGCTGAGTCACGGGTAGGGCGGGGACGTGCGCATCCAGCTCAAGTCCCTCGACGAGATCCGCCTCATGCGCGAGGCGGGTCTCGTGCTTTCGGCCATCCTCGACGAGATCTGCGCGGCCGCCAAGCCGGGCGTCTCGACCTGGGAGCTCGATCGCATCGCGCGCGCGGGCATCGAGAAGCACCGCGTGAAGAGCCTGTTCCTCGGCTACGCCAGCCCGCCGTACCCGGCGGTGCTGTGCACGTCGATCAACGAGGTCATCGTCCACGGCATCCCTCGCAAGAACGAGGTGATCAAGGACGGCGACATCATCGGGATCGACTTCGGGATCGGCAAGCAGGGGTTCTGCGCCGACTCGGCGCGCACGATCATGGTGGGCGAGGTCTCGCCCGAGAAGAAGAAGCTGGTCGAGACCACCCGCGAGGCGCTCAATGCCGCCATCGACATGTGCCGGATCGGCAATCGGATCGGTGACATCGGCTCGGCCGTGCAGAAGTACGCCGAGGAGCGCGGCTACTCCGTCGTGCGCCAGTTCGTCGGCCACGGGATCGGCCAGCGCATGCACGAAGAGCCCGCAGTTCCTAACTTTGGCGCCCCCAACGAGGGAAAACGCCTGAAACGGGGACTTGTCATCGCCGTGGAACCCATGGTAAACGCCGGGGCTCCTGACGTGGAGCTATTGGATGATGGTTGGACTGCGGTGACCAAAGACCGCAGGCTCTCCGCGCACTTCGAACACACGATCGCGATTCTTGACGAGGGGCCCTGGGTCTTGACCCGGGCCTCTTCCACGCCCGGCAACCCCGGGAACGACTGAGTTACCACGCCAGCGATCGCAGGGAAAACGCCATGAAAGTCAGAGCTTCGGTCAAGCCCATCTGCCCCAAGTGCAAGGTCATCAAGCGCAAGGGCGTGGTTCGCATCATTTGTACCAACCCGCGCCACAAGCAGCGCCAGGGTTGATTCCCGTCGGCATTCGGTAAGGAGCTTCGAAGATGGCCCGCATCGCTGGTGTCGACCTTCCGCGTAACAAGCGGATGGAGATCGCCCTCACGTACATTTATGGACTCGGTCGCAAGGCCGCCAACGTCGTGCTGAAGCACGCTGGCGTGTCGCCCGACAAGAAGTCTGATGACCTCGACGAGAACGACGTCCGCAAGATCCGCGACGCCATCGAGGCCAACTACCGCGTCGAGGGCGACCTTCGCCGCGACGTGCAGATGAACATCAAGCGCCTGATGGACCTGGGCGCGTACCGCGGCACGCGCCACAAGCGCAACCTGCCGGTTCGCGGCCAGCGCACCCACACCAACGCGCGTACCCGCAAGGGCCCGCGTCGGATGGCCGTCAAGAAGATGGGCGCGGTCAAGAAGTGATCGCCGCCCGGACCACCTCCACCGCACTCGCACCACGAGGCCACTGACCGATGTCGCAGCCCAAGCAGAAGAAGAAGGTCCGGAAGAACGTCCAGACCGGCATCGCCCACATCGCGGCGACCTTCAACAACACGATCGTCAGCATCACCGACGTGAGCGGCAACGTGCTTGCGTGGTCCTCGTCGGGCACGTGTGGCTTCAAGGGGTCGCGCAAGTCGACGCCGTTCGCCGCCCAGCTCGCCGCCGAGGATGCGGCCAAGAAGGCGATGGAGCACGGCGTCCGCAACGTGACCGTCCTCGTGACGGGTCCCGGCGCCGGTCGTGAGTCGGCGCTCCGCGCGCTGAACTCGGCGGGCTTCAAGATCAACCTCATCCGCGACTGCACGCCGGTGCCGCACAACGGTTGCCGCCCGCGCAAGCGCCGTCGCGTCTGAACCCCGCCCGAACCAGAGCCAAGCGAGAAGACCATGGCACGCTACACCGGACCCGTCTGCCGCCTCTGCCGGCGCGAGGACATGAAGCTCTTCCTCAAGGGAGAGCGCTGCTACACCGACAAGTGCGGCTACGAGCGCCGCAGCTATCCGCCCGGCCAGCACGGCCAGGCGCGCCGCCGCAAGCGGTCGGACTACGGCGAGCAGCTGCGCGAGAAGCAGAAGGCGAAGCGCATCTACGGCATCGCCGAGCGCCAGTTCCGCGGCTACTACCACAAGGCGACCCGCATGAAGGGCGTCGCCGGTGAGAACCTGATCCAGCTGCTCGAGCGCCGGCTGGACAACGTCGTCTACCGCATGGGCTTCGCCTCGGATCACGCCGAGGCTCGCCAGCTGGTTCGCCACGGCCACTTCACCGTCAAGGGGAAGCGCGTCGACATCCCGTCGTACCTGGTTCGCCCGGGCGACGTCGTCGAGGTCGTGTCGGGTTCGCGCACGATCACGCGCATCATCGAGGCGCTGACCGGCGTCGACCGCCGCGGCGTGCCGCAGTGGATCTCGCTCGACAAGGACGCCTGGAAGGGCTCCATCAAGCAGATGCCGGCCCGCGAGGACGTGACGCTGCCGATCCGCGAGCAGCTCATCATCGAGCTCTACTCGAAGTAGTCGTTTGAGGCCGGTGCTCATGACGGGCAACGGCCAACCTCAACCGCGACGCGACACAAGCCTGACTGCGTGATCTTGTAACGCAGGCGCAGGCACCCAACCCTTCTTTGACGATCGACAGGAGACCCGTGGAGCCTACCCCCGAGCAGACCGCCTTCATGGCGAAGAACTGGCGCGACCTGATCCGACCCCGCATGCTCGACATCGAGGAGCGGTCGGAGACGTACGGCAAGTTCGCGTGCGAGCCGCTCGAGCGCGGTTTCGGCACGACCCTCGGCGTGGCGCTCCGCCGCGTGCTGCTGTCGTCGCTCCAGGGCGCCGCGATCACCCACGTGTCGATCGAGGGCGCGCTGCACGAGTTCACCTCGCTGCCGGGCGTCATCGAGGACGTCACCGACATCATCCTCAACCTGAAGGAGACGCTCCTCCGGGTCGAGACTGACAAGACCTACACGATCCGCCTCGACAAGAGCGGTGAGGGTCCGGTCTACGCGTCGGACCTGACGCTGGTCGATGGCGTCAACGTGCTCAACCCGCAGCACCGCATCTGCACGCTCGCCCGCGACGGCAAGGTCGCGATCGAGCTGACCGTGGCCACGGGCCGCGGCTACGCCCCCGCCGAGCGTCACTCCGCCGACCTGCCGGTCGGGACCATCGCGATCGACGCGCTGTACTCGCCGATCAAGAAGGTCAACTTCATCGTCACGAACGCTCGCGTCGGTCAGCAGACCGACTACGACAAGCTGACGCTCGAAGTCTGGACCAACGGCGCCATCCGCCCGGACGACGCCGTCGCCTTCGCCGCCAAGATCCTCAAGGAACAGCTCAACCTGTTCATCAACTTCGAGGAGATGGCCGAGCCGATCGAGTCGCCGCGGAACGAGGAGCAGGAGAAGCTCAACGAGAACCTGTGGCGCACCGTCGACGAGCTCGAGCTGTCGGTGCGGTCGGCCAACTGCCTCCAGAACGCCAACATCAAGTACATCGGCGAGCTGGTGCAGAAGACCGAGTCCGAGATGCTGAAGACGAAGAACTTCGGCCGGAAGTCCTTGAAGGAGATCAAGGAAATCCTCGCCGAGATGGGTCTGTCGCTGGGCATGAAGCTCGACAACTGGCCCGGCCCGAACCCGCTCAAGAAGTAACTGCTGAAGTGATCCGAGCCCGCGCGTAGCGAGCTTTTGCTGGAGACGAGGACGTCATGCGCCACGGTAATATTGGACGGAAGCTGAACCGCAACGCGTCGCACCGCGATGCACTGTGGGCGAACCTGGTCACCGCGCTGGTGACCCACGGGCGGATCGAGACCACCGAGGCGAAGGCCAAGGAGCTGCGCCGCTTCGCCGATGACACCCTCAAGTGGGGCATCGACGTCGCCGACCTCGTCGCCAAGGGCGACAAGGCGACGCCCGCCGAGCGCGCGAAGATCATCCACCACAAGCGGATGGCCCGGAAGATCATCAAGACCCGCGACGCGCTGGCGCGCCTCTTCACCGAGATCGGCCCGCACTTCGCGAAGCGCCCGGGTGGCTTCACTCGCGTGCTGAAGACCCGCATCCGCAAGGGTGACGCGGCGCCGATGGCGTTCGTGGAGCTGGTCGGTCTGGCGCCGTCGTTCGCGAAGGCCGAGTAACGACCTCAGCTGCGACGGAAAAACGTAGCCTGACTGTGACGCCCGCCTCACCCGGCGGGCGTTTTTCGTTCTATACAACCGCCGCTGCGCGCGCGCGTAGCTCCCCGGAGAGGCCCCACCACCATGACGTCCCGCTCGATCGCCACCACGCTCCTCGCTCTTGCCGCTGCGTCGTCCGCCTGTCGCAGTAGCTCGAACTCGAACCCCGACGCCAAGCCGGGCACCGAGATCGACGCGTCCTCGAACCCTGACGACGTCTCGATCTTCGACATCCAGGACCCGTCGAACAAGGTCGCGATCGGCGCGTCGGTGACGGTCCGCGGCGTGGTGGTGACGGCGATCGACACGTTCGGCGTGAAGACGGGCGGCTTCTGGGTGGAGGAGCCCGCGGGCGGTGCGTACTCGGGCGTGCTCGTGTTCGGCGCGTCGACGACCGACGTCGCGGCGCTCAAGGTCGGCGACCTGGTCGACATCACCGGCGCGATCAAGGACGAGTTCGCGCTCGCCGCCGACACCTCGACCAACAAGACCACCGAGCTCGTGAAGCCGATGGGCGGCGCGATCGTGGTGACCAAGACCGGCACCGGCACGGTGCCGACGCCGTCGACGGTGGACGCGGCGGCGATCGCCGCCCTCGCGACCCCCGAGTTGCAGGACGCCGAGTGGGAGAAGTGGGAAGGCGTGCTCATCACCGTCGAGAAGGCCGCCGCTCTGAGCGCGCCCGAGGTCATTCCGAGCACGACCAACCCCGACCCGACCTTCCAGAAGTTCGCGGTCACGGGCTCGGCGTTCGTCGAGTCGAGCCTGGCCGCGATGCCCGACCCCGCGGTTGCGACTGGCGACTGCTTCGCGAGCATCACCGGCATCGGCGACTATTTCTTCGACTACCTGATCCTCCCGCGCTCGACGGGCGAGATCGTCGGTGGTGGTTCGGGCTGCGCCGCGCTCCCGACCGCGACGGTGGTCGGCGTGAACACCGGCACGACCGGCGCCGTGACGATCAGCGAGGCGTACGTCACCGGCGTGACGTTCAACAAGAGCAACTTCTGGGTCCAGGACGCGCTCCAGGCCGCGCCGAACAACGGCATCTACGTGTACCGCGGCAACTCGTCGGTGCCGGATGTCGATCCGGGCGTCGTCCCCGGCGCGAAGATCAAGATCACGGCGACGACCGACTCGTACATGGGGCTCAACGAGCTCAAGACGCCGACCATCGAGGTGCTCGCGGCGCCGGGCACGCTGCCGTCGGCGATCACCGGCTCCACGGTCGCGCAGCTCACGGACGTCGCCACCGCCGCGCCGTATCAGGGTGCGCTCGTGACGATCACGAACGTCAAGGTGACGACGGCGCCGGACGCGAACCACCGCTACGTGGTCACGCAGGGCACGTCGACGATCGCGGTCGATGACGACATCTATCGCCAGGACCCGACGATCGACACGTGCTTCGCGTCGATCACCGGCATCGTCTCGCTGAACACGTTCGACACCCCGCCGACGCGCGTCATCCTGCCGACCAAGGCGGAGGACGTCGTCGCCGGCGGCACCTGCAACTGAGTCCCTGGCGACCCGCTCCGGGTCGCTCAGCGAAGCGCGCAGCGAAGGACGCTGCGCGCTTCGTCGTTTTCGGAGGGCTACCGAGTCTTGAGCGTTCCGGTCGATGGCGCCGGCGACTCGATCACGTCGCTCGCCTTCGTATAGGTCGCCGTGCTCGTGTTGACGCGGACGTAGCCAACAGAACCGCCCCCGCCACCGGCGGTCACGTACGCGTTGGTGGCATTGGTGTAGTCTGCCGAGCCGCCGACGCCCGGACCTGCATTCGCAGAGGCACCGACTCCGCCAGCTCCGCAGCGTGAGGTCTGGACGGCGCAGGCCCCGCCAGGCGCGCCCATTGCCGCGACGAGGCCCGCGCTTCCGCCGTTGTCCGTGCTCGCGCCGCCTCCTCCGTTCGCGACGAGCGCAGCTCCCGCAGCGAGAGACACCTCAGGAGCTTCCAAGAGGATGCCGCCGCCTGAACCGCCGCCGCCTTGGGTCTGCTGAGGCGCTGCCCCACCGTTGCCGTTGGCGTTGATGGTGGCCGCGGCTCCCAAGTCAATGCGGGTCCGGCTGACGAACTGGATCGCGCCGCCACCGGACTCGGCGCCGTCGCCGTACCCAGCTCCGTCGCAGCCTCCCCGAAGTGGTGTTAGCGACGGATTCACAAATGCTTGTCCAGCCGCACCGCCAGCGCCACCGCCCAGGTTGTTGATGCCTCCGCCAGCCCCGCCGGAAGTCGCGTAACCGCCTCCGCCGCAGCCCATCACATAGGTTCTGTTGTTGGGTTCGTTGATGTACGTGCCGGAAGACCCAGTGCACGGTCCGGCCGCCATCACACCTGGGGCGGTGCCGATGTAGCCAGTCGCGTCCAGCGACCCGGCGACGCTGATCGCACCGTCGGCGACCAGCGCAAACGCTGGAGCGGGACGTGCCGTGCTCTCGAAGCGTACGTTGCGGAGGTGCGCGCTCTTCACGATGAACACCCGGATCGGGACGCCGTTCGCGGGCGCGGCGATGAGGGTGTTGGTGACGACGACGCTCGAGCCGTCGCCGTTCTTGATCGCGCCGGTCGAGGTGTCGATGATCGCGCCGTCGGTCAGGTCGAGGTCGACGCCGACGGCGGTGGTGAGGTCGAGGTAGGGGGCGAGGCCGTTGGACGGATCGACGTCGGTGCAGCGAGGCTGGTCCTGGAAGCAGCCGAGGGGGCAGGCCTTGGACGACACGACGTCGCCATTTGCGTCGCAGCTGGCGACGGTGCCGTTGGTGCACGCGGTGGAGCTGGGCGTGCACAGGCGGCAGGCGCCGGCGGCGGCGCTGCAGCCGAGCTCGCAGGTGACGGGCTCGTAGGCGTAGCCGGTGGCGTCGCAGCGGTAGAGCGTGTCGCCGTCGCAGCGGTCGAAGGCGCCGGGCGTGCAGATCGGCGCGGCGTCGAAGGGCGAGGCGATGCAGGTGTTGGCGATGTGATCGGGCGCGTAGGCGCCGGTGGTGTCGCAGTAGGCGAGCGCCGGATCGGTGCAGGGATGGGTGGCGTCGCAGAACAGCGGGTCCTTGACCGAGCAGCCAGCGGCGGCGGCCAGCGCGAGGGGCAGGGCGAGACAGGCGAGCGAGGTCAGGCGAGTCATGGAGCCTCCGAGCCAGGGCTATCGCGCCGTCGCGCGCGCGGTTGCCTCGATCCTCGCCGGGGTGGCGCGGACGAGGCAAGCGTGAGGTTCGTTCCTCCGCAATCGCCCCGATCAGGCTCGGGCGCCCGCCTGGAGGCCGTCTTTGGGTGGATGTGCGTTTCGTCGTGTGCGGCGAGCTACTCGCTCTCATCGACCACGTCGGTTACGAGCGTGGGCCCGGGCGGCATCCGTGCGTCGAGGATGTCCGTGCTGAACTGGTCGACGAGCGCGAAGAACATGCGCTTGAGTTCGGTGTGCGGTCTAGACGCGGCCCCAGGCGCGAGTTCGATGCTGCGCGCCCGTCCGCCTTCTTCGCGACAGGTGAGAGAGAAGGCCGGAGTATCGGGTGGCGAGCCTCCAGCAGGCTGGTCGGGCTGCCGCGGAAACGCGGCGGCGTCGAGCAGTGACATGAGCGTCGCCCAGAGTCCGTCGCGCTGTGTTGCGCGCCACTGGCGCCGCCGATCACGGCGCCAGTGGCTCAATCGAGCGTCCCCGTCCTTCGTGAGCGACACCGCGATGCGGCCCACCGAGGAAACGGGATTGTGTTCATTGCCGTACTCGAACTCCACCTCGCGTGTGGGCGCGCCGGGCGCGCTGGCACCTTGTTCGAGACGGATGATGATCTCGTCGGCGATCTGCTGAAAGATCCTGAAGAGCCAGTCATGACTACTCCAGCGGAGGAGCGTCTGATGCCCGATCGTTCGGTGCAGCCGATGGGCAGGATCATCGCGGAGTTCACGGAGTAGTGCGATGACCGGCGCGCGATCGGCGGCGCCAAGCGCGAGCGCGAGTCGCTCCGCGGAGGCCGCCGCAAGCGCCGGGACTTCATGGATGAGTCCCGGCCCGACGTCGAGATCGTCCGCGAGGTAGTAGCAGCCGAACTCGTCGAGGACTATCTGTTCAGCGGACATCGCTCACGGCTCCACGTTCTCCGGGAAGTACGTCACTGGTCCCCATCTGTCGTCGGCGGGAATGTACTGCCAAACCACGCGGGCGTGCCCCAGTCGGCTCGGGTGTGGTACCGCGACGCGCTTGCCGTTGGCGTCCAGCAGCGGCGCCCCCGTGGGGCCCGTGCGCAGCTTCTGCTGCGTGCCGAAGCCTTCTGGCCGATGGGTCTTGACGAGGGGGCGGATGCGTCGTGGATGTCCGTTTGGCTGAAGGAGCGAAGGCGGCGGGAGCCCTGCCGCTGCCGCAGCCTTGGCCTCGGTCTCGAGCTGGGTCGCCAGCGCCCTCTTCCCGCGGGCGAGTGCCTCGGCCTCCGCTTGCGGCGATCCAAAGCGCGACGCCTCGTCGGCGGGAAAGCCGTTGGGTTCGCCCACGAGCGCATCGGGGTTTCGCCCGGTCTCGACCCGTTCTACTTGCTGCGCCTCGGTGGTCTGCCAGCCATGGCGCCCGTGGCCGTGCCCCTTCTGCGAAGGATTGTTCGGGTTCTTCAAAGGGCCGTCGACGTCGCGAACTGACGCCTCGGCGCGTTCACCGCTTCGACGGGCCCGATACTGGGCGCGAGTTTCGGCACGAGTGCCAGGTTCGGGTACGTCGCCTTGGCGGGCGAGCCATTCGTCGGCGACCCGGTCGGGGGCGAAGGGCTGCTCCCGGCGCAGTGTCGGGAGGACGGGGGCATTCGGAGAGACCGCAGGAAACTGGTCTGTGGTCCGCGTGCTAGCCCGCCGCGAGTGCTCGGCAACTTCGATGTCGTGGCCGATCTGGTCGACGGAACGCTGGTGCAGCCGCGTGGGCGCCACATCGGTGTGGAAGTTTCCCATCAAGCTTCCATCGCGGTGCGTTGCACGATGGAGGAACTTGGCGTGCGGGTACTCGTCGATTAGGCCCATTTGATGTGCGACCTCGTGGGCGGCGACGGTCGGCGTGGACTGGCTGGTCACCCACTCTGTCTGCGTCGTGCTTCGCCAGTCGCCGGTGCGCGGATCGAACCCAGGGTGCTCGACTCCGACCACGAGATCGGCGGCATGGGCCTCGTCGACGAATCCCAGTTCGACCTGGAGTCGGCTCTGATTGGGCAGCCGGTGCAGGCGTCCTTGCGGCCCAAAGTTGAAGTACTTGTCGACGCCCTCGACCGCGTTCTGGCGCATCCGCGCGACCTCCGCCGGCGCAACGCCCGCTCCGGGCTGGAAGTGGATGTCCATCGACGCCTGGGTGAGATTCTCGTTGTCGTAGGCGAAGGTGCGCACGTCGTACTGGCTGTCGATGCGCACGTGCGCGCCGTCAGCGTGCGGATCCCACCGCCGGTTGCGGACCTGCGTGACGTTCGCCGCCTCCAGTTCCTGGTTTGCGTAGAACCTCTTCATGTCCTCGCGGAACTGCTCGTACTCGGCGCCCTTGTCGACGCCCGTCAGCGCGTCGACGCGGTCGCGGACCGCGTGTGGGTTCTCGCCGCGCTCGGCCCGCTGCAGCGCGCGCTGCTCGGCGTGCTCGGCTCGCCGCGCTACCTGGCCCGCGTGATGCTCGGCCTGCGCGGTGACCGCGCCGGTTCCTCTATCCATCGTGGTCGCGGGCGTCGACGCGATGCTCTTCTCGACGGCCTTCGCCTCGCCGGCGGCGGCGCGCGCACCGTCCTTGACGATGGCCTCCTTGGCCTCGGCGGTGGCGCCCTCGTCGAGGGCGCGGGCGGCGGTGCGCTCGCCGAGCTGGGTGGCCTCGCTCACGGCGGCGGGCTTGACCGCGCCCAGGTGGGCGAGGCCGATCGTGGCGAGGTCGATCGCGCCGGTGAGCGCGAGGCCCTTCACGTCGTCGGAGGCGTCGTAGGCCTCGGTGGCGATCGAGCTCTTGATGGCCATCTCGCCGAGGCCCGAGGCGACGTCGAGCATCGCGATCAGCTCGGGCTGCGCGGTCACGAGCGCGGCGAGCTTGGCGATGGTCCCGAAGATGCGACCGGTGCGCTCGGCGTGCTTCTGCTTCTCCTCGCGCTGGAGCTCGAGGGTGCTGGTGAGGCTGCGATCGATCCGATCGAACTGGGTGCGATCCGTGCCTGGCGCCAGGTCGCGGGGCGCCAGCCCGAAGACGTGCTTACGCGGCTCGAGCATGGCGTCGGTCGCGGCGAGTTGCTCGCGCGCCAGGTCCTCGGTGCCGATGTTGCCGCCGAGCGCGGCGCGCAGGCGCTCGTGATCGTCGAGGCTGCCGCTGTGCTGCTTCGCGTATAGCTCGCGCTGGAGCCGCAGCTCGACGTCAGGGCGGCGCTCGGCGCGGACGCCGACCTCGCGGAGATTCGCGATCTTGGTCTCCTCGGCGTCCATCTCCTCGCGAGCGATCGCGCGCGCGACATCCTCGCGGGATCGCGGGTCACCGGTGGCCTTGGCGACGTCGGCGCGGAACGCGTAGACCTCGGCCTTCGGGTCCGCGAGGAGATCGCCGCCGTACTTCCGCTTGAAGTCCGCCGCGAGCTGGTCGAGGTCGTGCGTCGAGGCCACACCATCGAGGATCGCCGCCTCGTGCTTCGTGTCGCCGTGGTCCCGGTCGCGATGGATCTGCGTGGCGCTGGACAGGACTCCGGTCTCGAGCAGCTCGGTGCTGGCGATCTGGCCGTCGTGCGCGGTGCCCTCGCGGTGACCATCGTAATTGTCCGGATCGAACAGGTAGCGCGCGGCGTCGACCTCCGGGCGGCGGGCCTCGGCATAGTCGCGATAGTGGTCGTCGAGCTGCTCGTCGATCTCGCGCCCGGGCGCGGCGATTCCGTGGCCGGTCAGGAGCCCGACGATGTGGTGCTGCAGCTCGTCGTGCCTGCGGGCGTGCGCGCTCAGGGCCTGGCGCTCCTCGATCGCAGCGGCGCGCCGGGCCGGGTCCTTGCTGCTGAGATCGGGATTGGTGAGCGCGGTCTCGATCTCGTCCTGACGGTCGGTGCGGATGCCGTCCCGGACGGCGAGCGCCCCGGCCTCGGCGCGGTCGCCGCGCGCGAGAGCGGACAGGCGCAGGTAGGTCGGCGTGTCGCCGGCGAAGCGCTCGGCCAGCATGTCGTCCCACGACGCGCCGCCCGTCGCTGCGGCTTCCTTGTCCCAGGCGGCGCGCGCCGCGATCACGTCGGCGGCAGGCTTGGCCTCGAATTCCTTGAGCACGTTCGCAGGCTGGCGCGCGTCGAACGTCGCGCGGTGGCGGGCGTCGAGGCCGTCGAGGCTGAGCATGCCGTCGGTCGGCTTCTTCAGCAGGTCGGTGAGATAGGCGGCGTCGGCGCCCGCGCGATCGCCCGCGATGAGCCGGCGGATCTCCTCGCGATCCTCGCCTTCGGGGACGGCGTCGACCATCCAGCCGGTCCCGAGGAACCGCTCGCGCTGGCGCAGCTCGGCGAGCTGCTTCGCGTCGAGGCCGCGGAGGATCTCCTTCATGCGCGCGGGGTCGCGATCGCCGTCGTCGGCGCGCTGCGGGTCGCCGACGGCGTTGCGCAGGCCCACCGCCGCGGCGTGGACGGGATCGCCCGACAGCCCAGCGACCGCCTCGTCCTCGTCCTTGCCGGACATCGAGCGGTCGAGCTCCTCGTAGATCGCGTGCTCGCCGAAGGTCTGCTTGCGAACCGCGGCGCGGATCGCCTCGATCTCCTCGGGCGTGCGCGGCCCGAGCACCCGCGCGATCTTCGCGGCGCCCTCGCCAGTGTCGGCGCCGTCCGCGCGCGTCACCGCGAGCACCTGCTGGGTCCACTCGGCGGCGCGGTCGTCGAGATGCGCGCGGTCGCCCGGTGTCATCGCCTGCAGCGTCTGCTCGGCCGCATCCCGCTCGGGCGAGATCAGCGCTAGGGCCTGGTCGCGGTCGCGCTCGCCATCCCAGTCAGCCTCGGCGATGAAATCGGGCAGGGACTCGCCCGATTGCTGCGCGAAGTTCTCCATCATGCGATGGCGAACTGCCGGGTCGTCGACGCGATCGAGGGCATTCAGGAAGTGCCACCGGCCCCGCGTGTCGTCAGTCTCGTCCTTGGTCGCGAGCAGGAGCGAGGCGCTCGACGCCGCCTTCAGCTCGGTCATGTGCGCGCGCATCGCCATGACCGGCGCGGCTGCGACCGCGGCGCGGTAGTCGTCCATCCACGGCAACAGCGCCATGTGATCCGGTGGCATCGCTGGCGGAGGACCAACGTCGTGGGTGGATGCGTGAGGAGCCAACCCGTGCGGCGCAGCGTGGAGGGTTGGTGCCGCGTGGTGTACAGGCGCCGCGGCGGCCTCGGGCTTGTGCGCGTGCTCCATGGCTACGCCACCCTCGCGATGCGATGAGAGGTCGCGTGTGCCGCCGAGAGCTGCCGAGGGACGCGCATCGTGCGAACGCTATCGACGGCAGGGGGGCGCGGTTGCGGTTCGCGTTAACTAATCGAGATCGCTGAATTTTTTTAGTCTCGGGTCACATCCCGCCGGCGGCGTATCTCCCTGAGCGTCCACCCACCGCGAGGATGTGCCCATGGCCGACGACAACGCTTCATTCCAGACCTCCGACGGCGTCAACATCGCGAACACGATCCTGGGCGCGGGCGCCACGGTCGCGGGGCTGCTGCCCGGCATGGGCGGGCTCATCGGCGGCGCGCTGGGGCTGACCTCGGGCGCGTACAGCACGGCGAGCTCGAGCACGGACATCGACAAGGGCGTCAACGGGGCGGGCGTGCTGGGCGGGCTCCTGGCGATGCCGGCGACGCTCGCGGGCATGGCGGGCATCGACACCGGCGTGGCGCTGGGCGGCGTCACGTCGATCGGCGAGGGCCTGGGGATGGGCGCGGCGGCGGGCGGCGCGGGCGCAGGCGCGGCGGGCGCCGCGGCGATCGCGGGCAACGTGCTGGCGGCGGGCGCGGCGGGCTACGGCGTGGGCTCGCTGGTGGCCGACGTCGGCGATCGGTTCGGCAAGAACGCGATGTGGGGCAAGGACGAGGACACCGGCAAGGATCGGTCGAGCTGGGACTGGTCGGTGGCGCAGGGCGCGAAGGTCGACAAGTGGATCGACGGGATGACCGGCGGCGAGGGCAAGCAGGGCAGCTCCACGCTGGGGACGATCGCGGGCGCGGGCACCTCGGCGCTGCTGGGCATCGGCACCGCAGGCATGGGCCTGGGCACGGCGATCGGCAACGGCATCGCCGGGCTGTTCTGAACCGCCTCGAGGCGACGACGTCGCCGGTTCAGGGGCCGGATGAGATCGGGACCGTCGTCCTCGACGGGGCCGATCGATCGAAGGGAGGTTGTCATCCGAATGGATGACGGCCTCTGAGCCGTCACAACGCGCGAGCCGGGCACGCTATCCGGGGGAACGCGGCGTGCGCCGCATGGGTTCCCCGATGTCCGACAATCCTTCCTTCGAGACCGCTGATGGCATCAACGTCGCCAACACGCTGCTGGGCGTGGGCGCCACCGCCGCGGGCCTGCTGCCCGGCATGGGCGGGCTCATCGGCGGCGCGCTGGGGCTGACCTCCGGCATCTACAGCACGGCGACCTCGAGCACGCCGATCGACGAGGCGGTGAACGGCGCTGGCGTCGCGGGCGGGCTCCTGGCGATGCCGGCCACGCTCATGGGCATGGCCGGCATGAACACCGGCGTCGCGCTCGGCGGGCTGACCACGATCGGCGAGGGGCTCGGCATGAGCGGCGCGGCCGCCGGGCTGGGCTCGGCGGGTGGCATCGCGGGGCTCGCTGGCATCGCGGGCAACGTCCTCGCGGCGGGCGCGGCGGGCTACGGCGCCGGCTCGCTCATCGCCAACGTCGGCGACAAGTTCGGGCACAACGGCACGATCTGGGGCCAGAACGAGGACACCGGCAAGGATCGCTCGAGCTGGGACTGGTCGGTCGATCAGGGCGCGAAGGTCGACAAGTGGATCGACGGCATGACGGGCGGGAAAGGGCAGCAGGGCAACTCGACCCTGGGCACGATCGCGGGCGCGGGCACGTCGGCGCTGCTGGGCATCGGCACGGCGGGGCTCGGCCTCGGGACGTCGGTCATCAACGGCATCGGCTCGCTGTTCTAGCCGGCGCGCGGATCGCGCCGGTCGCCTGGCTGCTACCATCACCGCGATGATCGCCCCGCCTGAAGGCTGGCACGCCCGCGTCCACGACGACGGGCTGGTGCTGACCGCGGCCGAGGGCCCGGCGGCGGGCGTCATGTACTACGCCGAGCGGGTGCGCCCGCTGGCGACGGTGCGCGACGTGATCGCGGCGTATCCCGCGCCGCCGGGTTTCGTGCTGGCGCACCGCGAGCCGATCGAGCGGCTGCTCACCGACGAGGGCGAGCACGCGGCGATGGTGGCGCTGGTCGGGACGATCGACGGCGCGCCGGTCGAGCGGGTCTTCGGCTTCGTTTTCGGCGACGACTACTACGCGCGGCTGGTCGCGGTCACCGCATCGCCGGCGCACTTCGCGGCGGTCCGCGCGACGGTGCGCGCGCTGGTGCGCGCCGACTACCACGTGCTGGGCAAGCGCCGGCGGCGCTACGCCTACGCCACGCCCGCGGGCTTCCAGCCGGTCGCGGGCTGGTTCGACACGACCTGGTATCCGCTCGACTACCCGGCGCGCGCGACCTCGATCGTGGTCGCGGCGGCGCTGCCGCAGCAGCGCGGGCTGCGCGACGCGCTGGTGGCCGCGGCCGAGCAGCGGCGCCCGTCGGCCAGCGGCGCGCTGCCGGAGCCGCTGGGCACGCCGCAGCGGCTGGCCGGGCGGCTGTACACGCTCGCGCCGCACGAGGGGCTGCGCACGTGGCTGGCGCTGCTCGAGGACGACGCGTACATCTACCCGGTGCGTCTCGACACCCGCGCGACCGAGACCCAGCCCGAGCTCGAGGCGTTCGCGGCGGTGATCGCCTCGATCGAGCCGGTGCCGCAGCCCAGGGCGACGATCGACACGACCGCGTTCGGCGACGCGGTCGGGCACTGGACGATGTGATGCGCGTCGTCGTCGACACCCCCGCGGACTGGCTGCACCAGCGCGTGCCCGGCGCGGGCTTTGCGTTCGCGAACCCGGCGCGCACGGTCGTCGTCGAGGTCGGCGCGCTGGTCCCGGCGCCGCTCGATGGCCCGGCGTTCGTGCGCGCGGTCGTCACCGACGCCGTGGGCGAGGTGCGCGTGATGGCATCCGCGACCGAGCGGTCGGCGTGCGGCTGGGCCTACGACTGGATCGAGTGCGTGATCCTCGGCGAGGACGGGGAGGTGCGCGAGATCCGGCTGGTCGCGATCTACCAGTTCCTGGCGCGGGTCGCGGTCATCCGCGTCGCGGGGCGCGATGCGGCCGCGCTGCGCGCCGAGCGCGACGCGATCGAGCGCCTGCTGGCCTCGGCGCGGCCGGACTGGCGCGACGAGCGGGTCGCGGCGATCGCCGAGCTCTGGGCCGACGCGTGATCCGCCGCGTGATTCGCGGTTGACAGCTTAGGACTCCTAAGTTAGAACCAGCGGCATGGGTCGCGGGTTCTTCGATCAGCACTCGACGCCGGCGGCGGCGCGGATCGCCACGGCGCTGCACAAGCTCGGGCTCGCGATGAAGCACCAGACCTGGGTGCAGGCCGCGGAGGACGGGCTGTCGCCGACCCAGGGGCAGATCCTGGCGGCGCTCGCCGGCGACGGGCCGCAGACCGGCAGCGAGCTGGCGGCACGGCTCGGCGTGTCGCTGCCGACGGTCAGCGACTCCGCGCGGGCGCTGGTCGACAAGGGCCTGGCGGCGAAGCAGCCCGATCCGCGGCACCCTCGCGCGAGCCTGATCACGCTGACGGCCGACGGCAAGGCACGGGCCGCGAAGACGCGGGCGTGGCCCGAGTTCCTGGCCGGCGCCGTCGACGCGCTCAGCCCGGCCGAGCAGGAGGTGTTCGTGGCCGGGCTCGTGAAGATGATCCGCACGCTGCAGGTCGCGGGGCTCATCCCGGTGCAGGCGATGTGCGTGACCTGCGTGCACTTCCAGCCGCGGGTCCACGATGGCCCGCTGCCGCATCACTGCGCGTTCGTCGATGCGCCGATGGCGGATCGCCACCTGCGGCTCGACTGTGACGAGCACGTCGAGGCGGAGGCTGCTGCGCAGGCGGCCACCTGGCAGCAGTTCGTCGACCGCTGACGCCCTGCTGATCGATCGCGGGCGCCCTCGCTGCTCGCATCCCCGCCACGGCCCCGCGCCGCGGCGATCGTCTCCTCGCGCTTCCTCGGGCCAGATCGGCCCGGGACGACGGCGGAGCCTCGCTCCGCGAAAGGATCTCGCATGTCCATTCCTGGCTACACCCATGGCACCCACGCGGTCGGGCGCTCGCCGATCACCGTCGCCGAGCTCGCGTGCATGCAGGCGAGCGCGCTGTTCGGCGACGACGACGTGCGCTGGCTGCGGCGCTCGCGCGAGCTGGTCGCGCCGCAGGTCGAGGCGATCCTCGACGTCTGGTACGGCTTCGTCGCGGCGACGCCGCACCTGGTCGCCTCGTTCTCCCACGGCGGTCAGCCGCAGGGCGACTACCTGGGCGCGGTCCGCCGGCGCTTCGGCCAGTGGATCCTCGACACCGCGCGCGCCGAGTACGATCAGGCCTGGCTCGACTACCAGCACGAGATCGGGCTGCGCCATCACCGCAGCAAGAAGAACCAGACCGATGGCGCGACCGCCGCGGCGATCGTGCCGTTCCGCGATCTGTTCGCGCTGATCTTCCCCGTGACCTTCACGCTGCGGCCGTTCCTCGCCGGGCCCGGCGTGACGCCGGCGGAGGTCGACGCGATGCACGCGGCGTGGGTGAAGTCGTGCCTCTTGCAGCTCACGCTGTGGAGCCACCCGTACGTGAAGGACGGCGACTTCTGACCCAGCGCCGGCTGTCAGAGCGGAGTGTTACCCAGGCCGGGTGACGATCCCGGATGGTCCGAGCCCGGCGATGACCAGCGGCTACGGCGAGCTGCTGGTGTCGTCGCTGGTCGTGCTCGTGGTGGTGAGCGTGATCGCGTGGGCGATCGTGCGGTTCGGCGGGCGCTGGCTGCTCGGCGCGCGCGGCCGGACCCGCGGCATGGACGTCGTCGCGCGGCTGCCGCTCGAGCCGCGCCGCTCGCTGTACGTCGTCGAGGTCGGCGGCAAGACGCTGCTGGTCGGCACCAGCGAGATGGGCCTGTCGGTGCTGACCGAGCTGGACGGCGCGAAGGTCCGCGCCGACGTGGAGGAGGGCCGGGCGCAGGGCGGCCTGGCCGCGGCCTGGCGCGCGATCCGGCGCGGGCGCGACGGCGAGCCGCCGGCGGCCGCGCCATGAACACCGCGATCACCGTCGCGCTGGTCGCGCTCGGGCCGGTCGTGCTCGTGATGATCACGAGCTTCGTGAAGGTGTCGGTCGTGCTGGCGCTGACCCGCAACGCGATCGGCGCGCAGGAGGTGCCGCCGCCGCTGGTCGTGACCGGGCTGTCGGTGCTCTTGACGATCTTCATCATGACGCCGGTCGCGCAGCAGGCCTACGCGGCGATCGAGGCGGCGCCACCGGTGACGGCGATGGCCGGGCCGCCGCGGAACCTCGCCGAGCAGCTCACGCCCGACGACGCGCGCCCGGCGTTCGAGGCCGCGGCCCGCGCCGCCGGGCCGGTGCGCGCGTTCCTGCTCCGTCACGCCCACGCCGCGGATCGCGCGACCTTTGCCGGGCTCGCCTCGAAGCTCGCGGGTGCGCCGGTCGCCGACGACGATCTGCTGGTGCTGGCGCCGGCGTTCGCGACCAGCGAGCTGACCGAGGCGTTCGCGATCGGCTTCCTCCTGCTGCTGCCGTTCCTGGTGCTCGATCTGGTCGTGGGGCTGTCGCTCACGTCGCTCGGCCTGACCCAGGTCTCGGCGCCGACGATCGCGCTGCCGCTCAAGCTGCTGCTGTTCGTCGCGATCGATGGCTGGCGCCTGCTCGCCGAGGGCCTCATCAAGGGGTACCTGTGACCGAGGCGCTGATCGCGTTCGGGCGCCAGGCGCTGATCCTGTCGGTGTGGCTGGTCGCGCCGATCGCGATCGCGGGCCTGGTCGCGGCGATCGTGACCGGGCTCATCGCGTGGGTCACGCAGCTGCAGGATCCGGCGATCGCGATCGTGCCGCGGATGATCGCGGTGGTCGCGGCGCTGGCGATCACCGGGCCATCGATCGGCCACGAGCTGGCGCTGTTCGGCACGCGCCTGTTCGAGGCGATCGCGGTGGTCGGCACGTAGCCATGATCGCGGTCGCGGCGCTCTGGACCTGGCTGTTCGCCGCCGCCCGCGTCCTGCCGATCGCGTGGCTGGCACCGCCCGGCGACGACGCGCCGATCGCGGTGCGCGCGGCGCTCGGGCTGGGCCTCACCGCGCTGGTCGCGCACGCGCTGCCGCCGGTGACGGTCGCGCAGATCGCGCTCATGTCGACGGCGGAGCGGCTCGCGATCGTCGTGCGCGAGGCGATGGTCGGCGGCGTGATCGCGCTGGTCGCGGCGGCGCCGGTCGCGCTCGCGGCCGCGACCGGGCGGCTCGCCGACACCGCGGCGGGGCTCGACGGCGACGGCGACGGCGACGGGCCGCTCGGGCGGTTCACGCGCGCCGCGGTGCTGGTCGTGTTCTTCGGGATCGGCGGCCACCTCGCGGGGCGGCGGCACGGCGCGCGGGCGGGCTGCTCACCGGCGCGGCGCCGCTCGAGTCGGCGCGGCCGATCGCGGTGGTCGCGGCGGTCGGCGTGGGCGCGATCGCCGCCGCGGCGCTGTGGGCGGATCAGCTGCGCGCCGGGCTCGCGCTGCTCGGCGGGCTCTGGACCTAGCAGGCTACATCGGCTCGGTGATGCGGATCGCCGGCCAGCGATCGCCGGCGGCGGGCGTGGGCAGCCAGCCGCATGCGACGAGGCCGTCGTCGCTGCGCGCCTCGCACAGGTAGGTCGCGATCGCGCCGAACCGATGATCGGTCGCGACCACGCACGTGCCCGCCGGCAGCGCGACCGGTCCGGCCTCGTGGTGCGCGAGGATCTCGACCTCGGCCGCGGCCTCGAGGATGTCGCGGCTGTGCTCGCCGGCGAGCCCATCGACGATCGCGACCTCGCCCGCGACGGTCACCGCGCGATCGAGGGTGCGCACCGGCAGGCCGTGGCGCGCGAGGTGCGCGCCGATCGCCGGCGGCACCGCGTAGCCCCACGGCCGCGTCACGACCTCGGTGCCGACGAAGCGCGCGAGGTGCGGGATCGTGACCTCGATCGGCGCGCCGTCGAGGGTGCGCGGCGCGCGCGTGAGGATCCGCGCGGGGACGTCGGTGGCCTCGAGGCGCGACCGCACCGCGATCGTCGCGCGCGGCTGCGCGGCGGCGGCGACCACGGCCTGCAGCTCGGCGCCGCGCTCGGCCGCGAGCACGAGCGTGTGGGTCAAGAGCTCGTAGGTGGTGGCGACCCGCTCCTCGAACTCGAGGTACGCGTAGGTCTCGAACAGGATGTCGCCGCGCCCGGTGAGGCCGCGGTAGTTCGAGCCGAACCGCGGGTGATGGGTGTACGTGGTCCAGCCCTCGCCGGTCCCGCCCTCGTCGGCGACGAAGTTGCCGTAAAAGAAGGTCTCGCGGCCGCTCGCGGCGCGGACCCGGCGCGTGACCTCGGGTAGCCACTGATCGCGGAGCAGCGCGATCGGCTCGGGCCGGCCGGCGCCGTCGGTGTGCGGCACGTCGTAGGTCAAGGCGAAGCGGTGCACCGAGCCGTTGGTGGCGTGGCAGTCGATCGTCAGATCCGGGCCCCACGCCTGGCAGACCCGCGCCTGCAGGAGGCGCATCTCGGGCGCGTCCTGGCGCAGGTAGTCGCGGTTGAGGTTGATGCCCGAGGCGTTGGTGCGGGTGCCGACGCCGCTCTTCGGGCCGAGCTGGCCGTGCAGCTTGCCGAGATCGAACGCGCGGTTCGCCGGATCGATGCGATCGTTGCCGTCGGGGTTGAACAGCGGCACCAGCACCAGCGTGATCCGGTCGAGCAGGCCGTCGGGATCGGCGGCGAGGCGATCGCGCACCAGCATCAGCGCGGCCTCCTTGCCCTCGACCTCGCCGGCGTGGATGCCGCAGATGACCAGCACGATCGGCAGCCCGACCCGGCGCGCGTCGTCCGGCGTCCGGACACCGCGGGTCGAGATCACGACCAGCGGCAGCGCGCGGCCCTCGGGGCTGGCGCCGAAGTCGGTGAGGTGGACGCGGGGCTCGTCGGCGGCGAGCGCGGTGACGAAGGCCATGACGTCGGCGTGGCGCGAGGTCTCGGCGTAGCCGGTCCGCTCGGCGCGGGTCTCGGGGCGGGGCATGGCCGGGACGATAGCGCCGCCTGTGGCAGAACGCCGCGGACGACCGCGACCGGCTTGTGATCCCGGTGGCACGCGGACCGCGCGAACCCGGTGTGGCGCGCGCGGGTTCCGGGCTAGATTCCCGCCGATGCGGATCCGACTCCGGCGCGTGAGCGCCCTCGCGCTTGCCCTCGGCTGCGCGAGCTGCGCGATCGTCCCGAAGAACCGGCGTGCGCACCTCGCAGACCCCACGATGCAGCCGGTCGACGACGCGCTGCGCGAGCGCACCGAGACCAAGCTGCACACCTCCCGGGAGGCGGCGGCGGGCGGCGATGGTGAGCCGGCCGGGGGTGGCTGTGGCTGCGGCAACTAGAGCGGCGCTGATCGTGTTGGTGCTCGGCGGCGTCGCGCGCGCCGACGAGCCGGCCGCGCCCGACGCCACCACCGACGCCGCGATCCTCGGGACCGATCCGGGCTGGCGAGTGGAGGGTGTGGATCTGCGGGTCGTGTACTTCGACCAGCAGGGCCATGGCTACCAGTCGCAGGACGGGCCGACCACCGGCCCCGGCGACGAGGCGACCACGATCATCGAGCCGTGGGTCGCGATCCAGCTGCGCCAGAGCGCGACCGTGCGGCACGAGGTCGTGATCCCGGTCGACGTCGTGACCGCGGCCTCGCCCGACGCCCTCGACGCGATGACCAGCGCGTCGCGCCGCAACGAGGCGGCCGGCGTCGACGTGCGCACCAGCATCAAGCGCTCGGACGTGACGACCTTGTCGACCCACGTCGCGTTCCACTGGGAGGAGCCGCTGTCGTCGGGCACGCTCGGCGCGGGCTGGCGGCGCTCGCTCGCCGACGACAACGCGGCGATCGCGGTCAACGCCAACCTGACCGTCGACGGCTTCGACATCAACGACGTCAACGGCCGCTACCAGGGCAAGTCGGCGCGCGAGACCGGCAACCTCAACCTCGCGGCCTCGCAGCTGCTGTCGCCGACCACCGTCATCGACGGTAGCTACGGTGTCACGTGGCAGCACGGCACGCTGGCCCAGACCTGGAACGCCGTGCCCGTCGACGGCGGCGAGCCGATCGGCGAGCTGTTCCCGAGCGATCGGGTGCGCCACGCGTTCACCGGCCGCATCGCGCAGCACGTGCCGCAGACCCGCTCGACGGTGAAGGCCTGGTACCGCTACTACCGCGACGACTTCGGCGTGCGCGCGCATACCGTCGAGCTGTCGCTGTACCAGTACGTGGTGCCGTGGCTGTACGTGCGCGGCGGCGCGCGCTTCCATCGCCAGAACGGCGCGTCGTTCTTCACCACCGGGCTGCCGGCGATCCCGATGCCGGGCGCGCCGCGCACCGCCGACTCCGACCTCGCGCCGTTCGACGCGCGCGAGTTGAGCCTGGGCCTCGCGATCGTGCCCGACCGCGCGCCGAAGGCGCTGCGCGGCATCGCGGTGACCGTCGAGGCGCTGCGCTACTGGCGCGACAACGATCTGGTCGTGCACGCCGGCGCCATCGGCGTGGCGAGAAGGTTCTAGATGAGAGCAGTCCTCCTGAGTCTCGCGCTCGCGCTCGGCGCGTGTCATCCGCCGGCGCCGCCGGTGACCCGCGTGCCCGCTGGCGCGTCGCTACTCGATGCGAGCGGCGCGCGGTTCGAGGTGCTCGCGAAGTACCGCGGCCAGCCGGTGGTGCTCGATTTCTGGGCGAGCTGGTGCAAGGAGTGCAAGACCAGCGTGCCGACGGTCAGCCGGCTCGCGGACGCGTTCACGCCGCAGGGCGTGGTCGTGCTCGGCGTGAACGTGGGCGACGACGCGGCGACCGCGGCCCGGTCCGCGGCCGAGCTCGGCATCCGCTATCCGATCGCCCTCGACCCCGAGCTCGAGTTCGCGACCCGCATGGGCGCGAGCCAGCTGCCCCTGGTCGTGGTGGTGGGCCGCGACGGCACGATCGTGCACCGGGCCCGCGCCGTCGACGAGGCGACGCTGGCGGCGGTGCGGGCGCAGCTCGCCGCGCCCTGACGCGAGCGTTGGCAGTATGATCGACCGATGGGGTCGATCGCGCGTCGCGTGTTCGTGATCATGGCTGCGTGCCTGTGCGCCGAGGCTTCGGCGCGCGCCGATGGCCTGGAGGCGCTGGCGCTGAGCGTCAACCCGGGCGGCGGCGGCCAAGCGCAGGCGCACCTGCTCGATCGGTGTGACCTGCTGGTGTTGCCGAGCGGCGCGGTGCTCACCCAGCCGCGCGCGCTCACGCTCGGCGATCTGGTCCCGGGCGACCTGACCGACGTCACGCTCAAGGTCGTCAAGTCGACCGCGCGCGAGGTCCATCCGCAGATCACCGGCGAGTGGGTGGTCGACGAGATCGAGATCCGCCGCAAGAAGAAGGTGATCGGTCACCTGCGCGCGAGCGGCTTCGTGTTCGTGCATCCGGCTCCCGACGACCCCGCCGACGCCCAGAAGGTGCGGTTCGCGCACTGGGCCCGGGTGATCAGCGATCGCGACGCCCGCGCTCGCGCGATCGCCGGAACGCTGCCGACCGTGGCGCCGCTGGCTGACGCCACGCCCATGGTCCTCGACGACAGCGACCAGGACGTCGCGGACGAGCTGCAGCAGGCGCGCGGGCTGCTGCGCGGCGATGCCGACGACCCGACCCACGACATCAAGGACTACCTCGAGTACTACCTGCGCCAGGGCCCGACGCTCCTGGGCAGCGCCCCCGGCGAGACGCTGGCGGGCGCGCGCGGCGCGAAGGCCGTGCACGGCTGGAAGACCACGCTGGTCCAGGACGGCGGCGCGATCGCGTTCGGCGACGCCGGCGTGTACGGCCTGGTCACGACCGTGCGCGGCACGACGATGGTGAAGGGCAAGCCGATCACGATCCCGTACCGCCTGACGCTGGTGTTCTTTCGCTACGGGCTGGCGAGCGGCGGCGTCGACAGCGATCCGCTGGGCGGGCAGCTCTCGATCCCGCAGTAGTCAGGCCGCGCGGCGCGCGAGCAGCGCGGTCAGCGCCGCGGCCAGCGGCGGCGGGAGATCGGCGGGGGCGGCGGTCGCGAGCGCGGCGACCAGCGCCGGGGCGTGGATCGCGTCGAGCCGGCGGCGCCGGGCCTGGGCGATGAGCGCGCGGGTCGCGAGGCCGCGGGCGCGGGTGCTGATGATCGGTGTCGGGCGGCGCTCCGGATGCCAGGCGATCGCGATCGCGGCATCGCCGCCGAGCAGCACCAGCGCGAGATCGTCGGCAGGGCGAGCGGCGCGGCGGCGGGCGGCGCGGAACCGGCGATCGCCGTGGGCGGCGCGATCGTCGTCGGCGCGCTCGCGCGCGGTCATGCGCAGATCAGCGCGGTGGCGCAGCGCGCGCGCGATCGCGTCGAGCCCGGCGACGGTGATCGCGGCGATCGCGACGTGCACGCCGGCGGCGGCGAGGAGCGCGCCGAGGCCGGACGAGCTCGAGGGCGCGCTCGCCAGGTGGAACGCGTCGCCGAGGTGGACCACCGCGAAGCGGAGCGCGACCGCGAGCACGAGCGCGGCGCGGGCCGCGGCCAGGCCGGCGTCGCCGGCGCGGCGACCGATGGTGCTCGCGGCGGCCGGCGCGCCCGCGATCGATCGGCGCGGCTGCCACAGCCCACGCGCCAGCGCGAGGTGCGCGAGCAGGGCCGCGCCGGCGGCGGCCAGCAGGATCGGCGCGGCCAGCGCGGTGACCGCGGTCAGCGGATCGGCGATCGCGATCGCCTGCGCGCGCGCGATCGCGCCGCCCTCGGCCGCGCCCAGGACCGCGCCGCGGGTCGCGGCCAGGAGCGTGCCGCCGATCGCGCCGCCGCCGATCGCGATCGCGGTCGCGCCGCCGACCCACGCGGCGGCGCCGACCCACGCCGGGCTGGCGACGATGAACCCGGCCCGCCGGGCGCGATCGCGCCGCGCCGGGGTCGGATCGAGCGTGCGCGCCGCGGTCACGGTCCGAGTAGACCATGCCCCTCCGATCGCGCGCGACCGCCGCGGTCGGTGCTAGCATGCGCGTTCTCCGACGACACCGAGGTAGATCTTCATGACCCGTTCGCGCATCACGAAGGCCGTGGTCCCGGCCGCCGGCCTGGGCACCCGGTTCCTGCCCGCCACCAAGGCCATCCCGAAAGAGATGCTGCCGATCGTCGACATCCCCACGATCCAGCTGGTAATCGACGAGGCGGTCCGCGCCGGCATCACCGACGTGGTCGTCGTCAACGGTCGCAACAAGGTGTCGATCGAGGATCACTTCGATCACGCCTACGAGCTCGAGCACACGCTGCGCTCGCGCGGCGCCAACGCCGCCGCCGATGCCGTCGAGGCGGTGTCGACGATGGTGCGCATCATCTCGGTGCGCCAGAAGCGGCCGCTCGGCCTGGGCCACGCGGTGCTGTGCGGCAAGGCGGCGATCGGCAACGAGCCGTTCGCGGTGCTGCTGGGCGACGATCTCATCGACAACGACACCAACCCCGGCATCGGCCAGCTCGCCAAGGTCTACGAGCAGACCGGCTCGGGCGCGATCGCGATCATGGAGGTCGCGCCCGGGCAGGAGCACATGTACGGCATCGTCGTCGGCGAGAAGGACGCGACCGGCCACCTGCGCATCCGCCAGATGATCGAGAAGCCCAAGCCCGGCACCGCGCCGTCGCGCTGGGCGATCGTCGGCCGCTACGTGCTGCCGCCGGCGGTGTGGCCGCTGCTCGAGGCGACCACGCCCGGCCACGGCGGCGAGATCCAGCTGACCGACGCGCTGCGCGGCCTGGCCGAGTCGCCCGAGGGCCTGTACGGCGTCGTCGTCGAGGGCATCCGCCACGACGCCGGCGACAAGCTGGGCTACCTGCGCGCGAACCTCTGCTACGCGCTCAAGCGCCCGGAGCTGCGCGAACAGGTGCTGGCGCTGGTCCGCGAGCTGGCGCAGCTCACGTAGTGATGCGCCCCGGAGCCCGCGGATGACCGCGATCGTCGAGGTTGCGGTCGCGCTGCCGATCGCCGGCCTCTACCACTATCGCGTCCCCGCGCGGCTCGCGGCGCAGGGCGGGGTGGGGGCGCGCGTGCTCGTGCCGTTCGGCACGCGGCAGGTGTCGGGCGTGATCGTGCGCGCGCCGGCCGAGGCGCCGGCGCCCGAGCGGGTGCTCGACATCGTCGATGTCGTCGGCGACGACGCGGTGCCACCCGAGGTGGTGGCGCTGTGCCTGTGGATCGCCGACTACTACCTCGCGGCGCCGGGCGAGGCGTTGCGCGCCGCCGCGCCAGCGGGCAGCCAGGTCTCGGCGGGCGAGGTGGTCGCGGCGACCGATGCCGGGCGGGCCGCGGCGCGTGGCGACGGAGGAGCCTTGCCGCCGCGCCAGCGCGATCTGCTGATGGCGATCGCGGCGCGGCCGGTGCTCCGCTCGAAGCTGCCGCGCGGCAAGGTCGCCGACCTCGAGGCGCTGGTCGCGCACGGCCTGGCGATCGTCGGGCGCGAGCGCACCGCCGCGAAGACCCGCCCGCGCACCGCGCGCCAGGCCGCGCTGGTCGGCGAGCTGGAGCCGCTGCGCACCGCGCACGCGCGGGCGCCGCGCCGCCTGGCGATCCTCGACGCGCTGGCCGCGGGCCCGCGCACGACCACCGAGCTCGCCGACGCGATCCCCGGCGCCGCCGGCGCGATCCGCGAGCTGGTGAAGGCCGGCGCGGTCGCGATCGCGACCGTCGAGCTGGCGCCGCACGTGGCGGCGGTCGCGAGCATGCAGTCGGCGGTCGTGCCGCCGACGCTCACCGCCGAGCAGGACGCGGCGATGCTCGCGATCACCGCGGCGCTCGACGCGAAGACCTTCACCGCGTTCCTGGTCCACGGCATCACCGGCAGCGGCAAGACCGAGATCTACCTGCACGCGATCGCGCAGGTGCTGACCCGCGGCCAGACCGCGATCGTGCTCGTTCCCGAGATCTCGCTGACCCCGCAGCTCGCCTCGCGGTTCCGCGCGCGCTTCGGCGATCGCGTGGCGGTCTTGCACTCCGGGCTCTCGGATCGCGAGCGCCAGGACGAGTGGCTGCGCCTGCGCCGGGGCCAGGCGCGGATCGCGCTGGGCGCGCGCTCGGCGATCTTCGCGCCGGTCTCGGACCTCGGCATCGTCGTCGTCGACGAGGAGCACGACGGCTCGTTCAAGCAGGACGAGGGCGTGCGCTACCACGGTCGCGACGTGGCGCTGGTGCGCGCGCAGCGCGCTGGCGCGGTGTGCCTGCTCGGCTCCGCGACGCCGAGCCTCGAGTCGTTCGCGGCCGCCAAGGCCGGGCGCTACCAGCTCCTGACCCTGCGCAACCGCGCCACCGCGCGGCCGCTGCCCGAGGTCCTGCTGATCGATCTCAAGCGCTACATGCCCGACGGCGAGGCGATGCTGTCGGCGCCGCTGGCGGCGGCGCTGGCCGAGACCTTCGCGGCCGGCGATCAGGCGATCATCTTTCTCAACCGCCGCGGGTTCGCGACCTTCGTCTTGTGCGAGGCGTGCGGCCACGCGTTCCGCTGCCCGCACTGCGCGGTGTCCTTGACCTATCACCAGCACGCCGATCGGCTGCTCTGCCACTACTGTGGGTTCGGGCAGCGCGTGCCCGAGGTGTGCCCGGCGTGCAGCTGCCGCGGCAAGATCGCGCGCAAGGGCCTCGGCACCGAGAAGGTCGCGGCCGCGCTCGCCGAGAAGTTCCCCGAGGCGCGGGTCGCGCGGCTCGATCGCGACGTGGCCACCGGCAACAAGATCGAGGCGGTGCTCGGGCGCGTCGCGCGCCGCGAGGTCGATCTGCTGGTCGGCACGCAGATGGTGACCAAAGGCCACGACTTCCCGGGCGTGACGCTGGTCGGCGTGCTGTGCGCCGACACCGGGCTGTCGCTGCCGGATTTTCGCGCGGCCGAGCGCACGTTCCAGCTGCTGACCCAGGTCGCCGGTCGGGCCGGGCGCGGCGATCGCCCGGGGCGCGTCATCATCCAGACGTACAAGCCCGAGGAGCCGGCGGTCGCGCTCGCCGCGCACCACGACTACCTCGGCTTCTACGAGGCCGAGGCGGTCAACCGCGCCGAGCGGCGCTACCCGCCGAGCGGGCGCGTGGTCGCGATCCGCGTCGACGGCCCCGACCCTGCGGCGGTCGCGACCACCGCCGAGCGCCTGGCGCAGCTGGCCACGGTGGCCGCGGCGCGCGAGGTCGACCTCGAGGTGCTGGGCCCGGCGCCATCGCCGCTCGCGCGCCTGCGCGGGCGGAGCCGCTGGCAGCTCTGGTTGCGCGGCACCGACCGTGCAGCGCTCCGCCGCGTCGTGAAGAGCGTCGCCGCCGCCGAGATCGCGAGCGGCGTGAGGGTCAGCGTGGACGTGGATCCAGTGTCCGCGCTGTAGTACACCGATGGTCCGGGGATAAGAGTGGACGGCCCGAGCCCATCGAGCTCATCAGGCGTGATGGTCGTCGCCAACCCTGGCGACGCGACCGAGATCGCGCGCGCGCTCGCCGAGCCGCTGCCCAGCGGTCCGGTGACGGTCGCGACCGGCGATGGCGGCGACGAGACCGTCGCGGCGTTCGTGGCGCAGCGGCCGGCGGTGGTCGTGGTCGCGGCCAGCCTCGACGCGGGTGACGCTCGCTCGCTGATCGCCGCGCTGCGCGACAGCGGCGCGCCGGTGCACGTGGTGCTGCTCGGCGACGTGCGCGGCCCGATCCGCAACGCGCTCGACGCCACCGACTTCGCGGTGGATCGATTCCTGGCGCGGCCGCTGTCGCCGAAGGCGCTGCGGTTCGCGGTGGATCGCGGGCTCGCGACGATGCGGGCGCGTGCGAACGGTGGTGATGGCGCCGAGGCGAAGCCGCGCGGCACGGCGCGGATCGCGATGGTCGGGCAGGGATCGCAACCGGTGATGGGGCTGGAGTTTGCGAAGGCGAGGGTGCCCGGGCCGGAGGCGGAGCCGGCCACGGATACGGCCACAGATACGGTCACGGTCACGGATCCGGTCACGGTCACGGATCCGGTCACGGTCACGGGTCCGGGTCCGGGTCCGGGTCCGGGTCCGGGTCCGGTTCCGACTCCGGTTCCGGGTCCGACTCCGGGTCCGGTTCCGACTCCGACTCCGACTCCGGGTCCGGATCAGGCCGCGCCGTCGACCATCGATGTCTCCGTCACCGCACCGATGGACGCCGTGCTCCCCGCGGCGCCACCGTCCGCGCTCCGCGCGCGCTGGGAGGCGCTCGCCGATGCGCTCGATCTCGACGACGAGCCCGACGCGAGCGTCCCGCCGCCCACGCTCATCATCCGGCCGCGCCGCGCGCAGAGCGATCCGGCGATCCCGATCGCGCCGGCGGCGACGCCCACACCGCCGCCGAGCCGCGCCGTCACCGCGCCGCTCGACGAGCGCGCCCGCGATCCATGGGAGCTGCCGCCGCCGGTGCGCGAGCCCACGCTGATCATCGCCGAGCCAGCTGGCGCGCCCGCGCCGAAGCCCGCGCGCGAGCCGACCCAGGTCCTGCCCGAGCCGCCGCCCGCGCGCGCGACGCCGGCGCGCACCGACGGCATCCCCGAGCTCGATCCCGAGACGTCGGAGCTCGATCTCACCGAGCGCCACGCCGACGGCCGCTGGATCTCCGCGGCGTCGGTCCGCCCGGTCACCGACAACGACGACCTCTCCGTCGACGATGGCCTCGGCGACGACCTCGACGACCTCTCCGTCGACGGGCCCGCGGATCTCGCCGACGTCTCGGGCAGCCACCCGGTCATGACCGCGCCGCTCGATCCGGCGCCGCCGCCGTCGGGCGGCGGGTTCGCGCGCGAGCTGCGCCAGAAGATGTCGCTGATGGCCGAGCGGCTGTTTCGCGGGGAGGCGAAGGCCGCGCCCGCGCCGGTCGCCGTCGGCCCGGCCCACGATCACCACACCGAGATCGATCTCGCCGCGATCGGCGAGCCCGCGCGGATGCCCGAGGCGACGCAGGTGTTCGACCAGGTCGGCGACACGTTCTCGACGCCCGACGCGGCGGTCTCGACGCAGACCGGCGCCGGCATCGAGCGCACCGGCGAGTCCGGCGGCATCGTCCGCGGCGAGGTCGACGCCGCCACGCTGATCACGCGGCTGGCCGCCGCCACCTTCACCGGCCGGCTGATCGTGCGGCGCGGCGCGGTCGAGAAGTCGGTGGCGTTCGACGCCGGCCGCCCGGTGTTCGCGTCGTCCAACGTCGACGTCGATCGCATGGGCCAGCTGCTGGTCCGCGAGGGCAAGATCACGCCCGAGCAGTACGCGCGCGCCGACGCGCTGGTCCGCGAGACCGGCCGGCGCATGGGCGAGATCCTCGTGGAGCGGGGTTACCTCAAGCGGCGCGAGCTCCTGCCCGCGGTCCGGCGCCACGTCGAGGACATCCTCTACTCGATCTTTGCCTGGACCGACGGCGACTACCGGATCGTCGCCGGCGATGGCGCGACCACCGAGCGCATCCGGGTGTCGCGCGATCCGTCGGCGCTGGTGCTCGAGGGCGTGCGCCGCAAGTTCGACCGCGCCGCGCTCGAGCAGCTGGTCGGCCCGCCAGGCACGGTCATCGAGGTCGCCGATCGCGACCGCCTGGCCGCGGTGGTCGCCGCCGCCGAGCTCGGGGCCGAGGAGCGCGCCGCGCTGACCGCGTTCGACGGCAAGATCGATCTGGCCGAGGCCGCGCGGGTGTCGGGCGCCTCGCTCGCGGTGGTCTACGCCCTGGGCTGGGCGCTGGTCGTGCTCGGGGTCGCGACCGCGCGCCGCGCCGCCGGCCCGGAGCACGACGAGGGCCCGGGCATGGTCGGCGAGACCGACCTCGCGATCGATCGCGAGCGGGTCCGCGCGCGCCACGCCCTGGTCTTCGACGCCGACTACTTCGCGCTGCTGGGTGTGCGCAAGGACGCCACCGGGTTCGAGATCCGGCGGGCCTACGAGGCCGCGCGCAAGGACTTTGCCGCCGATACCTTTCCGCCGGATCTGCGCACCGAGCTGGGTCCCGAGCTCGCGGAGATCGCGCTCGTCCTCGACGAGGCGCACCGGGTCCTGCAGGACGATCGCCTGCGCTCGGACTACCTCGCGCACCTCGTCGACTGACGCCTGGGAGCAAGCCACGCGCCAGCGGTGATTGTGTCTCGCTCTCCGACGGAGTAGAACGGCCGCGGTGCGGATCGTCTTCATGGGCTCGCCAGAGTTCGCGGTGCCATCGCTCGAGGCGATGCTCGCGCGCCATGAGGTCGTGCTGGTCGTGACCCAGCCCGACAAGCCAGCCGGCCGCGGCGCCGCGCTGACCGCGCCGCCGATCAAGGTGGTCGCCGAGCGCGCCGGCGTGCCGGTGCTGCAGCCGAAGTCCGCCCGCGCGCCCGAGGTCGCCCAGGCGCTGGCCGCGACCGGCGCCGAGCTGGGCGTGGTGGTCGCGTACGGCAAGATCCTGCCCGAGGCGGTGCTGACCGCGTTCCCGCGCGGCTGCATCAACGTCCACGGCTCGATCCTGCCCCGTTACCGCGGCGCCGCGCCGATCCAGCGCGCGGTCATGAACGGCGACGCCGAGACCGGGATCGCGATCATGCAGCTCGACGTCGGGATGGACACCGGCCCGGTGCTGCTCGAGCGCCGCACGCCGATCGGTCCGCGCGAGACCGCGGGCGAGCTGTTCGCGCGCCTGGCGCCGCTGGGTGCCGAGGCGCTGGTCGAGGCGATCGACGGCCTGGTCGCCGGCACGCTCCACCCGGTGGCGCAGGACCACACCCAGGCCACCCACGCCGCGATGCTGACCAAGGCCGACGGCGTCATCGACTTCAGCCGGCCGGCGGCCGCGGTCGCCGCGCAGATCCGCGGCGTCGACCCGTGGCCGGGCGCGCTGGTGCAGCTCCGCCGCCATACGGTCAAGGTGTTCGGTGCGGTCGAGGTCGAGGCCTTCGGCACGCCGGGCACGGTGCTCGCCGTCGACGCGCGCGGCCTGATCGTCGCGTGCGGGCAGGGCGCGGTCGCGATCGACGACCTGCAGCTGCCCGGGCGCAAGCGCCTGTCGGTCGCGCAGGTCGCCCAGGGCCGCGGCGTGCAGGTCGGCGATGTCCTCGAGCGCGCGCTCCTGGAGCCCCGCGCGTGACCGCCCGCGATGTCGCCCGGGCGGTGCTGGCGCGCGTCGAGCGCGGCGGCTGGGCCACGCCCTCGCTCGCGGCCGCCCTCGCGGCCAGCGGCATGGACGCGCGCGACCGCCGGCTCGCCGCCGAGCTGACCTACGGCGTGCTGCGCCACCAGGCCCGGCTCGATCGCGCGCTCGCGGCCTACGCCGATCTGTCGCGCACGCCGCCCGCGGTGATCATCGCGCTGCGGGTCGCGGCCTACCAGCTGCTCGTGCTCGATCGCATCCCGCCGCACGCCGCGGTGGATGACGCCGCCTCGGCGGCGCGCGCGATCGGCGGAGCCAAGCTGGCCGGCTTCGCCAACGCCGTGCTGCGCCGCCTGGCCTCCGCCGGTGAGCCGCCGCTGCCGGCCGGCGATCGCCGCCGCACGCTCGAGCTGACCTGGTCGACGCCGCGCTGGATCCTCGACGAGATCGAGCGCGCGCTCGCGGTCGGCGACGCCGAGGTGCCGGCCGAGGAGCTGGCCAAGGCGGTCGAGGCGATGAACAGCGCGCCGCCCCTGTGGCTGCGCGTGAACCCGCGCCGCGCCACCAAGGAGGCGATGGCCAGCGAGCTGGCCGCGCTGCTCGGCACGAACCCATCGAGCACGTCGCTCGCCGACCTCGCGCTCGACGCGACCGGCCTGCCGGATCCCGAGGGCTCGCCGCAGATCGCCGCGGGCAAGGTCACGGTCCAGGACCTCGGCGCGCAGCTCATCGGCCTGCTCGTCGATGCCGAGCCCGGCCAGATGATCCTCGACGGCTGCGCCGGCCACGGCGGCAAGGCCACGCACCAGGCCGAGCTCACCGACGATCGCGCCACGATCCACGCGGTCGATCTCGGCGCCGACAAGCTGCGCCGGCTCGCGGCCTCGGCGCGGCGCCTCGGGCTCACGTCGATCCGCACGTTCCCCGGCGAGCTCGCCACGGTCGCCGGCCTCGCCGACACCTACGATCGCGTGCTGCTCGACGCGCCGTGCTCGGGCCTGGGCGTGCTGCGCCGCCACCCCGAGGCCAAGTGGCGGCTGGTCCCCGCCGATGTCGAGCGCTCGGTGGCGACCCAGCGCGCGCTGCTCGATGCGGTCGCGCCGCGGGTCGCGGTCGGCGGCATGCTGGTCTACGCGGTGTGCAGCGTCGCGCTGGCCGAGGGCCCCGCGCAGATCGAGGCGTTCATCGCGCGCCACCCGACCTTCGCGATCGCGCCGCCCAACGGTTCCCGCTGGGACGGGCTCCTCGACTCGCACGGCGGCGTGCGGCTGTGGCCGCACCGGCACAAGGCCGACGGCTTCTACGCCGCGCGGCTCATCCGCACGGCGTAGCCGGCGCAGCCCTTCGTCGGCGCCGGCCCGAACGAAAACGAGCCTGTCATCCGCGTGGACGACAGGCTCGTGAGCGCGTCACGCGCTGGCAGCGCCTACTGCAGGCTGAAGAACGGCGACTGGCCGAACGGCGTGTTGAAGCGGTACTGGTAGCCGAGCGAGAACATCACCATGCTGCCGCCCTCGTCGATGTAGTACTCCGACGGGTCGGTCGTGTAGCTGCCGAACGGCTTCAGGTCGAGGTCGACGCCGAGGTTCAGGCTGATGAGGTGCTCGTAGCGCTTGCCGACCGCGTAGCCCAGCGAGACCTGCGGGCGAATGCCGAGGCTCACGTACGCGGTGCTGGTGTCCGCGAGGCTCGGGTTGTAGCCGACGATGTGAGCCCCGAGCATCGGGGTCAGGCACAGGCGGCTCTTGCACAGGTGCTTGTAGAGGCCCGCACCCACGTCGAACACCGTCAGGCTCGACAGCGCGTCGGCCTCGCCGACCGTGAGCAGGTCGAGGTAGAACTCGGCGCCGACCTTCTTGCTGGGCGCGAGCATGAGATCGGCGAGCAGCCGGAAGCCGGTCGCGCTCGACGCGTAGGCGCCCGAGCGGCCGATCGTCGAGCTCGACGCCACCAGCGCGCCACCGAGCGAGTAGGTGTAGTCGTGGGTCGGCGGCTTGGACGCGAACAAGGACGGCGGCGGCGCGCCCTTGAACTGGTTGAGGTTGGGGTTCGCGCCGATCGGCGCGCCCGAGCCCGAGCCGGGGCCGACACCGGAGCCCGAGCCGGGGCCGACATCGGAACCCGAGCCGGGGCCGACATCGGAGCCCGAGCCGGGGCCGACGTCGGAGCCCGAGCCGGGGCCGACATCGGAGCCGGAACCGTTGCCGGTCTCGACCACCGCGTCGGGGTTCTGGCCGAGCTTGCGGATCTGCTCCTTGATGAGCCCGGTCAGCTTGTTCGCGTTCTCGACGACCGACGGCGTGGCGCCGTTGCCCTCGACGGCCTGGCACGCCATCAGCGCGTTGCCGAAGTCACCCATGCTGTACAGCGCGCCGCACAGGTTGAAGTAGAACCGCCCCTCCGGCGACAGCACGATGGCCTGCCGGAACTTGGCGGCGGCCTCCTCGTAGCGCGGCGGATCGGCGAACGACAGCTTCTTGCCCGCCTCGTTGAGCGCGGCGGCGCGCTGGGCAGGGGTCTCGGCGCGAGCCGTGCTGCCGACGCCGATGACGGCGAGCGTCGCGAGGGCAAGGGCCTTGGGCCAGGTGGACATGAGTACCTCCAACCAATCTAGTCGACGCGGCGCTCGGTGAGACGGCGTCTCGCCGGGCGCGATTCACGGCGTCCGAGGATCCGTGACGCCCGACGCAAGTCTATCACCGTTGGTGCCGGTGCTGCGGCGCGCGCGCACATCGGCGCGCGGCGATCGCCGTGACGATCACCACGCGGCGTGCCGGAACGCGCGTCGCTCACCGACGGTGGCGACGGCCGTGGCGGCGCGAGCGGCGCTCGCCGCGGTCGCTGTCGGCCTGCCGGACCTTGCCGTCGCCGTCGTCGCGATCCGCCGTGGCGACGCTGGTGTCGTGCGGCGCGAGCGCCTTGGCCAGCACCATGCGCGCGGCGGTGTGACCCTTCATCCACCACGACGACGCGTTGCCCAGCACGACCGCGATCGACACGGTCGGGTGGTCGGCGGGCGCGTAGCCCACGAACCACGAGTACTCGATCTCGTTCGGGCCGTCGGTCGCGAGCGTGCCGGTCTTGCCGGCGACGCGCGCGCCGCCGGGCAGGCGACCGTCGTCGCCGCGGAACGCCTTCGCGGCGGTGCCGCGCGAGCAGGTCTGCTCCATCATGTGGCCGACCTTGATCGCGACGTCGTCCGCGAAGGCCCGGCGGTGCGCGGCGCCCGGCAGGTCGGTGCGCACGCCGTTGGCGTCGATGATCGCGTCGACCAGGCGGGGCGTCACGACCTCGCCGTGGTTGGCGATCGCGTTCACCAGGATCGCGCCGCCGACCGGCGACAGCGAGCTGTTGCGGAAGCCCGCGGCGGTCCGCGCCATCTCGAGATCGTCGTCGGGGACGTCGACCTTGCCGGCGACGCCGGTGAGCGCGAAGCCCGACAGCGCGCCGTCGATGCCGAGCCGCGAGGCGGCGAGGTCGAGCTTGGCGCCGGTCAGGTGCTCGTGCGCCAGCTTCGCGATGATCGCGTTCTGCGAGTACGCGACCGCGAAGCCGAGGTCCTCGCAGCGATCGTCGTTGCTCGCGGTGGTCAGGTTCGAGGCGGTCACCGAGCGCAGCCCGCCGTGGAAGCAGACCTTGTCGTTCGGATCGACGCCGGCCTCGACCAGCGCCGACGCAGTGACGATCTTGAAAATCGAGGCCGCCGGTGCCCAGGCCGTGGTCGTGAGCGACCAGTCGGGCGAGCCGGCCTTGCCGCCCTTGGGGCTGTCGGCGCGGCGGCCGGCGATCGCCAGGATGCGCCCATCGACGGCGGTCAGGACGATCGCGCCGACCGGCGCCTTGGCGCTGGTCAGGGTCTTCTCGGCGGTGCGCTGGAGCGCCGGATCGATCGTGAGGATCGCGCGCCGGCCGTCGGGCAGGGCGAC
>JAIOQA010000046.1 GCA_021413675.1 Deltaproteobacteria bacterium | reverse complement strand
CGCGCGCTGGTCGAGCTCGAGCGCGCGCGCCTGCGCGGCGAGCCCGCGGCCGGCGCCGCGATCGCACAGGCCGCGCTGCCCGCGCTCGGCGCGCTCGCGACCTCGCCCGAGCTGCGGCTCACGCTCGCGTACCTGCGCGAGCGCATCGGCGATCTCGGCGCGCCAGCGCCCGGGCTGCGGGTCGCCCGCGATGGCGCGTGGATCGAGAAGGATGGCGAGCGCGTGGCGCTGACCTGGCGGCCCACGCTCGCCGGCATCCTCGCGGCGCTGGCCGAGGCCTGCGCGACCGCGCCCGGCGTCGAGCTCGCGACCCGCGCGCTGGTCCGCGCCGGCTGGCCCGACGAGCGCATGCGCGACGGCTCGGCGCAGAACCGGGTCTACACCGCGATCTGGTCGCTGCGCCGCATGGGCCTGGGCGATCGCCTGCGCCGCACGCCCGGCGGCTATCTCCTCGATCCGACGATCGCGATCGTCGCCGAGGCGCGCGCCGATGACGCGCCGATCGCGGCCGGCGACGACGGCGGCGCCGACATGATCGGCCTGGAGCTCGGCGGGCGAGCCCGCCGGGCTCGCCCTCGGTGATCGTGCACGGCCACCTGCGCCGGCGAGCTCCGCTCGTCTCGCATCGCGCGCTCCTCGTCCGATGACGCGTCGTGCCGCCGCACGCATCGCGACGAGGCGCCGAGGTCATGGCCACGGCCAGAGCACGCCCCGTGCCTTCATGCCGCCCGCTCCAGGCGGCGGCTCGCGAACCCAGCGTCGCCCGGTCCTCGCGTGCGCGCCGCCTGATTCGCGAATCCCCGCGCCCCGAGCAGCGCGGCCTCGATGACACGTTCTCAGGGCGCGCGCGGGCGACGCCAGCTGACGATCACCGGCGCCCGGCGGCTCGCGGGGGTCGGGGCTCCAGCGGCCACCCCGACGATGATCGGCGCGACCACGGTGACGTCCTCCGGGATGCCGACCGCCTCCTTGATCGCGGGGTCGTTGAGCGCCAGCGCGGCGACGCCGATCGGACAGGTCGCGAGCCCGAGCGCGGTGGCCGCGAGCATGAGGTTCTGCGCCGCGAGCCAGCAGTCCGCGACCGCGAACCCGCCGGGCGCGCGCGTCCCGATGGCGACGAGCGTGCCGGCGCCATAGAAGATGTCGAACCCGGGCGCGGTGAAGATGGCCGGCAGCCGCGACTCCGGGTGCCGGGCGAGGCCGTGGTGGTCGTCACCGGACGGCGTCGCGAGCATCGCCTTGGTACGGTCCGAGATCCGCGCCAGCAGCGCGCGATCCTGGACGATCGCGAACAGCCACGGCTCCGCGTGCATCGCGGTCGGCGCATGGATCGCCGCGCGGAGCAGCTCGCCGATGGCATCGTCACCGACCGGCGCGGCGGTGAACGCGCGCGTCGCGCGTCGGTGGTAGATGGCGTCGAGCGCGGACATCGCAGGCGCGGTCATGCAGTCGCCGGAGGCATCGCGCGTGCCGCGTGGCGCGCGCCGTGATCTCAGCTGTCGAGGTCGAGCGCGGCGTCCATGCGCGTCGTCAGATCGTGGACGAACCGCCAGTCGAGCTTGAGCAGGTCCGCGCCCTCGGCGATCGCGTCGTCGACCTGATCGCGATCGACCGGGCCCACGGTGCGCCCGTGCTTCTTGGCCACGGCGTTGGCCAGGCACACGATGCTGGTCGTCGGCTCGTCGGGGTGATAGCTGCCCGAGAACGCGACGACGTGGCTCAGGGTGCCGTTCAGGTCCCAGCTGCGGGCCAGCTCGACCGCCACCTGGCGATGGGTCAGCCCGACGATGTCGAGCCAGGTCGCGGGATCGACCTGGAAGCCCTTGCCGATGACCTTCTCGGCCTCGAGCAGCATCACGCCGACCAGCGGCTTGCCGATGTCGTGGAGCAGTCCGCCGAGGTGGACCACGTCGGGCTCCGCCGGGTTGCCGAGCTCCTTGCAGATCAACCGCGCGAGCGCGGCGACCGCGACCGAGTGGGTCCAGATGCCGTTGAACGCCGCGCGCACGCCGGCGCGGGGCGAGTCGAACACGCGGCGCGTCGACAGCTCGAGCAGCACGTTGCGGAGCCGCGCGGTGCCGAGCTGGACCACCGCCTGCAGCAGGTTCTGCGGCCGGCGCGACGTGCAGTACAGCGTGCTGCCGCTGATCCGCAGCAGCTGCGCCGCGACCAGCGGATCCTCGCCGAGGATCTTGGCGATCCGCGCGAGGTTGATGTTCGGAGCTGACAGCTCCTTGAGCACCGTCTGGACCGAGGTCGCGATCGTGGGGATCACCAGCCGGCGCGACTCGATGCGGGTCAGGATGATCCGGCGCACGACCTCGGCGAGCTCGGCGGCGGTCTGCGTGCTCGCGGGTCGCACCGGCCGCGATGGCGCGTGCTCGACGGCCGCGGACTCGGCGCGCACCAGCGCGCGCACCGGCGGCGCGGGCACCAGCGCGGTGACGGGCCGCGCCGCCTCGGCGGCGAACGCGCGCGCCGACGCCTGGGCCTGGCGGCGGGTCCGCTCCTTGAAGCCGAGCAGCACCGCGCGCAGGTGGCGCATGTCCTCGAACCGCTCGGCCGGGCGCTTCGCGAGCGCGCGCTGGACCACGTCCTCGAGCATCGCCGGCACGTCGTGGCCGAGCGCGCTCATCCGCGGCGGGACGTCGTTGATGTGCGCCATCAGGACCTGCATCGCGGTCGGCCGATCGAACGGCACCGCGCCGGTCAGGCACTCGAACAGCACCACGCCGAGCGCGTAGACGTCGGTGCGGTGATCGAGCGCGGTGCCCAGGCTCTGCTCGGGCGACATGTAGAACGGCGTCCCGAGCACGCGCCCGGCCTCGGTCTGGGCCGGTGAGTCGGTCGCGTCGCGGCGCAGCAGCTTGGCCACGCCGAAGTCGAGGACCTTCACGCGATCGGGGTAGTCGGGGTGGTTGCAGAGGAAGATGTTGTCGGGCTTGAGGTCGCGATGGACCACGCCGTGATCGTGGGCCGCGGCGAGCGCGCTCGCGACCTGGGCGCCGACCGCGACCGCGTCCGCCGGCTCGAGCTTGCCGATCCGCTGGATCCGCGCCGCCAGGGTCTCGCCGTCGAGCAACTCCATCACGTAGTACGGGCGCCCGTCGACCTCGCCGAAGTCGGTGATGTCGACGATGTTGGGGTGGCGGATGCTGTTGACGGCCCGCGCCTCCTCCACGAACCGCGCGACCGTCTCCGGATCGCGCGCGAACTGCGGCTCGAGGACCTTGATCGCGACCCGCCGGCGGAGGAGCACGTGCTCCGCGGCGTAGACCCGGCCCATCGCGCCGCGGCCGAGGGTGGCCACCACCCGGAACGGTGCCAGGTCGCGGCCGACCATGCGATCGGGATCGTCCGGTGGCGGGGGCGCCATCGGCACCGGCACGATCGGCGTCGACGGCAGCGCCATGGTCGCGCCGGTGTCGTCGCCTGGCCGGAGCGCCTGACGCGCGGCGGTCATGCCACCCCCGCGACATCGCCCACGGCGATTCCTCTCACCGGCCAGACGGTGCGCACACAGAAGACATCGGCCGCGCCGCGCCGATCTTGACCACCTGCGCGATCCCGCCGCGGCGCCCGTCGATGCTGGCCTCGTGCCGCGTCCCGGGCACCTTCGTTCGCGCGCCGCCGGCAACCGCGCGCGGTTGCCGGGTTCGGCTGGGGGTTGCCATCGGGCCGAGGTCATCGTGCGTGCGACCGTCGTCCACATGCAGTGCCGCTCCCGCATCGTGACTGGATTCATCGTCGTGATCATCGCCGGGTGTGGAAGCGAGGGCGCCGCGCCGCGCCCAGACGCGCGCGCTGACGTGCCCGTGGCCGACGCGCCGGCCGCGCCGTCGACCGGCTCCCTGGCGGCGTTCTGCGCGACCGATGGCCCGTTCGAGCGCATCCTGGCCAGGACGTACGAGTGCCTGCCTTCGCTGTCGTTCCTCGAGAAGTTCCGGCCGACCGCGGACGATCTCGCGCGCCTCTGCGCCGCGCGCTACCAGCCGTTCGTCGACGACGGAACGCTGTCCTTCGCGGGGGGTGCGGCGTGGGACACGTGCCTCGGCTACGCGGCCAGCCTCACCTGCACCGACGTCGCGCTCGGCTCGCTCGGCCCGTGCGAGCAGGCCCTGGTCGGGACGCTGGCCATGGGCGCGCACTGCCGGATCGACGAGCACTGCCTGGGTGCCGCGTGGTGCGACAACACCGGCACCGGTTGCCCGGTGTGCGCCCCGCTGCGCGCCGACGGGATGAGCTGCTTCGATAGCGACTCGTGCGAGAGCGGCAACTGCGGCACCGGTGGGTGCCGCGGGTGGAGCGGCGTCGATGAGCCGTGCGGCGAGAGCTACGACTGCGTCGGCAACCTCACGTGCGTCGGCGGTCACTGCACGGCGCCGCTCGTGTACGGCGACGGCACGCCGTGCGGGACCAATGGCGCGTGCGGCGCCGACTCCGGCGGCCTCTATTGCGACGCCGGCACGTGCCGGGCGCGCAAGCACGTCGGCGAGTCGTGCACGTTCAACTCGTGCGACTGGTATCGGTACGAGCGGTGCGACGTCGGCGGCAGCGACACGTGCGTCGCGCCGGTGATCGGCGGCGAGGGCAGCCCGTGCGACGAGTTCGAGGGCCAGGCCTGCGCGACCGGGCTCCTGTGCAGCACCACGCTGACATCGGGTGTGTGCTTCCGGCCGCGCGCTGACGGCGAGGCGTGCAGCGCGACCGACCTCGCACAGGGCTGCGCGTTCGGGCTGCGCTGCGTGCTCGGGCAGTGCTCGGCTGCGGATCAGCCCGTCTGCCTCAACCCGTAGCCGCGACCGCGGCCCGGCGGATCGCTGAGACGGCCGAGATCATCGCCATCCGGCGCGACGGCGGGGTGATCACCCACTCCCCTTCGGTACATCGACGTGAACGACCGACAGCAGCAGGGCGCGATCGCCCCGGCCTTCGGCGGCACGCACGTGGCAGCCGCTCCCACTTCCGTCCGCAAGTAACTGTAACTAGAAGCGACCCCAACGGGATTTGAACCCGTGTCGCCTGCGTGAAAGGCAGGTGTCCTAGGCCTCTAGACGATGGGGTCAGTGAGCCCAGAAGGTATCGAACCTTCGACCCTCGGCTTAAAAGGCCGGTGCTCTACCACTGAGCTATGGGCCCGGGCCGGAAGTGGGCCGCGACATTGCACGAAGGCTTCCGGCATTTCAAGTGTCTCCGCCGCATGGCGGTTCCGGTCACATCGATTCCCATTGAGGATCCAACGTCTGATGAGTAGGCTCCCCCACGCATATCTCAGGAGTCGCACCCACATGGCTGAACAGCGCACCGCCCAGCGGATCCCCGTCCGCCTCCGCGCTCAGTACCGATCGAACGGCGCCATCATCGATGGCTTCGTCGACAACCTCAGCCGAACCGGCCTGTTCTTGCTGGCGGACCTGCTCGACACGCCGGGCACCGAGGCGCTGATCGAGCTCGACCTGCCGGGCACGGCCGAGCCCCTGCGGCTGCCCGGCGAGGTGGTGCGCGTCGACACCCGGCCGGGTCGCTCGGGCATGGGTATCCGCTTCGGCGCCCTCGCCGATCTCGCCCGCCGACCGCTCGCGAACTTCATGATCGAGTCGAGCTACCAGACGCTCCACTGACGCGGCAGCTGCGAGCACAACCCGGCGGGGGCTGATCGATACCCCGCAATTCCCGCGCTCCCACGCCGATCGCCAGGGCGGTTCCCTTTGGGATCCGCTGGCTTGCGATCTTGATCGCGGGTGCGTGGCCGGTATGATGCCGACGATGTGGTCCTCGCGTCCCTCTGGCCAGCCCGCGCGTTCGCGCGTCGCGGGCTGACGTGCAGGCCGTGACCACCGACGATCCCGCGCGCGCCAAGGCCACCCTGCGCCAGCGCGTGCGCATGGCGCGCGACCAGCTCGCTCCGGACTACCGCCAGGCCGCCGCGACCGCGATCGCCGACGCGATCGATCGCGAGGTGTTCGCCGCGCTCGCGCCGGGCGCGATCGTCGCGCTGTACGCCGCGATCCGCTCCGAGGTCGACAGCGCGCCGATCGCCGCGCGGGCCAGCGCCCGTGGGCTGACGCTGGCGTACCCGCGCATCGAGGCCGATCGCGAGCTCGCCTTCGCCATCGTCGATCGCGAGGCCCTCACGCCCGGCGCGATGGGCATCCCCGCGCCGGTGGCGTCGGCGCCGGCGATCGATCCCGGCGCGATCGACATCTTCGTGATCCCCGCCATCGCCTTCGATCCGAGCGGCGCGCGCCTCGGCTGGGGCGGCGGCTACTACGATCGCATCCTCGCGCGCGCGCCGCACGCCCGACGGGTCGGCGTCGCGTTCGCATCCCAGCTGGTCGCGTCGGTGCCCACCGACGGCCACGACCAGCGCGTCCACCTGATCGTCACCGAGGTCGCGCTGCATCGCTGCGCGTGACCGCGGATCTGGAGCCCCATGGAACCTGTCCTGGTAGTCATCGCCGGCGTGATCGGCGCGGTCGTCGGTGCCGCGATCGGCGTGTCGCTCGGCAAGAAGCGCAGCGGCGGCGGCGAGGCCGCCCGCGCCGAGGCCGCCCGCGAGGCCGAGCGCGTGCGCACCTCGGCGCTCGCCTAGGTCACCGCGCTCAAGCAGGCCGCCGAGGTCGAGGGCAAGGAGATCGCGCTCAAGCTCAAGGCCGGCGTCGACGACGAGCTGCGCGCCCGCCGCGCCGAGCTGAGCAAGGACGAGGAGGCGATCGCCAACCGCGAGCGCGAGGTCGATCGCGCGCGCAAGGACGCCGAGCGCCGCATCGCCGAGCTCGACAAGCGCGAGCGCTCGGTCGAGGGCAAGGCCAAGCAGGTCGATGCCCTGGTCGAGAAGGCCGAGGACGCCCAGGCCAAGGCCAAGGCCAAGCTCGAGGAGGTCGCGCGGCTGACCGAGGCCGAGGCCCGCAAGCGCCTCGAGGACGAGATCCGCGCCCAGGCCCGCGCCGCGGTCGCCGGCGACATCCGCAAGATCGAGCAGGAGGCCGAGGAGCAGGCCACCGCCCGGGCCAAGACCGTCATCGCGACGGCGATCCAGCGCTACGCCAGCGAGTTCGTGCACGAGCGCACGATCGCGGTCGTGCCCCTGCCCTCCGATGATCTCAAGGGTCGCCTCATCGGCCGCGAGGGTCGCAACATCCGCGCGCTCGAGGCCGCGACCGGCATCGACATGATCATCGACGACACCCAGGAGGCGATCACGATCTCCTGCTTCAACCCGGTGCGCCGCGAGATCGCGCGGCTCGCGATCTCGGCGCTGGTCGCCGACGGCCGCATCCACCGGACCCGCATCGAGGAGGTCGTCAAGAAGGCCGAGAAGGACGTCGAGAAGGTCTGCAAGGAGGCCGGCGAGCAGGCGGTCTTCGATCTCGGCATCCACCGCGTCCACCCCGAGCTGGTCCGCCAGCTCGGCAGCCTCAAGTTCCGCTCGTCGTACGCGCAGAACCTGCTGCTCCACTCGGTCGAGGTCGGCTACCTCGCCGGCCTGATGGCGGCCGAGCTCGGCGCCAACGTCAAGCTGGCGCGGCGCGCCGGCCTGTTCCACGACATCGGCCACGCCGTCGATCACGAGCACGAGGGCAACCACGCCGAGATCGGCGCCGCCCTCGCCCGCAAGCTCGGCGAATCGCCGCGGGTCTGCCAGGCGATCGCGGCGCACCACAGCGACGTCGCCGGCGGCGGCGTCCTCGACCACCTGGTCGCGGCTGCCAACCAGCTGTCGTCGGCGCGACCCGGCGCGCGCCGCGAGCAGCTCGCCTCCTACGTCAAGCGCCTCGAGGACCTCGAGGCCATCTGTCGCCGCTTCGGCGGGGTCGAGAAGGCCTTCGCGCTCCAGGCCGGCCGCGAGGTCCGCGTCATGGTCCAGAACGACCAGATCGACGACGCGCAGGCGATGATGCTGTCGAAGGACATCGCCCGGGCGATCGAGGCCGAGGCGTCGTATGCCGGCCAGGTCCGCGTGGTCGTGCTGCGCGAGACCCGCGCGTCCGACTACGCCCGCTGATCGCCGGCGCGCGGCTCGACGCGCATTCAGTCCTCGCGCACGCCGCCGGGTCGGTCGCCTCGAGGGCGATCGACCGCAGCCGCCGCCAGTAGTACGTTTCCTGCGCCGCGCCCCGCGGCGCAGCCACCACCCGATCGAGCGGACCGCCGCTCGGCTCCGTGCCCCATGACCATGACCATCCTCGAAGAGCTCACCGCCCGCGGCCTCGTGGCCGACGTCTCGCAGCGCGACGAACTCGCCGCGCTCATGGCCGCCGGACCCGTCACGTTCTACGCCGGCTACGATCCCTCGGGGCACAGCCTCCACGTCGGCAACCTGGTGCCGATGATCCTGCAGGCGCGGCTGCAGCGCGCCGGGCACCGGCCGATCGTCGTGGTCGGCGGCGCCACCGGCATGATCGGGGATCCCTCGGGCAAGAGCGCCGAGCGCAACCTGCTCGACGACGCCACGCTGCAGAGCAACCTGGTCGCGATCCGCGCCCAGCTCGGCAAGTTCCTCACCTTCGGCGACGGCCCGACCGACGCGGTCATGGTGAACAACGCCGACTGGTTCAAGGACATCGGCTACATGGAGTTCCTGCGCGACGTCGGCAAGCACCTGTCGATCAACTACATGCTCGCGAAGGACTCGGTCCGCAGCCGCCTCGAGGGCGAGAGCGGCATCAGCTACACCGAGTTCAGCTACATGCTCCTGCAGGCGTGGGACTTCGTGCAGCTGTCCCAGCGCTACAACTGCCGGCTGCAGGTCGGCGGCAGCGATCAGTGGGGCAACATCACCGCCGGCTGCGAGCTGTCCCGGCGCAAGGGCGGCGCGCAGCTCTTCGGCCTGGTCGCGCCGCTGCTCCTCGATAGCGCCGGCAACAAGATGGGCAAGACCTCGACCGGCGAGCGGGTCTGGCTCGATCCCGAGCTGACCACGCCGTACCAGTTCCACCAGTACTGGCTCAACGTCCCCGACAGCGAGGTCGACAAGCTGCTCAAGATCTTCTCGCTGCGCCCGCTCGACGAGATCGCCGAGCTCGTGCGCGTGCACGCCGAGGCGCCGCACAAGCGCGTCGGCCAGCGCGCCCTCGCCGACGACTTCACGACCTGGGTGCACGGCGCCGACGCGACCCGGCGGGCCACCACCGCCGCCGCCGTGCTGTTCGGCGGCGAGCTCGCCGGCCTCGGCGACGGTGACCTCGAGCCCCTGGCCCGCGAGGTGCCATCCTCGACGATCGCGCGCGACACGCTGGCCGGTGGTGTGCCGCTCATCGACCTCCTGGTCGAGCGCGGCCTGTGCTCGTCCAAGGGCGAGGCGCGCCGCCAGATCGCCGGCGGCGCGATCTACGTGAACAACCAGAAGGTCGCCAGCGCGGACCTGCTGGTCTCGACCGCGCACCTCGCGACGCCCAGCTTCGTCCTCCTGCGCTTCGGCAAGAAGGTCTATCACCTGATGCGCGCCGAGTAGCGCAATCGGGGTTGTCGCGAGACTGGATATCGCCAGTCTCGTGGACTCCCGATCTGCGCCCCGCTCGGAGACAGGGCCGCGCGCAACCAGCGGCACGGCCCCGAGCTCGAGACCCTGCACTCCGACGAAACCGCGCGCGCCGAACTCGAGGCCGGTCACGCGACCCGACGTCGTGCGCGCCGAAAAAGGAGAAGGGCCGCATCTTGCGATGCGGCCCTTCAAACCCCGGCGGCGTCCTACTCTCCCACAGGGTTGCCCCTGCAGTACCATCGGCCCTGGAGAGCTTAACTTCCGTGTTCGGGATGGGAACGGGTG
>JAIOQA010000045.1 GCA_021413675.1 Deltaproteobacteria bacterium | reverse complement strand
GTGATGACGTAGCGGATGCCGAGCGCCGCCGGCACCAGCGCGAGCCCGCCCGCGGCCATCAGCACGGCGCCGACCACCGCGACCATTCCGGTGGTGGCGAACACCAGGCCGCCGCCGACGAACAGGCCGATCGCGCCCGCGCTCAGGAGACCGACGAGGAACGGATACCCGTCGACCCCGTAGTCGGGGCGACGCTGGACTGGCTGCACCGGCACGGGCACACCATGCGAGAGAACCGGCGCGCCGCCAAGGCCCCGCCCTCGCTCAGCGGCTGTCATCCTTCGGATGACGGCCTCCTTTCGATCGATCGGCCCCGTCGAGCACGACGGTCCCGATCTCCTCCGGATCCCTGAACCGCCTCGCTGCGCTCGGCTCAGCGCGCCAGCCGGCGATTCGCGCGCATCGCGTCGAGCATCGGCGCGATCCACGCGATCAGCGCGTGGGGCACGAACGCGCACACGATCGGCACCGCGAGCGGCTGCTTGAACAGGCCGAACGCCCACAGGATCGCGACCCACGCGACCATGCCGGCGCGCAGCTCGGCATAGGCCCGCCGCCGCGACGCGCCGAGCACGATCAGCAGCAGATCGAACGGCACGAACAGGAACACCGCCTCGTTCACGCACAGGCCGGGGATCGCGCTGACGATCGCGAGACCCCAGATCACCAGGCCGAGGAGCGTCAGCGGCAGCGCCGCGAACACGACCGCGAGGCGCTGGCCGCGCCCCACGATCACCGCGACCAGGAGCGGCAGGCAGCACGCGAGCGCGAGCAGGAGCGCCCAGCCGCGGCCGCTGGGGCCATCGGTCGGGAACGGCTCGCCCTGGCGCCGCCAGATCGCCTCGGCCGGTGCGCCCAGGCGCAGCGCGACCTGCTCGCGCAGGACGTCGGGCAGGAACATCGCCTCCCAGATCGTCGGCGCGCGATCGAGCGTGCGCCCGACGACGAAGTCGGAGAGCGCGAGCAAGGGCGCCTCCTCGGCGAGGCCGCGCCGCATGATCGCGCGGAAGGTCAGCGGGTACGGGCCGTCGCTGTCCTTCGCGAGCGCGCCGCCGACGGCGCGATCGACGATGTCGCGCAGCCGGGTCGAGCAGTTGTCGAAGAAGTGGTCGTAGACGTAGGTGCGATTCTCGGGCGCGAGATCGCTCCACAGCTTGGCCTCGATCGCCCGGGCCTGCGCCGCGTCGAGCGGCAGCGTCTGCTTCCAGATCGTGCGGTCCTCGCCGCCGTACTGCGGATCGCCGTAGAACCCGACCAGCTCGTCGAGCGAGATCGGCTCGACCCAGAACCGCTGCGACGCGTGCAGGAAGCCCCAGAGCAGGGACTCGGCGTCATAGAAGTTGGTGACGCCGTAGTTGAAGCACACCGTCGGGTGCGCGACCTCGTCGTGGTAGCGCAGGCACAGGGTCGCGTGGCCGAACTTCTCGAAGATGACCGGCCCGACCTCGAACGTGTAGAGATCGACGAACGGCGGCTGGGCCTCCTGCGGCCCGGTCGCCAGCTCACCCTCCGCGTACGCGCGCGGCTGCGCCACGGCCGGCGCGCCCAGCGCGCCGACCAGCGCGATCGCGATCAGCACCGGCGCTCGACCCGCGAGCACCGGCGCGCGCATCACTTCGCCGGCCGCGCGAACAGGGCCGCGTCCATCGCCGGATTCAGCTCGATCTTGTCGACGGTGAGCGACAGCTCCTCCGCGCCATTCTTGCTGGCCCGCTTGTGCGCGATCTTGATGCCGCCGACGTCCTTGTAGTCGTCGAACATGTCGAAGCTGACGTCGCCCTGATCGGGGTACGCGAGCTGCTTGATGAGCTTGGTCTTCTTGTCGATGAACAAGGTCACCGTGTGCGCGCCGTCGGCCGACGTGATGTTGACCAGCGCGTAGGCCACGCCCTTGTCGGTCTGGTCGGGCAGCGCGCGCACGACCGCGCCCTTCTCGAGGTGGCGCAGCAGCACGAACTCGGGATCGGTCCAGCGCTGGTGGTCGAGCTGATCGAGCTGCTCCGCCGGCACGTCGGCCACGCCCTGCGGCGACTTCTGCCAGCCCGCGCCCTTGGCGACCGCGTACGCGACCTGGATCTGGTGCGCGATCGTCACGTCGACGCGGATCTGATCGGGCAGCGCGAACCGGCGCTCGATCTCGATGTCGAGCGTCTGGCCCTGGCCGGTGATCGTGCCGCTCGCCTTCATGTCGATGCCCTTGAGCGCCTTGAGCTTGTCGGCGCCGCCCTTGGCCTTGAGCGCGTCGTCGAGGATCGCGCGGCCCGCGGCCTCGGCCTTGGGATCGACCGGCGGCGGCGGCGCGACCGCGCCCGAACCGCCACCAATCGGATCGGTGAACTTCACGAGGTCGTAGTGCCAGCCCTCCTTGTCGAGGAGCGGCTTGAGCTCGGCGGCGTCGCCGACCATGACGATGACGACCTTGTCGGGCGCCAGGATGTCGTGGGCGGCGGCCTTCGCCGAGGCCGCGTCGACCTTGCCGACGCGCAGCGCGTAGTTCTCGACGTACTCCTCGCCGAAGCCGTGCAGCTCGGCGCCGAGCAGCGCGCTGGTGACATCGTCGGCGCCCTCGAAGCGGACCGCGTAGCTGCCGGCGATGTTGGCGATCGCGTCCGACACCTCGGACTCGGTCGGGCCGTCCTTGGCCATCTTGGCGATCTCGCCGAGCACGAGCTTGGCGGTGTTCACCGCCTCGGCGTTGCGCGTGAAGGTCGAGGCCACGAACGTGCCGCGATCCAGGTTGCGATCGAACGCCGAGCTCGCACCGTAGGTCTTGCCGCCGGCCGAGCGCACGACCTTCATCAAGCGCGACGAGAACGCGCCGCCGCCGAGCGTGTAGTTCCACACCAGGCTGTCGAAGAACCGCGGATCGCTGTGGCGGATGCCGAGCTGCGCGATCCGGATCTGGGTCTGGGTCTGCTTGGGCTTGTCGACGAGCCGGATGCGGATGCCCTCCTGCTTGGGATCGGCGTAGGCCGGGTGCGGCGGCACCGCGCGCTTCTTCCAGCCGCCGAACGCCTTGCCGAGATCCTTCTCGAGCTTGGCGGGATCGACGTCGCCGGCGATCGCCAGGAGCGCGTTGTCGGGCGCGAACCACGCCTTGTGCCACGCGACCAGATCGTCGCGGGTGATCGCCTTGACGCTGGCCTCGTCGGTGACCCAGCCGCGGACGTGCTCGTTGCCCCACAGCAGGTTCTGCACCTGGATCGAGGCCATCGTCCCCGCGTCGTCGAGCCGCGAGCGCACGCCGCCGAGCAGCTGCTCGCGCACGCGCGCCATCTCGTCGGTCGGGAAGCTCGGGTTGAGCATCACGTCGGGCAGGAGGTCGAGGCACACGTTGGTGTTCTTCGTGAGCACCTTGCACGAGGCGATCGTCGCCTCGAAGCTGGCGTCGACGCCGAGCCCGCCGCCGACGAAGTCGATGGCCTTGGCGATGTCGAGCGCCTTGCGCCTGGTGGTGCCCTTGACCAGCATGTCGGCCGCGAACTCGGACACGCCGAGGCGCGCGCGCGGCTCGTCGGCGCGACCGGCGCGGACCGCGAGCTGCATCGACACGATCGGCAGGCGCGTGTCCTTGACGATCAGGACCTTGAGACCGTTGGGCAGCGTGAACCGCTTGACCTCCGGGAGGTCGAGCTTCTGCGGCGGCTTGACCGCGGGGGTCGCGATCAGATCGGTGCGGCCGGCCCAGGGATCATCGACCTTGGGGCCGGGCGGTGGCTCGGTGGGCTTGGCGACGTGGGTGTCGCCGTCGCCGGGCAGGGTCGGCGTGATCGAGGGGGTCGGCTTCGGGCCACATGCGACGAGCACGGCCACGAGCAGCGAGACGGAGCGAAGCGAGCGCATGGCGGTCCTCAGTTGGCCGGCGCCGCCGGCGGCGGCACGACGACGGTGGTCGCGGTCTTGGGATCGAGGTAGGTCTTGGCGACCTTCTGGATGTCGGCGGGCGTGAGCTTCTCGAACGCGTCGACATCGCGCATCCACTGGCTCGCGTCGCCGGTGAGGATCCACGACTCGCCGATCTGCTCGGCGATGCCGTTGACGCTCTCGAGGCCGTACACGAACGCGCCCTGGATCTGGTTCTTGGCCTTGCGCAGCTCGTCCGCGGTCGGGCCCTTGGCGATCATCTTGTCGAGCTCGCTCTGGAGCGCGGCCTCGACCGCGGGCTCCTGCGCGCCGTCGAGGAACGCGCCGACGACCAGCAACAGGCCCGGGTGCTCGTGCACCAGGATCTGCGTGCCGGCGGCGATGCCGAGCGGGCGCTTGGTCTTGGGATCGGCGACCTTGATCCGCTGCATCAGCCGCGACGACTCACCGCCGCCGAGGATGATCGAGAGGATCTGCAGCGCGTAGGTGTCGGGGTGCTTGGCGGCCGGGATCTTGTAGCCAGTGATGAGGACGCCGAGCTGCGACGGCTCGGGCGCGGTCAGGCGGCGGGCCTGGTTCTGCGGCGGCTCGGTCGCGGCGTCGGCGGGGCGCGGCGGCGGCGCGGCCTTGGGCACCACGCCGAACCACTTCTCGGCCGAGGCCTTGACCTGCTCGGTGGTGACGTCACCGACGACGACCAGCAGCGCGTTGTTGGGCACGTAGTACGCGTCGTAGAACTTCTTCAGGTCCGCGGGCGTGGTCTGATCGAGATCGGCGATCGTGCCGCCGGCGGTCCACGCGTACGGGTGGACCGTGAACGCGGTGTCGAGGAACTTGAGGACCGCGACCACCAGCGGGTTGTTCTCCTGCTGGCGGATCTCCTCTTTGACGACCTCGCGCTCGGTCTTGATCATGTCCTCGCGGAACAAGAGGTTCCGCATGCGCTCGGCCTCGAGCTGGATCGCGAAGTCGAGGTAGTCGGCCGGCAGCAGCTGGAAGTAGTGGGTCGCGTCCTCGGTGGTCTGCGCGTTGACGTAGCCGCCGAGGCGGTTGATCTGCTGCGCGTGCGACTCGGGCGGCACGTGCTGCGTGCCCTTGAACATCATGTGCTCGAACATGTGGGCCGAGCCGCGCCGGTTGCGGGGCTCGTCCTTCGACCCGGCGTGGTACCAGACCTGGACCGAGACCACCGGGGCGCCGGCGCGGTGCATGACCGCGACCTGGAGGCCGTTCGGCAGCGTGAACGAGTCGATCGTGGGCATCGCGAGCGCGCCGGGCGCGGCGGTCGCCGGGGCGGCGAGCGCGCACCCCATCGCGACGGCGAGCGCCGCGAACCGAGTCTGAACTGACATGCGGGTCTCCTTGACGGGGCGGGAACGTACTCCGGTCGGGGTCCGAGTGCGAGGGACCGACCCGGGAACGTCCCTGACGGACCACCCCGCTGGTCCGGACCGCGTCTCGGTCAGAAGCGTTGTCCGAGAGCGCTGCGGAGCGTGAGGTTTTGCCAGGTCGTGAGACGAAGGCACGCCGGTTCGCAAGCAGAATTGCGCACCAGTATTTGCGTAATACCAAGTACGAAAATGTCTTATACTGATTCAAGTATATGATTTTTATAGATCCATTGAGTGGGACAATTCCAAATACATTGGAAAATTTTTGCTTGACTGGAAAGTGAGCGCTCGGCACACTCGTCACGAAGACAACACTTGTTTCTAGGTGCGTTAGCCCCCGCTAACGTCTGGAGGAGTGGCCCGTGGCACGAGCGCAATCGAACCAGAACGAAGCTGACAATGGAGGACGAGTGCTGGATGTGACCGGCGTGAAGGTGTTCTCCGCAACCAAGGCGAAGGAGCGCGAGCTCCTCGGCGAGCTGATCACTGACTGGATCCGCTCCAACCCGAACTGCGACATCGTCGACAAGATCGTCACGCAGTCCTCGGATTCCGAGTTCCACTGCCTGACCATCACGCTGTTCTACAAGCACAAGGCTGCCTGAGCTGGCGCCGCGTTCTGCGGCGCTGCTGGTCGAGCCGTCGAGGCGTGCGCTTCGACGTCACCGCCCGGATCGATGACATCGATCTGGGTCTTGCCGCGTCCGGAACGCCAACGCCTCGACGCGTCCGCGCGCCGCGCCGTCAGGCGTTGAGCTTGCGCATGAGCGTGCGGCGGTCGACGCCGAGGATCCGCGCGGCCTGCGTGCGGTTGTTGTGCGTGTGCTTCAGCACGCGCGCGATGTAGTCGCGCTCGAGCTGCTCGAGCGTCACCCACCCCGTCGACGGCGGCGTGCCGGGGTTGGCGACATCGCGTTCGCGGAGCTCCGCCGGGAGGTCGGCGAGGGTCAGCTCGGGTCCTTCGGCCAGCGCCACGGCGTGCTCGATGCAGTTGCGTAGCTCGCGCACGTTGCCCGGCCAGTCGTGGTGCAGCAGGCGCTCCGCGACGGCCTTGTCGAAGCCGGTGACCACCTTGCCCTCCTGCGCGCCGTACCGCGCGACGAAGTGGTGCGCGAACATGAGGACGTCCTCGCCGCGCTCGCGCAGCGGTGGGATGGCGAGGCTCACCACCTTGAGTCGGTAGTACAGGTCGAGGCGAAAGCGCCCGGCCGCGGCCTCGGTGGCGAGCGCCCGGTTGGTCGCGGCGACCAGGCGCACGTCGATCGGGATCTCCTTGTTGCCGCCGAGGGGACGCACGGTCCGCTCCTCGAGGGTGCGGAGCAGCTTGGCCTGCAGCCCCAGCGGCAGCTCGCCGATCTCGTCGAGCATCAGCGTGCCGCCGTGCGCCTGGACGAAGAGCCCGTCGCGATCGGCGCGCGCGTCGGTGAAGGCCCCGCGCACGTGGCCGAACAGCTCGCTCTCGAGCGTCGGCTCTGGGAGCGCCGCGCAGTTGATCGCGACGAACGGGCCGCCGCGACGCCGCCCGGTGGTGTGCAGCGCCTTCGCGACGATCTCCTTGCCGGTCCCGCTCTCGCCGGTGATGAGGACCGTGGCATCGGACCCGACGAGGCGCGCGACCAGCTCCTGCACGCCGCGCATCGCCGCGCTCGTGCCGAGCAAGCCGCCGATGCCGGGGCCATCGCCGATGATCGCGCGCAACTCGCCGAGTTCGCGGACGCGCCCCTGCTCCAGCACGATGCGCTGGATGCGGAGCGCGAGCGCCTCCAGGTTGAACGGCTTGGGCACGAAGTCGTAGGCCCCCGCCTTGATCGCCGACACCACGGCGGGCACCAGCACGTCGCCGCTCATGACCAGCACCGACAGCGCGGGCCAGCGCTCGGCGATGCGCGCACACAGCTCGACGCCGCCCTCGCCGGGCATGTTGAGATCCGTCAGCACGACGTCCCACGACGCGATGTCGAGGTGCTCGAGCGCCTCCGCCACCGAACCGACCGGGGTCGTGGTGAACCCGAACAGGCCCAGCCCGATCGCGACTTGCCGGCTGACGAGGTCGTCATCGTCGACCACGAGGATGCGGCCCTTCACGTTGAGCCAGATTGCCCCACCCGGGGCAATCCTGTCCGGTGCCCGCCGTCATTCGACGAAATACCTGCGCGCAGCCGACCGCGACATCCTCTGAGCATGATTGCCTCACCCTCTAGGGGGGATTCGCGCCAGTAGGTCCAGTGACTTGGCACGATCTCACGCTGGCGCGGGGGGTGCACAAGGACCCCCTCGTGGGAGCCGTTCTGATCATGGACGAGAGAGGCCAGAGCCAAGCGCTCGCGGCCTGGCTGCGCGCCGATGGGCACGCGGTCGTCCAGACCGCGACCGGCAGCGAGGCGATCGAGGCGCTCTCGCTGACGGCCCTCGATCTGGTCATCGTCGACCTCGGCGCGCTCGGCGCGGTCGACGCCGCCGAGACCTGTCGCCGGCTGCGCCTCACAGGCGCCGAGGATGCGCCGATCGTGCTGCTCGCCGACGCCGACGATCCCGACGCGTTCGAGCGCGCGTGCGCCGCGGGCGCCGACGACTGCCTGATCAAGCCCGTGTCGAGCAGCGAGGTGCGCCTGCGCGTGCGCGCGCTCCTGCGGACCCGCGAGCTGCTCCGCGCCGAGCGCTCGTTTCACGAGACCGTCCGGCGCCAGCGCGACGCGCTCGACGCGCTCTCGCGCCAGAAGGATCTGCTCGCGGCGTTCCTGGTGCACGACCTCAAGAGCCCGCTGTCGAGCGTGTCGTTCGCGCTGCAGAACATGCTGCACGACACGACGATCAGCGGCGCGGCGCGCCAGTCGCTCGAGCTGTGCGAGGGCGCCAACGAGGCCATGCACCGCATGGTCCTCAACCTGCTCGACGTCTTCCGCGAGGGCACGATCCAGCCGAAGCTCGCGCAGGTCGACGTCGAGGCGACGCTCCGCGGCCTCGAGCGCGCGGTCCAGGCCCGCGCCGAGCGGCGCCGGATCGCCGTCGACGTGCAGTGCGCCCCCGGGACGATCGTCGCCGACAGCGAGCTGCTGCGCCGCACGCTCGACAACCTCGTCGACAACGCGCTCCGCTACGCACCGCCGCGCTCGACCATCAACCTGAGCGCGCAGCCGTCGGGCGACGGCATGCTGTTCCGGGTCGCGGACCGCGGACCGGGCGTGCCGGTGAACGCGCGCGAGCGGATCTTCGATCGCTTCATCCAGCTCGACGCCGAGCCCACCGCGCGCACCAGCCGCGGCCTCGGCCTGGCGTTCTGCATGATCGCGGTCGAGGCACACGGCGGGCGGATCTGGGTCGACGACAACCTGCCCCAGGGCGCCGCGTTCTGCGTGCTCCTGCCCGGCACCGGGAGGCCCGCATGACCCCGAGCGATCGCGACGTGCTCGAGATCCTGTCGGCCGGCGTGCTCATCGCCGATCTGCGCGAGATCGTGCGCTACGCCAACCCCGCCGCGGCGCTGCAGCTCCACCGGCGCGCCGCCGACTGCTGCGGCCAGGCGCTGCCGCTGCTGCTCGGCATGTCGCTGCCGCTCGCCGATCACGACATCTCGCCCGAACAGCCCGAGGTCCGGCTGGAGATCGAGCAGGACGGCGCGACGCTGGGCGCGACGATCATCCGCCTCGCCGGCCGCGGCTACGCGTGCGTGTTCCGCCGCGTGGAGGACGGTCGCGGCGCCGATCGCCAGCTGCTCCGCGTCGAGCGCGAGGCCGCGATGGTCTCGATGATCAACAGCTTCGCGCACGAGGTGCGCAACCCGCTCGCGTCGATCCAGGCGACCGTCGACTACCTGCGCGGCGAGCTCGACGCGGCCGATCCGCGCCGCGAGCACCTCCATCGCATCGAGCGGCAGATCCGCCGGCTGTCGAGCCTCGCCGACGGGCCGCTCGCGCTCGGGCGGGTGTCGTCGTCGCAGCGCGTGGCGTGCGAGGTCGCGGCGCTGATCGACACCGCGGTGACCGCGGTGGCCGCGCAGTCGGCGGCCCAGGCGATCCGGATCTCGGTCGCGGTGAAGAGCGACATGCCGCGGGTCGTCGTCGACGAGGGCGACGTGGTCGAGGCGCTCACCGAGCTGCTCGACAACGCGATCAGCGCTTCGGTGCGCGGCAGCGCGGTCGCCGTGTCCCACCGGGTCGTGCCGAGCGACCGCGGCCACGCGCCGCGCGTCGTGATCGAGATCGAGGACGCCGGCCTGGGCATGGAGCGCGGCGACGTCGCGCAGGCGCTGCGGCCGTTCTACACGACCAAGCGCGGCGCCGCGGGCGTGGGCCTGTCGCTGGCCCAGCGCTTCATCCAGGCCTCCGGCGGCCGCCTCGGGATCACCACGCGCGCCGGCGTCGGCACCGTGCTGCAGGTCGATCTGCCCGGCGAGGAGCCCGCGTGACCGGCCAGGCGCGGATCGTGCTCGTCGACGACGAGGACGATCTGGTCTGGTCGCTGGCCGGCGGGTTGCGACGCGCGCGCCCCGATCTCGACATCCTGCCGTTCACCGACTCGATCGAGGCCTCGCGCTTCCTGGATCTCGCGACCCACGTGTCGCTGCTGGTCACCGACATCCGCATGCCCAAGCTCGACGGGCTCGAGCTGCTGTTGCGCGCGCGCCGCGGTCGACCGAGCCTGCCCGCGATCGTCATGACGGCGTTCCCGAACGAGGGGATCGCCGAGCAGGTCGCGACCTTCGGGACGGTGGCCTATCTCGAGAAGCCGTTCCCGCTGCCGCGCCTGTTCGAGCTGGTCAACGAGCTCCTGCGCCCCGCCAAGGGCTTCTCCGGCGCGATGGCGATCGAGGGCCTCGCCGATCTGATCCAGCTGTGCGCGCTCACCAACACCACCGGCGCGCTCCGCGTCCGGCGCGGGCACGACGCTGGCGTCATCTGGTTCGACGGCGGTGACGTGGTCCACGCCGAGCAGGACGAGCTGGTCGGCGCCGACGCCTGCTACCAGATCGTGCGCTGGGCCGATGGCGAGTTCGCCCTCGAGCGCGGCCTCCGGCCGGCGCGCGCCACGATGGCGATGAAGGCGACCGAGCTGCTGATGGAGGCGCTGCGGCGCCAGGACGAATCGACGCGCGAGATCCCGATCCTCGACGCCGCCATCGACCTGACCGCCGGCGCGAACGACGACCTGGCCTTCGCGGAGTTCGAGGAGCCGAGCGAGCTCTGGACGCCGCCCCGGGACGCCGACATCGGGGCGACGCCGATCGCCGCGACGCCGATCGCGGCGACGCCGATCGCGGCGACTGGATCGGGCTACCGCGCGCTCGCGCTCCTCGACACCGCGCTGCCCCCGAGCGCCACTCTCGCGCCCACGCTGATCGCGGCGGCCGGGCTGGCCCGCGGCGCCACGCTCGAGCCGATCGCGCGGTCCGCGCCCGGCGACACCGCGCTCGCGATCCTCGGCTACGTCGATGCGCTGCAGCCGACATCGACGGGCGCGGTCGTGCTCGGCGAGCTCGACGCGCCGACCGGCATCGCGCTGATCGAGCGCGGGCGCCTGTGCTGGGCGCTCGCGGCGCGGCTGTCGCAGCGGCTCACCGACCTCGTGCGCGCGCGCTGCACGCCGCCGCTCGACGAGCCCGAGGCCCTCGCGATCTACGCCAGCTGTGCCGCCGACGGACTGCCGCTCGGCGAGGCGCTGGTCGAGCGCCGCCGGCTGACGCCCGCCGAGCTGCGCGCCGCGCTGAAGCGCCAGATCGCGACCGCGCTGCGCACGCTCGACGCGAGCGCCGAGGCGCTGGCCTGGGCTCCGCATGACGGCCGCAGTCACGACCCGCGCTACACGTTCACGCCCGGCGAGCTGCTCGCCGAGCTCGGCGCGGTCATCCACGGCGAGGCGCGCGCGACCGCCGCCGCCCACCGGCTGGCCGCGATCGACGCCGCCGCGATCGCCTGCGCCCCCGACGCGTCGGTCGTGCCGGTCGCGCTCAGCGCCCGCGCCCAGCTGCTGCGCATCGCCGACGTGATCGCGATGAGCCAGGGCGACAGCGCGCCGGCGCCGCCCGGCCAGGTCTGGTGGCGCGAACACGATCTCGTCTTCGTCGCGCGCTGCGAACCGCGCCAGCTGCCGCGGCTCGTCGACGAGCTGCGCGAACACGGTCTCCATCCCACGTTCACGCCCCTGCTCCAGGACGCGTGACTCGTCTCTTCACTCCCACGCTCTCTCGAAGGAACTCACCATGGCCAACGCAAAAGACACCCTCCCCAAGCTGCTCGAGATCGACGGCTGCATCGGCGCCTGTATCGTCGACAGCAACAGCGGCATGATGCTCGGCGCCGCGGGTGGCACCGGCTTCAACCTCGAAGTCGCCGCCGCCGGCAACACCGAGGTCGTGCGCGCCAAGCGCAAGACCATGAAGGCGCTCGGCCTGTCGGACGCGATCGACGATATCCTGATCACGCTCGGCAAGCAGTACCACCTGATCCGGCCGCTCGCGTCGAACGACGCGCTGTTCATCTACGTCGTGCTCGACAAGGCCAAGGCCAACCTCGCGATGGCTCGCTACAGCCTGACGTCGCTCGAGAAGGACCTCGTCGTCTGATCGCGCCGGCCGTGCCTCGCACGGTCGCCTGTCCCGTTCGACCGCGAACGCCCGCGCGTTCGCGGTCCCGCCCTCATCTCACGTCACTTCAGCAAGGAATACGCACCATGGCCAGCGAGAAGCAGATCGTCGACGCGTTTGACAAGGTTGCCTCCGAGATCCCCGGGTTCATCGCCGCGTCGCTCGTCGACATGGACTCCGGCATGACGCTCGGCAGCAAGTCGAACCGCGCCGACTTCGACCTCACCGCCGCGAGCGCCTACAACAGCGAGCTCGTGAAGCAGAAGATGAAGATCATGAAGACGCTGAACCTCAAGACGACCCTCGAGGACATCGTCATGACGCTCGGCGATCAGATCCACCTCATCAAGATGATCACGCCCGCGACGTTCGTCTACCTCGCCGCCGATCGCGCGTCGACCAACCTGGCGATCGTGCGCACGGTCGTCAACAAGCACGCCGGCGCGCTGGGCTGATCGCGCGCGCGGGCCAGCTCGGCCCACGCATCCCCGCCCCGCGGCACCGCCGCGCGTCCCGCGGCGACGCCGAACAGCCGCGCCGGCTGCTCGCGACGCCGTCGTCTCACGGAGGCCCCTTGGCATTCCTCGACAGCGACAGGAACGTGATCTCGATCCGGATCGTGTACGACGGTCCGCCCGAGTCCGGGAAGACGACCAGCCTGCGCGCGCTCGCGCGCGGGCTCGGTCGCGACGCGTTCACGCCGCACGAGGTCGCCGGGCGCACGCTCTATTTCGACTGGATGGATTACACCGGCGGCCTGTTCGAGGGCTGCCAGATCTGCTGCCAGATCGTGACGGTCCCGGGCCAGCCGGCGCTGGCCGTGCGACGGCGGCGCCTGCTCGACGCCGCCGACGTCGTGGTGTTCGTCGGCGACACCTCGGCGCCCGGCGCCGCGGCCAGCGTCGTGGCGCTGCGCGAGCTGCGCGACCAGCTCGATCAGCGGCCCGCGCCGTCGATCGGCGTGGTCCTGCAGGCCAACAAGCGCGACCGCGCCGACGCGCTCGAGCTCGAGGAGCTGCGCGCGCAGATCGGCGCGGAGGGCTGGCGCATCGGGATGGTCGAGTCGATCGCCTCGGAGGGCATCGGCGTCCGCGAGACGTTCGTGCTCGCGGTGCGGCTCGCGCTCGATCGCGTGCGCGTCCAGCTGCGCGACGGCACGCTGCCCAGCGGGCGGCCGCAGGTGAGCTCGGGAGAGGATCTGCTGGCCGCGCTGCAGGCGGAGGAGAGCGATCATCCGCGGCGCGATCGCGAGGCGTTCTCGACCGGCGCGCTGCACGACGCGATCGCGGCGTATGCGGAGGCCGCGGCGCCAGTGGTCGTCGAGCCGGCGGTTGTCGAGCCCGCCATTGTCGAGCCCGCCATTGTCGAGCCCGCGGTCGTCGAGCCGGCGGTCGTCGAGCCGATCGTCGAGCCGGCGGTCGTCGAGCCCCCGCCGCTGCCGCCGCCGCCGCTCCTGTTCGAGCCGCCGCCCGCCCCACCGATGTCCGTCCCCCGCGCGGTCGACGCGCCGCGGGCGCCGTCCGCGCGCGTGCCCAGCGGCTCGATCTGGCCGCCGGTCGATGGCCGCGTCGTGCTGGCCGATGCCGCGCCGGAGGCGATGATGCCGGTCCGCCTGGGCAACGGCGACTGGGTCGCGGGGCTGGGCGATGGCTGGCGCGTGCACTCGCAGCGCCACGCGGTGTTCGCGGACGTCGAGCAGGGCCGCGCGGCGCTGATCCAGTGGGCGCGCCTCCACGCCGCCTGCATGCCGCTGCTGTCGCCGCGCCGCTGCGTCGTCCTCGACGAGGATGGCCACGGCCAGTGGCGGCTGTGGCAGGTCGTGCGCGCCGAGCCGAGCCTGCGCACGCGCATCCAGGGCAGCGCGGCGGTCGCGCTCGACGCGGCGACGCTGCTGCTCCGGCTCGACGAGCTCGCGGTCGCGTTGATCGATGCGATCGCGCGCTTCGCCGCCGCGCCGTGCGCGATCAGCGGGACCGCCGACACCGTCGGGCTCACCGATCGCGGACCGCTGTACGTGGGCCTCATGCCCTACGCCAGCGAGCCGCCGCCGCGCGCGCCCGAGCCCCCGGACCAGCTGCGCGACGCGCTCCGCTCGATCGTCGTCAACGAGCTGCCCCATCGGCACGACGATCTGCGCGCGGCGATGGCCCGCGCCGCGGCGCTCGGGCAGCCCGCGCTCTGCGCGCCCTTGCGCGAGGTGCTCGGCGAGCCCGCCGGCCCCGCCGCGCCGACGACCGGATGGAGCTGACGATGCACCGGATCACCGACCTGCTCCCGGACGCGCTCGGCGCCGCCGTCATGGTCCACCGCGATGGCGCGTGGACCTCGGTCGCGACCCGCGGCTACGTCGAGGTCTACTGGGCGCTCGGCCTCCTCGACCTGGGGCAGCGCGCCTCCGACGCGCCGGACGCGGGCGATCTCGAGGCCGTCGTCGAGCGCGGCGACGTCCACGTCGTGATCGGCAACGGGTCCTGCGCCGTGGTCGCCCGCCTGCCGCCGGGCAGCAACATCGGCCTCGCGCTGGGATGCCTGCGCGAGGTGATGAGGTCGATCGCGTCGTGACGACGGATGGACAGGAGCTCGCGGCGCTACCGCTGACCGCGCCGGGCGCCGACGAGACGATGGTCGCGATCGGCGCGCTGCTCGACGCGGTCCGCGCGATCGGCGCAGGCGCCGGGCTGGTGCTGGTACGATCGACCGAGGGCAGCGGCCTGATGTTCGTCGACGCCGGGCACATCTGCTGGGCGGCGGTGCCGCAGACCAAGCGCTTCCTTGTCGACCGGCTCGCCGCCGCCGGGCTCGACCGCGAGGCGCTCGACGAGGCGCTGGCGCGGTCGCGGACCAGCGGCCGGCCGCTCGGCGCGGTGCTGGTCGAGCGCGGCGACGTCTCGCCCGACGTGCTCGCCCAGGTGCTGCACGAGCACTCGCTCGAGTCGATGGCGCACCAGATCGCGACCACGATCTCGGCGGTCGAGGTGCTGCCGCGCACGCCTGGCGCCTTCGCGTCGCCGCTGTCGTTCCCGGCGGTCCCGTTCTTCGCGGACCTGGCCGAGCGGCTGCTCGAGATCCCGCGCCCGCTGTACCCGCCGTCGGCGATCGCCGACCTCGCGGACCTCACCGCGTTCGGGGTGCTCGCCACCGATGACGTCGCGATCCCGGTGCGGATGGTCGGTCAGCGGGTGCCGAGCGTGGCCGAGGCGCTCGAGCTGGCGACCACCGGCCGCGCGATCATGACCCACGTCGGCGGAGGCACCGCGAGCTTCCGCGAGCGGCGGCGCGCGTGGTCGGTCGCCGGCACTCCGGACTTCTTCATGGTCGCCGAGGGCACGACCGCGGCGAGCTTCGCGTGGATGGTGTCCAAGCAGGTCCCGGCGCTGTCCTGGCCCGACACAGATGTGGTGGATGAAGGCGAGATCGCCTAGAACCACCTCCGGATTGGCCATTTCGGGCAGGATCGGCAGCTGATCGCGCGACCTGACGACGGCGAGCTTGACCTGCCATACGTGATCGGGTACCCAACGGGGCTCCCATGGAAAACGCGTTCGGCAAGCCGGTAGAAGTCGAGGTTCGTGACAGCCTCGAGAAGGCGATGAAGATCCTCAAGCAGAAGATGTCCAAGGAGGGCATCCTGCAGGAGCTGAAGCGCCGCCGCTTCTACGAGAAGCCCAGCGTCAAGCGCAAGCGCAAGACCCGCGAGGCGCGCAAGCGGCTCCGCCGCGAGATGAAGCGCCGCACCGGCGTGCAGTCCGGCCCGCCGACCCGCTGAATCCTGTGACGGACTGGGTCGAGATCATCGTCCCGACGGCAGCCGCCGAGGTCGACGAGATCGCGGCCCTGCTGGCGGCAGACGTCTCGTACGCCGCCGCTGGTACCGAGATTCGAGGGGACGAGGTGGTCTTCTGGGCTCACCTCGCCGAGCGTGAGCAGGCCCTGCTCGCCACCCGCGATGCGATCGCCGCGCTGGCAGCCGCCGGCGCGGGCGTCGATCCGGCCACGGTCCGCGCGCAGTCCGCGATGGCCGAGGCCGAGTGGCGCGATGCGTGGAAGCGCTACTTCCACGTCACCCGTGTCGGTCCCCGCGTGGTGATCGTCCCGAGCTGGGAGTCGCACGAGGCGGTTCCCGGTGACGCGATCGTCAAGCTCGACCCGGGCATGGCGTTCGGCACCGGCACGCACGCGTCGACCCGCATCGTGCTCGAGGAGATGCAGCGGCTCGCCGCCGATGGGCTCGCGCCGCGCGCGGTGCTCGATGTCGGCGCCGGCTCGGGCATCTTGGCGATCGCCGCCGCCCGGCTCTGGCCCGAGGCGCGGGTGATCGCGGTCGACAACGACCCGATCGCGGTCGCGGCCTGCGTCGAGAACTGCGCCTTCAACGACGCGCCGGTCGAGAGCTCGGCGATGCCGCTCGCCGACGTGCCCGGCACGTTCGAGCTGGTGCTCGCCAACATCCAGGCCCACGTGCTGTACGCGCTGGCGCCGGACCTGATCGCGCGGGTCGCGCCCGGCGGCGCGCTGTTGCTGTCGGGGCTGCTGTCCGCGCAGGTCGATGATGTCGCGCGCGCGTTCGTCGATGGCGGGCTGGTCAAGGATGTCGTCCGGCCCGACGCGGTCGATCCGCAGTGGTCGGGCGCGGTCCTGCGCCGGACCTGACCGCGAGTCGCTGCGATGACGCCGCGCGCCCTGGTCGACGCGCTCGCCCCGGGCGAGCTGGTGATCACCGGCGACGAGCACCACTACCTGTTCCGCGTGAGGCGGCTGACGATCGGCGACCCGATCGAGGTCGCCGACGCTGACGGTCGGGTCGGCAGCGCCCGGGTCCTGTCGATCGCCGCGGACACCGCGGTCGTCGTCGTGGACGAGGTGCGCCCGGCACCGGCGGCGATCCCGCGGATCACGATCCTGCAGGCGCTCATCAAGGGCGAGCGGATGGAGTGGTGCGTCGAGAAGCTGGCCGAGGTCGGCGCCGACGAGATCGTGCTGATCGACACCGCGCGGGCGGTGGTCCGCCTCGAGGGCGATCGCGCCGAGGCGCGGCGGGCGCGGCTGGAGCAGGTCGCCCGCGCGGCGGCGCGCCAGTCGCGGCAGGCGGTCCCGACAGTGGTCGGGCCGATGTCGCTGCGTGACGCCCTGGCCAGCACCAGGGCCGCCACGCGCCTGGTCTGCCACCCGGCGGCCATGGACCAGCCGATGGGCTGGCCGCGCGACACGGCCTCGGTGGCGATCCTGGTGGGCCCCGAGGGCGGCCTCACCGCCGACGAGGTCGACCGCGCGGTCGCGGCCGGGTTCCAGCCGGCCTCGCTCGGGGCCGGCGTGCTCCGCGCCGAGACCGCTGGCGTGGTGGCCTGCGCACATGTCCGCATGACCGCCCGCTGACCGGGCCCGCGACCCGGCCGCCGCCCGGGATGAGGACGGATCGGCCGGCGCCGGAGGCCATCCGGATCGCCCTGCATCGCCGCGGATTTGCGTTGTGCCGCGCGGCCACCGTATAACGACTCGGTGGACCGCGAGCCAGCTCTGCTCGGCGTCGAGCCCGGCGCGCCCGATGCGTCCGCGCACGAGGCCGAGACCGCGCGCGTCGATGCGCGTATCGACGCCGCCCTCGACGACGTCGAGAGCGCGCGCGCCCCGCAGCGCCGCGCCGCCTCTGCCGAGGTGCGCACGCCGGCCACGGCCGACGAGCCGCGCGAGCGCGCCCGCACCGCGGACCGCCCCCGCACCAGCGAGCCCAGCCGCGCCGCCGAGCCCGCGGTGCGCGCGCCCTCGACGCCCTCGACGACAGATGCGCCCCGCGCCCGCACCAGCGACGGCCGCCCGGCCGCGCGCCGCGACGCCACGACCGTCTACGTCGTCGGCTTCTGGCGCCGCCTCGCCGCCGCCGCGATCGACTTCGCGATCATCATCCCGATCAGCGCGTTGCTGACCTGGATCTGCAGCAAGGTCGCAGGCGTGCACCTGCCGCCGACGCGCATGCACGGCCCCGACTTCTGGGTCGATCTGCTGATCGGCAGCGACCCGGCGCTCATGATGGCGCTCGGCCTGTTCCTCGCGATCGGCGCGCTCTACCTGTACCTGTTCCAGGTCACGATCGGCCGCACGCTCGGCATGAAGGCCCTGCGCCTGCGCATCATCGATGTCTGGGGCGACCCGCCCTCGCACGCGCGCTGCGCCGCGCGCACCGCCGCGTACTTCGCCAGCGCGGGCACGCTCCTGCTCGGCTTCGTGTGGATCGGGTTCGACAGCGAGAAGCGCGGCCTCCACGACTGGATCGCCGGGACCTACGTCATCCGAGGCTAGCGAAGCACCCGGCCATGGCATCGCGGCTCAGCTCCCTCCTCGTTCGCGACGGCCTCGTCGGCGTCAAGCGCATGGAGAAGGCGTTCCAGCGCCAGGTCATCTACGGCGGCAGCCTCGACACGATCCTGCTCGAGATGGGCCTCGTGCCCGAGGATCGGCTGACCCAGTACCTCGCGCTGTCGTCGGGCCTGCCGCCGGCGACCCGCGCCGAGACCCACGTCTTCGATCCCGCGGCGCTCAAGCTGTGCACCGAGGCGATCGCCCTGCAGCACCGTGTCGCGCCGCTGCAGATCGACGACGGCGCGCTGCGCGTGCTGGTCTGCGATCCGGTCGACATGGCGCTGCTCGAGGACCTCGCCGACGTCCTCGATCTGCCGGTGCAGCCGCTGATCGTGCCCGAGTACCGCTGGCACGTGGTGTTCGCGCGCGACTTCGACAAGCAGGCGGCCGCGCGCTTCGCGACCCTGGCCAAGCAGGCCGAGGTCGCGACCTCGACCGCGCCGGTCGGCCGCGCGCGCACGGTCATCGTCGATGATCCGCGCGAGGCCTCGGACTCGATGCCGGATCACGTCGTCGTCGACGTGGTCGAGACCGTCCCCGAGAGCGGCCCGCTGCGTTCGGCCGCGGAGCCGAGCCTCGCCGGACGGGCGTCGCTCGCGCCGGTCGCGCCCGAGTCGCCGACCCTGCGCATGCAGGCGGTCGAGCCGGAGGTCGAGCCGATCAGCGCCAGCGCGCTCGCGGCGCGCGCCGCGCCCACCACCACCTCGCCCGAGCCGGCGCGCGCCGCGTGGTCAGCGCCTCCGCGCGCGACCAGCGCCAGCGACGGCATCCCCGAGCCGCTCGAGTCGTCGGGCACGCCGCGGCCGCGGGGCCGCGACACGATCCACGGCTTCGCGCCGGTCGGGCCCAGCGCGACCTCCGCGACGGGCGCCACCACATCGCCGGTCACGGCGCCGACCGCGGTGACCGCGCCGATCACCGCGCCGGTCACGACCGCGCCGCCCGCCGCGCCGAACGCGATCCCGAGCGCCGTCCCGACCGCCGAGCCGACCGCGCCGACCGCGCCGATGACCTTCATCATGCCGGCGTCGTCCGCGCCGAGCGCCCCGCTCCGCCGCGTCACCCGCCCGGGCACCGCGCCGACCGAGATCGAGCCGCCGCCGCCGGGCGACGGGCCGATCTCCGTGATCGTCGCGCGCGCCGCGCTCAACAGCGCCGACGATCGCGACGTGATCTTCACGCTGCTCCTGCGCGCGCTGCGCAGCCGCGCGCGCTGGGCGGGGCTTCTCACCGTCCAGGGCGGCGCGGCGATCGGCCGCCTCGCCATCGCCGAGCCCGAGCTCGACGCGACCGGCGTCGGCGGCGTGCTGATCCCGCTCGACAGCGACTCGGCCTTCGCGGCGGTGCTCGAGACCCGCGCCTACAGCGTCGGGCCGATCGCGACCGGCGATCCCGACATCGACGGCATGCTCGCGTACCTCGGCGGCGCCGTGCCGCCGAGCGCGCTGCTCCTGCCGATCGTGCTGCGCGACCGTGTCGTCGCGGTCGCGATCGCGCACAACGTCGATCGCGAGCTCGGCATCGCCGACGTCGCCGAGCTCTTGCCGCTCGGCACGGTGGCCGGCGACGCGCTCGGCCGGCTGATCGTCAAGCACAAGTCGATCGGCTACCGCGCGCTGACCGCCGATCCGGTGCCGGTCATCGAGATCGACGGCGGCGAGATCCCGAGCAAGCGCCCGGATCGGGTCGCGGCCGCGTGGTCGGTGCCCGATCGCGCCGCGACGCCCGACCTCGGCCCCGACATCGAGCGCGGCACCGAGGTGTCGATGACCGCCGAGCCGGCGCGGCCGATCGCCGAGGTGTTCGCGAGCCTCGAGAGCGCCGACGAGGCCGTCGTCGAGACCGCGATCAACGAGGCGGTCGCGCGCGCCGCCGAGGTGCTGCCGCTGATCGCGCGGCGCTTCCCCGGCAAGCTGCGCGTCGATCGCTACCAGGTCTCGGGCCGGGCGCTGCGCGCGGCGCAGTACGGCGCGCTGCTCGATCTGTGCGTGCGGCTGGGCTCGCCGGTCGCCGATGTCCTCGTCGAGAAGATGGGCGATCCGCAGCGCGACAACCGGTTCTACGCCACGGTCTGCGCAGCCGAGCTGCGGCCGCGCAACGCGATCTACGCGCTGGTCGAGCGCCTGTTCGATGCCGACTACGGCGTGCGCGCGTGCGCCAGCGAGGCGCTCGCCGGCTACCCGCTGCGCGATCTCGATCTCGCGATGGTGCGCTGCCGCCACGCGCTGCACTCCGACGACGCCGAGCGGGTGCTGGCGGCGTCGACCGCGATCGCCGATCTCGGCGACGTCCACGCGATCCCCGATCTCATCGACACCGCCGGCCGCGACGGCAAGCGCGCCGAGCACGCGCGCCGCGCGCTGATGTCGCTGACCAAGCAGGACTTCGGCACCAGCGAGCGCAAGTGGCGGCGCTGGTGGGACGAGCACCGCGAGCAGCACCGCATCGAGTGGCTGATCGAGGCGCTCGGCCACAAGGAGGCACCGCTGCGCCAGTCGGCCGCCGAGGATCTGCGCAAGCTGACCGGCGAGTACTTCGGCTTCCACCACGATCTGCCCAAGCGCGATCGCGACACCGCACAGGGCCGGTGGCGGCAGTGGTGGAACGAGGTCGGGCGGCGCCGGTTCGTGCGCGACGACGACGAGCGCAGCCGCACGACCGCGATGCTGCCGCGCACGCGCAAGGACTAGCGAGACGGGCGCGCCGCGGCGAGATCGCGGCGGAGCTGGGTCTCCCCTGCCTCCCACGGCACCAGCGCGACGCGAGTCGCGAGCGCGGCGACCTCGGCGTGGAACCGGCCCTCGGCCGCGCGCCGGCGGACCAGCACCGGGTCGGTGACAGTCAGCGGCACCAGGCTCTGGTTCACGACCCACGCGAACGGGTGGATCTCGGCGCGCGCGAGATCCCGCTGCAGCTGCGCCGCCTCGTGCACCGGCGTCGCCTCGGGCAAGGTGACCAGCACGATCTTGGTGAACGCCGGGTCGCGCAGCCGCGGCAAGAGCCGGCGGACCTCGTCGGGCGTCTCGCCGGTCGTGCGCAGCACCTCGCGGTGATACGCGAGCGCGGCGTCGAGCAGCAGCAGCGTGTGCCCGGTGGGCGCGGTGTCGATCACCACGAAGCCGCTCGCGCCCTCGTCGACGATCCGCGCGAACGCGCGGAACACCGCGATCTCCTCGGTGCACGGGCTGCGCAGATCCTCGTCGAGCAGCGCCTTGCCCGCGGCGTCGAGATCGGCGCCGGCGGTGCGCATGACCTCCGCGGCGTAGGCCTGGGTCTCGGCCACCGGATCGATGCGGCTGACGCGGATGCCCGCGACCGCGTCGCCGAGCGCCGCCGCGACGTGCGCCGCCGGATCGGTGGTCGTGAGGTGCACGGCGTGGCCGCGGCGCGCGAGCTCGACGGCGATCGCGACCGCGACCGAAGTCTTGCCGACGCCGCCCTTGCCCATCGTCATGATCACGCCGCGCCCGCCGGCCTCGAGGTCGGGGAGGAGCGCGGCCAGCGGCGGCAGCGCGATCGCCGGCGCCGCCTCGATGTCGAGCGCGATCGCATCTGCGCCGGCCGTGCCCGGCAGGAGCGCGCGCAAGGCCGCCACGCCGACCAGCCCGAACGGCAAGAGCGGCAGCTCGGTGCGCGCCAGCCCGGCGAGCCCGGCCGGCATCGCGGCCAGCGCGTCGTCGCCGCGCTGCTGCATCGCGACCGCGATCGGATCGCGCGGATCGCGCGCGCGGAACCGGCCGTTGATGACCAGCTCGAGCCGCGCCACGCCGAGCGCCGCCAGCTCGTGGCGCGTGCGCTCGGCCTCGGTCAGCGCGGCCCGCTCGGCGCGCGCGACCAGCACCAGCGCGGTGCGCGCGGGATCGACCAGCGTGGCCTGCGCGGCGTCGTAGAGCGCCTGCTGCGCCTTCAGCCCGGCGAGCGGCCCGAGGCACGAGGTCCCGCCGACGTTGCTCTCGAGGAAGCCGGTCCAGGCCGCGGGCAGCGCGAGCAGCCGCAGTGTGTGGCCGGTCGGCGCGGTGTCGAAGACGACGTGATCGAACGCGGCGGTCGCCGCGCCGTCGCCGAGCAGCTTCGCGAACTCGTCGAACGCGGCGATCTCGACGGTGCACGCGCCCGACAGCTGCTCCTCGATGCTGCGCACCGCCGCCTCGGGCAGCACGCCGCGATACGGCCCGACCACGCGCTCGCGATAGGCGTGGGCCGCGGCCTCGGGATCGATGTTGACCGCCGACAGGCCAGGCGCGCCAGCGACCGCGCGCGGCTCGGACCCCAGCGGCGTGGCGAGCACCTCGTCGAGGTTCGAGGCCGGATCGGTGCTGACCAGGAGCACGCGCTTGCCGCGCGCCGCGAGCGCCAGCGCCGTGGCGCAGGCGACGCTGGTCTTGCCCACGCCGCCCTTGCCGGTGAAGAACAGGTGGCGCGGCGCGCGCTCGAGGAAGTCCATCAGCAACAGCTCGTCTTGGTCGGGTTGTCGGCGTTCGGCGCGCAGCACGACGCCTCCGCCGCGGGCGTCGCGATCGCCAGCTTCTTCACGACCACGCCGGCGAGCGCCGCCAGGGTCTCGCGCGAGGGATACGCGCCCTCGACCGCGATGCGATCGTCGACCAGCACCAGCGGCAGCACCTCGGGTCCGCGCGCCAGCGCCTCCTTGACCGCCGCCGTCGACGCGAACGCCGCCGGCTGCTGCGCGAGGTTGAACCGCTCGACGGTCACGCCCTGCCGCTGCAACCACGCAACATCCGCCGAGAACTGGGCGAGCGCGGGGTCGACCTTCGGACCGCAGACACCGGTCGAGCAGCACATCGCAGGATCGAACACGCGGATGGTGGGCATGGCCTCTACAGGGTGGCGCCGGGATCGGCGGCGTCAATGCGCGGATGCGCACACCTGCGTGACATCGTTGCGGCAGATCAGCGCAGCGCCGTTCAGCGCAGCGCCGTCGCGATCGTGATCTCGAAGGTGATGTCGGCCCGCGCGGCGGCGTGATCGAGCTTCACCGAGTGGCGGATGTCGATGCCCTTCACGCCGTGCGCGGCCAGCCACCAGGCGAGGCGCTCCTGGCTGCGCTCGATCGCGCGCTCCGACACGTCGTCGCCGGTGCGGATCGTGATCTGCTCGGCGAGATCGGGGAAGCGGGTCGCGAGCGCGCCGACCAGGCGCACGCGGCCGACCTGGAACGCGGGCCCGGCGCGGACCGCGAACGCCACGTCGACGCCGGCCGCCCCGGCCCGCACCGAGGCGTCGACCGTCGCGTCGAGGCGGCTGTCATCGAGCAGCGCGCGCACGATCGTGGCGCGATCCGCGGCCAGCGCCAGGTCCGACAGCGGCGCGCCGATCCGGGTCTGGAGCCGATCGCGCACCGGCGCCGGCTCGCGATCGCCGACAAACCGGACGCTGCGCACCACCGCCGACCGACCCACCGCGAACGGCTCGGGCGCGGGCGGGATGAGCTGGATCACGCCCAGCGCCGCCGCGGCGACCAGGCACAGCGCCAGGGCGAGCGCGGCGACCAGCTTCACGCGTCCATGCGGTGCAACTCCGGATCCAGCGATGACGCGCGCGGGCGTCATCCCGATGAACCCGAGATTCGTGTCGATGCACGCGCAGGTCAGCGAAACCGCTGGCGCATGCACACGATCACCGCTGCGCGCGCGTGTCCGCGCAGCGACAGGCCGGCGCGCGGGCTGATGCGCACGCGCCACACCTGACGTTCCTGCCCCGGTGGGACGCGGAGCCCGCCGGGATCCTCACGCCGCGGGCAACGCGAACTCGATCGAGTTGCCGTACGCGTCGGTGACCCGGACCTTGTCGGCGCTCTGCGACAGCGGGTTGTTCACCATCCAGTTGCCGCTCGCGTCGGTCGTGACCGTCGAGCTCGCGACCGTCTGGGTGCCCATGAGGAACGACAGCGTCAGCATCTGGTTGCCGTACGCGACCGGCTGGTTCGACGGCGTGGTCATGCTCAGCAGGCGATAGCCCTTGGGCGCGGTGCGCGCCAG
>JAIOQA010000044.1 GCA_021413675.1 Deltaproteobacteria bacterium | reverse complement strand
GTCGACGCCGGCGCGGTGGTGCCGCCGGCGGCGACCGATGCGGCCCCCGCCCCGCCAGTGGATGCTCGCCCCGCCGATCGCCCGCCGCCCCCGCCCCCGCCGCCGCCCGGCCGCGATCCCCGCGCCGTCGCCGCCGAGCCGCACCTCGCCGCCGCGGCCAAGGCCCGGGCCACCGGCAACCACCTGCGCCAGCTCGCCGAGGCCGATCTCGCGCTGCGCGCCGATCCGCGCAGCATCGAGGCCAAGTTCCTGCTCGGCGATGCGCTCGCCGCGACCGGCGATCTCGAGAATGGATGCCGATATCTGCGCGCCGTCAAGCGCCGTCCCGGAGCCGCCGCAGCCGCGACCGCCGCCGGGTGCCCCGCCGATTGACCCCCGGTCGTAAGCGCTCGTACACTCGGACGGGATGACCGCCGAACTGGGCCATGCCGCGGCCGGGGGCCCGTCCCCGGGCACCCGCCTCGGCGCCTACACCCTGGGCGCACCGCTCTGGCAAACCGCCGCCGCCGACGTCTACCGCGCGACCGGACCGGAGGGCGGCGCCACCGTCTTCGTCCTCCGCCCCGAGATCGGGGCCCTGCCCGCCGCGCGCGCCGCCGTGATGGCCGCCGCCGAGCACGCGCAAACGTTGCCGGAGAACAAGCACCTCGCCCGCACCCTGGGCGCCGGCTCGGCCGGCGACACGCTCTGGGTCGCGACCGAGGAGCTCGACGGCAGCCTGGTGCGCGACCTGCTCGCGCGCAAGCGCGAGGCCGGCAGCGGCGGCTTCGGCGCTCGCGGCGCTGGCAACCTGGTGATCGGCGCCGCCAACGGCCTGGTCACCGCCGAGCTACCCCACGGCGCGCTGTCGACCGAGTCGATCGTCGTCAACCGCAGCGGCCGCGTCCGCGTGGTCGACCTCGCGGTCGGCGCCGGCGTGGCCGCCGCGATCGCCGCCGGTCGCTTCCCGCCGGGCTCGCACGTCGCCCCCGAGGTCGCGACCTCGGGCGCCAGCGCCGCCGCCGACGTCTACGGCCTCGGCGCCCTGCTCTACGAGGTGCTGATCGGCCGGCCGCTCGAGCGCGGCGGCCCGCGCCCGTCGGAGGCGGTGGCCGGCGTGACCGCGACCGTCGACGAGCTGGTCGCGCGCATGTGCGCGCGCGATCCCGAGCGGCGGTTCGGGTCGGTCGAGGTCGTCAAGGAGCTGATCGCCGACGCTCTCGGGCGCGGCGGCGGGCTCGCCGACGAAGGCCCAGGATCCGCGCAGGCCTCGGCGCCCGCGATGGCGGCGGCGCCGTCGCTCGCGCAGGCGCTGTCGAGCCCCGGCATCGCGATCGCGCCGACCGATCCGGCGCTGGCCGCGGCGATGGCCGACACCAACGAGAAGTGGCTGATCGCCAAGGGCCGCCTCGACTACGGCCCGTTCTCGCTCGCCGATGTGGTCGCGCAGATCAAGGCGCACCAGATCGTCGCCGGTAACATCATCGTCGACAAGGACACCGGCGCGCGCATCGCCGTCGACGAGCACCCGCTGCTCGGGCCGATGGTCGATCACGCCAAGGTTGCCAAGGACGACGCGCGGCGCGCCGAGGCCGAGGTCGCGCACCAGACCCGCGAGAAGAAGCGCGGCGTGGTGCTCTACGGCGGCATCGCGCTGGGCGTCGGCGTGGTCGGGCTCGCGGTCTATCTCATCGTCACGCACGCCGGCGCCGCCGAGACCAAGCAGGTCGCGGGCGTCGAGGGCGTGGGCGCCGGCCAGCTCGCGGTCAAGATGACGATGCCCAAGGCGCCGCCCAAGCGGGCCGGCGGCGGCGGTCACCGCTCGGGCGGCGGCGGCGCGGGCGGCTCGACCCAGAACGGCTCGGAGAACCTGTCGTTCGACATGTCCGACGAGAGCGACGACGACGGCGGCGGGCCGCTCGACATGACGACGGTCTACAACGGCTACGCGCCGCGGGCCGGCCAGCTGATGGGCTGCCTGAGCAAGACAGGCGCCGGCTCGGCGTCGATCGCGATGATCATCGATGGCAAGAGCGGGCGCGTGACCTTCGTGAAGGTGAACGGCGAGACCTCGGGTGCCCTGTTCGCCTGCATCAACGGCGTGCTGCGCGGCATCCAGTTCCCCTCCACCGGCGGCGCGCGCACCCGCGCCGAGTTCGACCTCGGCGGATGAGCGCCCCTCCACCAGGCTCGCAGGCCCAGCTCGCCGCCGTGATCCCGCGCCGCCCGCGGGTCGGCGCCCTGACCTCGGTCCTGCTCTCCCTGATCTTCGCGGCGCTGTTCGCGCCGATCGTGCTCGCCGATCGCTGGCTGTCGCCGCCGATCACCGTCGGCGCGCCCGCGCCCATCACGATCCGCGTGCCGGCGTTCCAGGGCGTGCAGGCGCCGGGCATCGCGATCCGCGGCGGCGGCGTGGTCGTCGCGCGCGGCGAGATCATCGACCCGGCGCACGCCGACGCGGTCGCGGCCGCGCGCGCGAGCGTGCCGCACGGCACCGCGCCGTGGTTCGCGTACCTCGCGATCGCGATGGCGCTGACCCTGCTGTACACGCTCCACCTGCGCCGCAACCACCGCGGCCGGCTGCTGCGCGTGCAGCTCGTGCACCTCGGGCTCGTGCTCGCGGTCGCGATCGTCACCAAGATCGCGCTCTTGCTGTCGCCGATGAGCGTGCTGGTCATCCCGGTCTCGCTCGCCGCGGTCGTGCCGACGCTGGTCTTCGATCGCACCGTCGGGCTCGCGACCGGCGTGTGGGCCAGCATCCTGCTCAGCTTCCTCGTGCCGTTCGACGTCGGCGTGTCGGCGGTCATGGTCGTGCAGGCCGCGACCGCGGCGCTGCTCGTGCCCGAGCGCCACGATCGGCCGTGGCGGCTGGCGCTCGGCGCCGGCGTCGTGTCGGCGGTCGCCGCCGGCGTCACCTACGGCGCGTTCCACTACCTGTCGTCGGGCTCGGCGCCGTTCCACGAGCTGCGTCACCCGCTCAGCTCGGCGTGGGCCGCGGCCGCGATCGGCGGGCTCATCGCCGCGGTCGCCGCGGTGCCGCTCATCCCGCTCTACGAGCTGATGGTCGGCGAGATCACGCAGGGCACGCTGGTCCGCCACGAGAACATGTCGCATCCGCTGCTGCGGCAGATCGCCGAGAAGTCGCCGGGCACGTGGCAGCACAGCCTGGCGATGGCGAACATGGCCGAGATCGCCGCCAACGCGATCGGCGCCAACGGCCGGCTGGTGCGGGTCGGCGCGTACTTCCACGATCTCGGCAAGTCGCTGCAGCCGACCTACTTCATCGAGAACCTCGAGCCCGGCCAGTCGAGCCCGCACGATCGGCTGCCGCCCGAGGTCTCGTGCGACGCGATCTTCGCCCACGTCACCGAGGGCATCGCGGTCGCGCGCCGGGCCAAGCTGCCCGAGCGGATCATCGACTTCATGCACATGCACCACGGCGACGGGGTGCTCGAGTACTTCTGGGCGAAGTGCCAGGATCAGGGCAACCCGAAGCACCTGCCGCAGGCGGCGTTCCGCTACCCCGGCCACCCGCCGCAGAGCCGCGAGACCGCGATCCTCGCCATCTGCGACGCGGTCGAGGCGGCGTCGCGGACGCTCAAGCGTCCCGACGAGCGATCGATCGAGAACCTCGTCCAGCGCATCGTCTACGGCAAGCTGCACCTCGGCCAGCTCGACGAGTCGGGCCTGTCGATGGCCGACCTGCGCAAGATCAGCGACTCGCTGCGCGAGACGATCAAGCACGCGCACCACGGCCGCATCGAGTACCCGTGGCAGAAGGAAGCCGAGGCCGAGGCGTCCGCGTCGGCCTCCGCCGACGTCAACGCCGAGACCCACCTCGCGCGGCCGCGCGCGGTGACGGTCACCGGCAAGTACGACGAGCCGCGCCTCGACTCGCTCGACGCGCCGCGCCCGCACTGGGGCGCGCGCCCGCGCCGCGAGACCGACGCGCGCACGGTCGCCGCCCCGACCGGGCCGACCTCGGGGCCGCTGGCGGTGGCCGACGCCGCGTCGAGCGCGCCCACGCTCATGGCGATCCCGTCGCCGCGCGCGGGCTCGCTGACCGGGCCGCCGAGCTCGACCGCGACCGCGGCGATGGCGGCGACCGCGACCCTGCGGCGCGAGCCCGACTCGACCCAGCCGATCGCGATCATCCCCGATCGCGAGGACGGCGCGCCGCTCGAGCTGGCGCCGGTGCCGGTGGCGGAGATCGTCCGCGATCTGGCCGCGACCGGACCGATCGCGCCGATCGCGCGGCCGATGGCGGAGCTGGTCGAGGAGCCGGCGCAGCCGGAGCCCTTGCCCGCGGCCGCCGCGCCGACGAGCTCGCCGGCGATCGCGCCGCCGGCGGTCGAGGTGGCCGCGCCCCCGCCCGCGCCGGAGATTCCCGCGCCCGCGCCGGTGCCCGCCGCTTCGCC
>JAIOQA010000002.1 GCA_021413675.1 Deltaproteobacteria bacterium | reverse complement strand
GGTCGGGGCCGACTACCTCGCCGTGCTCGACCCCGCGGCGCCCGGCGGCGACGCGTCGTGGCGCGAGGCCGCGGCGGGCATCCGCGCCGTCCTCCGCGGCGAGCGGGCCGAGTACCACCAGGAGTGTCCGTGCCACGCGCCGAGCGAGCCGCGCTGGCTCCTGCTGCGCGTCACGCCGCTGTGCGGCCCGCGCCGCGGCGCGGTCATCGCGTATCGCGACGTCACCGCCGAGACGCTCGCGATCACCCGGCTCCGCGACCGCGAGGCCCGGTACCGCCTGAGCGACGAGGCGCTGCGCGCGGTCTCGCAGGGCGTCGTCATCACGGACCCGGACCACCGCATCGAGTGGGCCAACGACTCGTTCGCGGCGATCACCGGCTACACCGCCGACGAGGTCGTGGGGCGCGAGCTCGAGCTCCTGCAGGGGCCGGGCTCGGATCCGCAAGCCGTCGAGGCGATCCGCCAGGCGCTCGCGGCCGGCGCCGACTACGCCGGCGAGGTCCTCCACTATCGCAAGAGCGGCGAGCCATTCCACGACGACCTGACGATCTCGCCGGTGCGCGACGCTCACGGCCGGCTCAGCCACTTCGTCAGCGTGGTCCACGACGTCACCGAGCGGCAGCGCGCCGCGGCCGCGCTCGTCGAGAGCGACCAGCGCCTGCGGATCGCGCTCGAGGCGACCAGCGATGCGTACTGGGACTGGGACACCGTCGCCAACCAGCTGTACCTCAGCCCGCGCTGGTACACGATGCTCGGGTATCCGCCGGAGGGACACGCGCAGGACCTCGCGTGGCTGCGGGCGCACATCCATCCCGACGATCAGGCCCTGGTCACCGAGACCACGCGCGCGGCGATCGAGAGCGGCACGCGCTTCGAGGTCGAGGCCCGCCTGAAGTGCGCGAACGGCACCTGGCGCTGGACCCAGAGCCGCGGCCGCGTGACCACGCGTGACGCCACGGGCGCGGCGATCCGGATCAGCGGCCTCAACACCGACGTCCACGCGCGCAAGCTCGCCGAGGACGCGCGCGCCCACCTCGAGGCCCAGCTCCGGCAGGCGCAGAAGATGGAGTCGGTGGGCCGGCTCGCCGGCGGCGTGGCCCACGACTTCAACAACATGATCGGCGTGATCCTCGCGTACACCGAGATCGCGCTCGAGCAGCTCGATCCGACCACGCCGCTGCACACCGATCTGGTCGAGGTCCAGAACGCGGCCCAGCGCTCGGCCGCGCTCACCCGGCAGCTGCTCGCCTTCGCGCGGCGGCAGGTCGTGACGCCGACGGTGCTCGATCCGAACGCGGCGGTCGCCCACGCGCTCACGATGCTGCAGCGGTTGATCGGCGAGAACATCCACGTGGCGTGGCAACCCACGCCGACCCCGTGGTCGATCCGGATCGATCCGTCGCAGCTCGATCAGGTGCTGACCAACCTGTGCGTGAACGCGCGCGACGCGATCAAGGACGTCGGCACGATCACGATCGCCACCGCGAACCTGGTGATCGATACGGCGTTCTGCGCGACCTGCGCCGACGCGACGCCCGGCGAGTTCGTGCGCGTCACCGTCACCGATGATGGCGAGGGCATGAGCCCCGAGACGCTGGCCCACGTGTTCGAGCCGTTCTTCACGACCAAGGCGGTGGGCGCGGGCACCGGCCTGGGCCTGGCGACGGTCTACAGCGCTGCCCAGCAGAACGGCGGGTTCATCACCGTCGAGACCGCGCTGGGCAAGGGCACGTCGTTCCACGTCCACCTGCCGCGCCACCTCGGCGCCGACGCGCACGCCGCGGCCACCGGACCGTCACCGGCGGCCCGCGGCACCGAGACCGTGCTGCTGGTCGAGGACGAGCCCGCGATCCTCCACGTCCTGACCCGCGAGCTCGAGCGCTACGGGTATCGCGTGCTCGCCGCGAGCGGCCCGGCCGAGGCGCTGCGCCTGGCCCACGCCCATCGCGAGCAGATCCGGCTGCTGCTCACCGACGTCATCATGCCGGAGATGAACGGCCGCGATCTGGCAAATGCGCTCAAGCGCGACCAGCCGCGGCTCCGGGCGCTGTTCATGTCGGGCTACCCCGCCGACGTGATCGCCACGCGCGGCGTGATCGATCCGGGCGTGCAGCTCGTGCCCAAGCCGTTCACGATCGCCAACATCGTGGCGAAGGTGCGCGAGTCGCTCGATCGCGACTGACGCCCAGCGGCATTCTCAGGCCTCGCCGGCGGCGCGGATGCGCTCGGCGAGCCAGGTCCAGCGGCGGCGCGCGGTCGCGTTTCCGACCGCGAGGTTGACCGCCTTGCGGCTGCCGACCAGCACGACCAGGCGCTTGCCGCGGGTGACCGCGGTGTAGAGCAGGCTGCGCTGCAGCATCACGAAGTGCTGGGTCGCGACCGGGATCACGACCGCCGGGTACTCCGAGCCCTGGCTCTTGTGGATGCTGACCGCGTAGGCGTGGATCAGCTGATCGAGCTCGTTGCGCTCGTAGTCGGCGGTGCGCCCGTCGACGAGCGAGACCTGCAACCGGCCGGCGCTCGGATCGATCGCCGCGATCACGCCGAGGTCGCCATTGAAGACGCCCTTGTCGTAGTCGTTCTTGAGCTGCATCACCTTGTCGCCGATGCGGAACGCGCGATCGCCGCGCGGGATCGACGGCGCGTCGTCCTTGGGCGGGTTGAGCCGCTCCTGCAGCGCCGCGTTGAGCGCGGCGGTGCCGAGGTCGCCGCGGTGCATCGGCGCCAGCACCTGGATGTCGCGCACCGCATCGAGGCCGAAGCGCGTGGGGATGCGCTCGGCGACCAGCTCGACGATCGTCGCGCGCGCCGCGAGAGGCTCGTCGCGGGCGATGAAGAAGAAGTCGCTGTCGATGCCGGGCTTGGGCGGCTCGAGATCGGGCTGCTCACCGGCGTTGATGCGGTGGGCGTTGACCACGATGCGGCTCTGCGCCGCCTGGCGGAACACCTCGGTCAGGCGCACGACCGTCGCGGCGCCACTCGCGATCACGTCGCCGAGGATCGCGCCGGGGCCGACCGACGGCAGCTGATCGATGTCGCCGACCAGGATCAGCTGCGCCGAGGCCGGCAGCGCATCGACGAGCGCCGCGGCGAGCGCGAGATCGATCATCGAGGCCTCGTCGGCGACGACCACGTCGGCCTCGAGCGGCGCCTCCTTGTTGCGCGTGAAGGCGCCGACCTGCGGCTGGAACTCGAGCAGGCGGTGGATCGTGAGCGCCTCGCGGCCGGTGGCCTCGGCCAGGCGCAGCGCGGCGCGGCCGGTCGGCGCGCACAGCGCGACCCGTCGACGCTGTAGCTGCGCGAGGTGCACGATCGCGCGCACGATCGTGGTCTTGCCGACGCCGGGGCCACCGGTGATGACCGTGACCTTGTCGAGCAAGGCGGCGGCGATCGCCTTCCGCTGCTGCGGCGCGAGCTCGATCGTGGTCGCGACCTCGAAGTCGGTGATCGCGGCGTCGAGATCGATCGCGAGCGGCCGCGCCGGCGTGCGCGACAGCTCGGCCAGCTCGGCGGCCAGCGACTTCTCGAGCTCCCACATCTCGACCAGCGAGATGCACACGCCGCGATCGCCGAGCGACTCGCGCACGATCAGGCCGGCCTGCTCGAGCGCGGCCAGCGGATCGGTCAGGCGATCGCGCGCGACCCCGAGCAGGTCGGTCGCCGCGTTGGTCAGCGCGTCGAGCGGTACGTGAACGTGGCCGTCCTCGCGCTGGGTCTCGAGGACGTGGGCGAGCCCGGCGGCGAGGCGCTTGGGATCATCGCGCGCGACGCCGAGCTTCTCGGCGAGCGCATCCGCGGTGCGGAACCCGACGCCCCAGATCTCGAGCGCGAGCCGATACGGATCGTTCTTCACGACCCGGATCGCGTCCTTGCCGTAGCGCTTGACGATCCGCACGGCGAACGCCGCCGACACGCCGTGGCCGCGCAGGAACACCATCACGTCCTGCATGTGGCGCTGCTCGGCGAACGCCGCGGCCAGCTTCTTCGCGCGGCCCGCGCCGATGCCGCCGACCTCGGTCAGCCGCTCGGGCGTTTCCTCGATCACCTTGAGCGTGTCGATGCCGAACTTCGCGGTCAACCGGCGCGCGAGCTCGCCGCCGATGCCGGGGATCACGCCCGAGCCCAGGAACTTCTCGATGCCGATCAGCGTCTCGGGCGAGCGGGTCTGGTAGCTGTCGATCTTGAACTGCCGGCCGAAGCGGCGATCGTCCTGCCAGGTGCCGCGCAGCCGCAGCGGCTGGCCCTCGAGGATGCCGACCAGCACGCCGACCGCCGGCACCGGCACCGCCTGGCCGTCGATCTGGAAGCGCGTGACCGTGAAGTCGTTCTCGTCGTTCTTGTAGACGATGCGCTCGAGCACGCCGTCGATCGTCACCAGCGCCGGGTTGGTCGCGCCCTCCGCCGACGGTGGCGCGGTCGCGACGCCGGGCAGCGTCGGTTGCGACCGGGTGGGCTCGTCGGGCGGCACGCGCGCAGTGTAGCCATACTCGCGCGCCGCGGTGGTAGCGTCGCCGCCATGCGACGCCTGTTCGTCCCGATGTTCGCCGCGCTCGTGATCGCCGCGCCGGTGGCCTACGCCAAGCTCGAGCTGGTCGAGGATCCCGAGCCACCGGTCGCCAAGAAGGTGCCGCACACCTACGCGGTCGCCGGCAAGACGCTCACCGACGACTACGCCTGGCTCAAGGACCCGAACGATCCCGATCGGCTGAAGTACCTGCAGGCCGAGACCGACTACGCCGCGGCGATGCTCGCACCGTCGAAGCCGCTGGCCGACACGATGTACGCCGAGATGCTGGCGCGCGTGCAGGAGACCGACGCCGAGGTGCCGGTGGTGCGCGGCGCGTACGAGTACACGACCCGCACGGAGGCGGGCCAGCCGTTCCGCGTGATCACGCGCCACGCGCTCGCTGGCGGCAGCGCGTCCGCCGAGCAGCCGGTGCTCGATCTCAACCAGCTCGCGACCGAGAACCACTGGACCGTGGTGCGGCTCGGCGACTTCGAGGTCTCCGACGACGGCCGCCGCCTCGCGTACACGATCGACGCGACCGGCGGCCTCGACTTCGCGCTCTACGTGAAGGACCTCGCCACCGGCAAGCTCCTCGACGGACCGCTGCCGCTGGTCACCTCGGTGGCGTGGGCCGCCGACAACCAGCACGTGCTGTTCACGACCTCGCGCAACCCGGCCAAGCGCAGCGACCGGGTGTGGTGCCACAAGGTCGGGCGCACCGGCGCCGATCGCCTGGTCTACGCCGAGGCCGACGAGCACTTCGATCTCGGCGTGCAGCGCAGCAAGGATGACCACTGGCTCGTCCTCGGCGCGGGCAGCAGCACCACCTCGGAGCAGTGGCTCATCCCCGCGACCTCGCCCGAGGCCGCGCCGCGCACCACCGACGGCCGCCACCACGATCACCTGTACGCGGTGGTGCCGCGCGGCGATCAGCTGTTCATCCGGTCCAACCTGCCCGGCCGCACCTACGGCGTGTTCACCGCGCCCATCGATCACCCCGATCGCGATCACTGGACCAAGCTCGTCGACGCGCGCAAGGACGTCACCATCGAGTCGATCGACGTCACCGCCCACGCGCTGGCCGTCGTCGAGCGCGATCGCGGGAAGCTGATGCTGCGGGTCTTCGACGACGCGCTCGCGCCGCGGGCGGTCACGTTCCCCGACGCGGTCTACACGCTGCGCCCGGTCGACAACCTCGAGCTCGACGCCACGGCGTTCCGCATCGCCTACGAGTCACCGATCACGCCGCCCCGGACGATCGACGTCGACGTGGCCAGCCTGAAGCAGACCGTGCGCCGCACCCAGCCGGTGCCGACCTTCGACGGCAGCAAGTACACGACCGAGCGGATCAGCGTGAAGGCCGCCGACGGCACGCAGATCCCGGTGTCCCTGGTCTATCGCAAGGGCTACCGCAAGGACGGCAAGGCGCCGATGCTGCTCACCGGCTACGGCGCGTACGGGTTTCCGTTCGAGCCCGAGTTCGACGCCAAGATCGTGAGCCTGCTCGATCGCGGCGTGATCTACGCGATCGCCCACGTGCGCGGCGGCGGGGACCTCGGCGTGCCCTGGTACGACGACGGCAAGATGATGCACAAGAAGAACACCTTCACCGACTTCATCGCGGTCGCCGATGACCTGGTGAAGCGCAAGTACACCGCCCGCGCGAAGCTCGCGATCCGCGGCGGCAGCGCCGGTGGCCTGCTCATCGGCGCGGTCATCACGATGCGGCCGGATCTGTGCCGCGTCGCGATCCCGTACGTGCCGTTCGTCGACGTGATCAACACGATGCTCGACGAGAGCCTGCCGCTCACCGTCGGCGAGTTCGAGGAGTGGGGCAACCCCAAGGTCGCCGCCGAGGGCGCGTACATGCTGTCCTACAGCCCGTACGAGAACCTCAAGCGAGCGGCGTACCCGTCGATCTACATCCGCTCCGGTCTCAACGACGCGCAGGTGCTGGTGCACGAGCCGGCCAAGTTCGTCGCGCGCCTGCGCACGCTCAAGACCGACCACCACCCGCTGATCCTCAACATCAACATGGGCGCGGGCCACGGCGGCGCCGCGAACCGCTACCTCAAGCTGCGCGAGACCGCGACCGAGTGGGCGTGGATGCTGGCGGAGCTCGGCGTCCCATGACGGCGCGGTGCTACATCGACAGGCCGCCGTCGACGTCGATCGTGCGGCCGTTGAAGTAGTCGCACTCGAGGACGAACTTGACCGCGAGCCAGATGTCCTCGGGCACGCCGATGCGGCCGACGGGGATGTTGGCCACGAGGGCGTCGCGCGCCTTCTGGTTCATGCCCTGGGTCATCGGCGTCTCGATCATGCCGGGCGCGACCGCGCCGACGCGCACGCCGTAGGCCGCGAACTCGCGGCTCCAGGTGACGGTGTTCGCGGCGAGCGCCGACTTCGCGGCGCTGTAGTTCGACTGGCCGCGGTTGCCGTGGCGCGCGACCGACGAGATGTTCACGATCACGCCCGGGCGCTGCTCGGTCTCGACCATCTTCGCGACCGCGTCGCGGACCAGCATCGTCGCGCCGGTCAGGTTGACGGCGATGACCGCGTCCCACTGCTCGCGCGACAGCTTGGTGACCGCGCCGGTGGTGCGGTCCTTCTTCACGAGCAGGCCGTCGCGCAGGATGCCGGCGTTGTTGATGACGCCGTTCAGCCCGCCCATCGCGCCGTGCGCGAACTCGACGAACGACGCGACGTCGGCGTCGTTCGCGACGTCGAGGCGACGCGCGTGGACCTTGCCCGGCAGCCCGGCGGCAGCCTCGACGACGGCGGCGAGGCCGGCCTCGTCGACGTCGCCCGCGGCGACCTGCGCGCCGGCCTCGGCGAGGCGATGGACGAAGTGCGCGCCCATGCCGCGCGCGGCGCCGGTGACGATGATCTTGAACTCGGAGAGCTGCATGGCGCGGAAGGTAGTCAATCGCGTGACGCGGCGGCAAGCGCGGCGCCGTATGCGGATCGCCGCGGGTCCGCCGTTTTCGCTTCGATCCATCCGTCACAGCGGATGCGTGCGTCAGGCCACGGGCTCGTCGAGGAATGCCGCCGAAACCTCGCGCGCCGCCCGACCTCGTGTAGTGTGGCTGGACCTATCAGACACATTCTGGCAGGTCTTCCTGGGGGGGAATCATGATGCTTCGTCTACGCACGTTCGCCGTCTGCGCCATCGCCTCGTTCGTCGCCGCCTGTGGTGGCGGCAGCTCGGTGCCTGTCACCGATCTCGACACCTCGCTCACCGACGCCTACTGCCAGTACCTGGTCCGCTGCGGCGTGGTCGAGAGCACCGCGCGCTGCAAGCAGGAGCTCGGCACCGGCGGCTTCGACACCGCCGCGATCGAGGGCGGCGTCGGCGCCGGCAAGATCACCTATGACGCCGACGCCGCCGGCGATTGCGTCGACGCCTACGCGAACCTCTCCTGCAACCCCGGCGACAAGGGCAACCGCGTGACGCCGCAGGCGTGTACGGACGCCATCAAGGGCACCGTCGCCGATGGCGGCGCGTGCGCGATCAGCGCCGAGTGCGTCTCGCAGTCCTGCAACGTGCCGGCCTGCGATCAGGCGTGCTGCCCGGGCACGTGCAATCCGACCATCGCCGAAGTCGCGATCGGTGGCTCGTGCGCGAGCGCGCCGTGCGTCGACGGTTCCTACTGCGCGACGGCCACCAAGGTGTGCACCGCGCTCGTCGCCTCGGGCGGCACGTGCGCGGCGAGCCGCGAATGCGCGTTCGGGACCACCTGCATCGACACCAAGTGCCAGAAGCCGGCCGGCAAGGGCGAGGCCTGCATCGTGACCACCGACGGTGGCACCTGCGGCACCACCGGCGTGTTCTGCAACCAGACCACGATGAAGTGCGAGGGCTACCTGTTCAGCGGCGCGACCTGTGACCCGGCCGCCGACGCGTGCGCCGGGTATCTGATCTGCGACGAGACGACGATGAAGTGCGGGGACTACCCGAGCGTCGGCGAGGCCTGCACCTTCAGCTGCAAGACCGGCGCGTTCTGCGACACGGCCACCAGCATGTGCGTCGCGACCAAGGCCGACGGCACGACCTGCCAGTTCGACGATGAGTGCACGAGCAACAACTGCGACACCACGACGTTGAAGTGCACGACGCCGATGGTCTGCTTCTGATCGAAGGGCCTGATCACGCGTGACACGAGCAGGGGCCGGCGACGGCCCCTGCGGCATTTTCGGGCAGCGGCTTTCATGCGCCCGGCGCTTGGCCGCGGCCGCGAACCGCGCCTGCTACCGTGACGACATGAACGTGTGGCGAGGGGTCATGGTCGGGGTGATGGGGCTGGCGGCGTGCGCGGCGCCGGGTGACGGCGGGCTCGCGCTCGACGACGTCGACGCCGCGCTGCTCGCGGCCGAGTGCACGCACGGGGTCCGTTGTGGCGAGTTCGAGACGCGCGACGACTGTCCGGTGCTGGGCTATCCGCGCGTGAGCCCCTCGGTGCGCGCCGGGATCGCCATCGGCGCGATCCGCTACGACGGCGACGCCGCGGCGGCGTGCGCCGTCGCGATCGGCGAAGCGAGCTGCGAGCAGCGGCGCCCGTATCCCTCGCCGTGCTACGCGATGCTGCGCGGCACGCGCGCCAGCGGCGAGGCCTGCGGCCTCTCGGAGGAGTGCGGGTCGGGATCGTGCGAGCAGCCGGCGTGCGCTCAGGCGTGCTGCCCGGGCACGTGCGGCCCGATGACGATCGTCGCCGCGCTCGGCGAGTCATGCGCCGCGGCGCAGTGCCCGGACGGCGCGTTCTGCAACGAAGCCAGCGTCTGCGAGGTCATGCGGCCCGCGGGCGGAACCTGTCGTGACGATCGCGACTGCGCGTATGGCACCCTCTGCGACGCCACGCACACCTGCGTCGCGCTGCCCGCCGCCGGCGACGCGTGCGTGGCCTGGTACCCAGGGACGACGATCTGCGGCACGGACGGCATGCGCTGCAACACGCTCACGCTGCACTGCGAGGCCGTGCGCGTCGCGGGCGCGGCGTGCATGCTCGGCGAGAACATCTGCGGAAACCAGCTGACCTGCGACGAGGCCAGCGGCCGGTGCATCGAGCTGCCGTCGCTTGGCGAGCCGTGCCAGTCCTCGTGTCAGGGCATGGCGATCTGCGACGGGCCGATCCTCGCCATGCCGGTCGGCACCTGCGTCCCGCTCCAGCCGAACGGCGCCGCGTGCATCGTCGGACTGCAGTGCGCGAGCGGCTACTGCGCGAATCGCACCTGCGCCGACGATCCGGCGTGCCACTGAGGACCGATCGGACCTCAGGTGTCGTCGGCGAGCAGGCTGTCGATCGCGCCGTCGGGATCGTCCGAGGCCTGGCGCGGACGGCGGTTGTTGCCCGCCGTGGCGCGCAGCCGCTGGACGCGATCGTTGGCGTCGAGGAACGACGGGTCGCGCTTCACGACCATCTCGAGGTAGTAGAGCGCCTCGCGCGGATCGCCGAGCTCCTCGTAGGCCACGCCGATCTCGTAGAACAGGCTCTGCTTCTCGCGATCGGTGACCGAGGCCTCGTGCAGACCGATCTTGAACTGGTGCACCGCCTCCGACGGGTTGCCCGCGGAGCGATGGCACAGGCCGATCATCAGGCGGCACTGCACCGCGCGGCCGGGCGCGCCCGCGACCTTCTCGAAGGCCTTCACCGCCTCGTCCCACAGCCCCATCTCCTTGTAGGCGAGGCCGAGGTCGTAGTGGGTGTCGGCGTCGGAGTCCTCGACGGGGTTCTCGAGCATCACGACCGGGCGCTTGGCGCGGCCCACCGGCCCGGACGGCGCGGCGGCGAAGGCCTCCTCGACGTCGGGATCGGGCTCGGACAGCTCGTCGGGATCGATCTCCTCGACGTCGGCGAGATCGAGCGCGGCGGTGCCGCCGCTGGCCGCGACCCCGTCGTCGTCGTACGCCTCGGGCGCGTCCTCGCCGAGGATCGCGTCGGCGGCGTCGAGCGCCTCGTCCTCGAGCGCATCGGCCGCGAGCGCGGCGTCGAGCTCGGCGGCGTCGACGTCGCCGGCGTCGAGCGCCTCTTCCTCGATCGCGTCCTCGGCGTCGAGCGCCTCGAGCGCCGCGCCGACGCTGGTGCCGCCGCCCTCGATCGTGCCGCCGCCGCCGAGCGCCGCCTCGGCGTCGCGCAGCTTGGCCGCGACCAGCGGGTGGCGCGGGTGCCGCGCGAGCACGCGGCGCAGCACCGCAACCGCCTCGGCGTGCATGCCCTGGCTCGCGTAGAAGTCGGCCTCGTCGAGATCGTCCTCGAGCGCGCCGCCCTCGGCGATGCGCATCGCGCCGTCGTCGGCAGCGTCGAGGTCGTAGGCCTGATCGATCGTGCCGCCGCTGAGCTCGCCGGTCGCGCCGCCGAACTCGGGGATCGCGTCGAGCTCGGCATCCTGCGTGGCGTTGCCCAGCAAGCCGGCCGGGCTCGCGACGAACTCGGTCGCGCCGGAGTCGGCGTAGTCGGCGAGCGCGGGCGCGCGCCGCAGCGCGGGCCCGGCCTGCGGAAAGTCATCGTCGGGCTCGAACGAGTCGGCGGCGAGCGCGTTGGCGCCGAACGACGACGGCTTGGGCGCGGTCGGGTACGGCCGCTCGGCATCGAACGCGGCCGCGGCCGCGGGATCGAAGGTCGGCACGCTCGCGTCCTGATCACCGCGGCGCCGCTGCACGCCCGCGTCGAACGCGCGCGCCGCCGCCGGATCGAACGGCAGCTCGTCCAGATCGTCGTCGAGCTGCGGCACGCCATCGGCGCGCTTCGCGGGCAGGCCGCGCACCGCGGACAGCTCCGCCGCGACCTCGTCGTCGATCTCGTCGGCGAGCGAGTCGTCGAGCTGCGCCGCGACCGCGGCATCGAGGCCGCCCCGCGCCCAGCTCGCCGGCGGCGGGCCGGCGCCCTCGACGACGCCGGCCTCGAACTCGAGCGGCTCGGGCGCGCCCGACATCTCGGCGAGCGCGCGGACCTTGGCCGGATCGACCTGGCGGGTCTGATCGGGCGCGAACGCCTCGCCCTCGCTGCCGAGGCGCGTGCGGTTGCGCGACAGATCGAGCGGCGCCGCCGGCGGCGCGCCGCGAGTCGGGCGCACGCCGAGATCGACGCGCGCACCCTCGGGCGGCGAGCCGAACATCGCGGGATCGATCCCGTCGAACGAGTCGGCGCGCGACTCGCCGCGTGGCTGGCCGAACGACGGCTTCGAGGCGTCGCCGAAATCGATGTCGTCGAAGTCGATGTCGTCCTCGACCGCGGCGACCTGGCCGGAGCCGAGCTCCTCGGGATCGAGCTCGATGTCGTCGCCGCCGTCGATCACCTCGACGTCGCCGCTGTTGGACAGATCGAGCCGGTGGCGGCGCGCGAACTCGAGCGCGGCGCGGTGGCCGCCGTCGATGCCGAGGATCTCGCGCAGGTATCCTTCGGCGCGATCCGGATCGATGTCGACCATCGCCTCGGCGAGCTTCATGAGCTCGGCGACGGCGTCGGCCTCGCGGCCCTGGGCCAGGTAGACCTCCTTGAGCTTCTCGCGGGCCTCGGTGTTCTCGGGATCGAGCGCGAACACCCGGCGGAGGTGCTCGACCGCCTTCTGGTGCAGGCCGTACTTCAGGTAGACGTCGGTCTCGGTGAGGATCTTCGAGATCTCGTCGGCGTGGACCTCGCCCGCCGACGACTCGCCCGGGCCGTAGCTGTCGTCCTCGAGCGCCATGTCGGCGGCGAAGTCGGCAGCCGGCTCCTCCTCGGCGTACTCGGGCAGGCTGAACTCGTTCGACAAGGACTTCTCGTCGACGAGCGGCATCGCGCCGGTCATGCTCGGGTTGAGCGCCGGGACCTCGCCGGTGAAGTTGATCTTCGCGGGCGCGCGCGGCGACGGCGGCGGCGTGGCGGCCGCCGCGGCGGCGACCGCCGGCGCGAGCTTGGCCTTGGCCTTGTCGCCGAGGTACGCGAGCGATTCCGGATCGACCGGGACGAACTGCAGGATCTTGCGGTGGACCTCTTCGGCCTTGTCGCGCTGCTTGTTCTCGTCGAACACGCGCGCGAGCTCCTTGAGCACCGAGACCGTCTTCGACTTCTGATCGAGCGCCTGGAACGCCTGCGCGAGCAGACCCAGCGTCTCGACGTCGCGCGGGTCGGCCTTGAAGCAGATCTGCAGCTTCTGGAGCGCGCGCCGCGGATCGTTGCGGCGCAGGTACAGGCTCGCGAGCTCGCGGTTGAGCTCGCGGTTCTCGGGCTTGTGCCAGAGCAGGCGCTCGGCGACCTTGATGAAGTCGTCCTGGCGGTTCTGCTTGCGCAGCGTCTCGCAGACCGAGGTGAACTCGGTGACCGCCTCGGCGGTCATCGCTTCCTTCGAGTACAGCTCGGCCAGCTTGATGCGGGTCGCGACGTTCTCGGGATCGAGATCGACGAGCTGGCGGACGGTGGCGAGCGCTTCCTTGGTCTTGCCGTCGCGGTGGAAGTGCGCGGCGACCAGCTCGAAGTGCTGCATCGCATCGGACAGCAGGCCGAGCTGGCGATAGAGCTCGGCGAGCTTGAGGTTCACCTCGACCAGGCGCGGGTCGAGCTTGAGGATCTGCTTGTAGACGGCGACCGCCTTCAAGTAGAAGCCCTGCTCCTGGTAGAAGCGCGCGACCTTGAGATAGGTCTCGCTCGCCTCCTGCTTCGACCCCTTCTTGGCGTAGAGGTCGCCGATCTTGAGCCACACCCGGACGTCCTTCGGATCCTCGCGAACGATCCGCAGGTACTCCTTCACGGCCTTGTCGATCTGCCCCTTGTCGACGAACTTCCGGGCAGCATCCATGACCTTTTCTTTGTTGAAGGCCACGGTGCCTAGGGTCTCCTGGTCGGGGGGTGCGAATGCGCCATGGCGCGGCCGCTCGAGAGGCGGGTCCTCACGCCCAAGCGTACGAGCGTGATCAAGGTCGGGTCAAGGAACCGTTTCAATGATTCGGTAACTTTACGACGCGGCGGCCCGTTCGGCCAGCATCCTTCCGACGAACCCGGTATCGAAATCTCCCGCAATGAATTCAGGGTGATCGATGATCCGGCGGACGAACGGGATGTTGGTCCGGGGTCCCTCGATCACGATCTCGTCGAGGCAGCGACGCGCGCGCGCCAGGGCGTGGGGCCGATCGATGTCGTGCACGATCAGCTTCGCGATCATCGAATCGTAGTTCGAGGGCACGCGGTAGCCGTCGTAGATGTGCGTGTCGACGCGGACGCCGAGCCCGCCGGGCATGTGCAGCGCGGTGATCTTGCCCGGCCACGGCGCGAAGTTGTCCGGGTCCTCGGCGTTGATGCGCATCTCGATCGCGTGACCGCGCGGCTTGCGGATGGCGCTCGGATCGAAGGTCAGCCGCTCGCCGGCGGCGATGCCGATCTGCTCGCGCACCAGGTCGATGCCCATGGTCAGCTCGGTCACCGGGTGCTCGACCTGGAGCCGCGTGTTCATCTCCATGAAGTAGAAGCTGCCGTCGGTGTCGAGCAGGAACTCGAGCGTGCCGACGTTGTAGTAGCCGATCGTCGAGATCGCGCGGACCGCGGCGGCGGTGAGCTTGGCGCGGGTCTCGGGCAGGAGCGCCGCCGACGGCGCCTCCTCGATGACCTTCTGGTGGCGGCGCTGGATCGAGCACTCGCGCTCGCCGAGGTGCGCGTAGTTGCCGTGCTTGTCGGCCGCGACCTGGATCTCGATGTGGCGCGGCCGCTGGCAGTACCGCTCCATGTACATGTCGGGGTTGCCGAACGCGGCCAGCGCCTCGGTCCGCCCGGTGTTCCAGGCGTCGACGAGGCGGTTGGGATCGGTGACGATCTTCATGCCGCGACCGCCACCGCCGGCGGCGGCCTTGAGGATCACCGGCAGGCCGATGCGGTTCGCGTTCTCGATCAGCTCGGCCTCGCTGCCGATCGTGCTCGAGCCCGGCAGGGTCGGCACGCCCGCCGCGGCCATCGCGGCGCGCGCGCGGATCTTGTCGCCCATGAGCCGCATCGCATCGGGCGGCGGACCGATCCACGTGAGGTTGCACTTGCGGCACACCTCGGCGAACTCGGCGTTCTCGGACAGAAAGCCGTAGCCGGGATGGATCGCATCGGCGCCGGTGACCTCGGCGGCGCTGATGATCGACGGGATGTTGAGGTAGCTCTGGCGCGACGGCGGCGGGCCGATGCACACCGCCTGATCGGCGAACTTGACGTGCAGCGAGTCGGCGTCGGCGGTCGAGTAGACCGCGACTGACTCGAGCCCCATCTCGCGCAGCGCGCGGATCACGCGCAGCGCGATCTCGCCGCGATTGGCTACCAGGACCTTCTTGAACATCGCGGGCTCTCTGCCTGCGCCGGCTCTTCAGCCCGGCGCGATCTTGAACAGCGGCTGGCCGTACTCGACCGGCGATCCGTCCTCGGAGAGGACCGCGATCACCGTGCCCGAGATGTCGGCCTCGATCTCGTTCATCAACTTCATCGCCTCGACGATGCAGAGCACCTGGCCCTTCTCGACGCGCTGGTTGACCTCGACGTACGAGGCCGCGTCCGGGTTGGGCCGGCGGTAGAACGTGCCGACGAACGGCGACGTCACCGCGTGCGACTTGTCATCGACCGGGGCGGCGGCGGCGGCGGCCGACGCGACCGCGGGCGCAGGCGCAGGGGCATAGCCCGGCATCGGCGCTGGCGCGTACGCTGGCATCGCCATCGTCACCGCGGGGGCGCCGCGGCGGAGGGTGATGGTGGAGCCGGGCCGATCGATGATCAGCTCGGACAGGTTGTGCTCGCTGACGACCGCCGCGAGACCGCGCACGGTCTCGAGGATATCGTCACCGCCGGCGTCTTCGCCGGTGCGCTTCGCGCTCGTGTCACCGGCCTTGGCGCCGGCTTTCGGACCCTTGCGACCCGTTGCCATGCTGCGATCTCCGACGGCGCCAGCACGGCGCCATGGCTCAGGCAGGGGCCTGAGCGCGGCGCAACCCTTCCACAGTCTGGAGGGCGGCGTCCAGCCCGAGGAAGTAGCTTTGTGCACCGAATCCGCTGATCTGTCCGACGCACCGCGCCGCAGTCAGCGAGACGTGTCGAAACGATTCGCGCGCGTGGAGGTTCGACAAGTGGACCTCGACCGCGGGCAACGCGACCGCCTCGAGCGCGTCGCGCAGCGCGATGCTCGTGTGCGTGTACGCGGCCGGGTTCATCAGGATCGCGTCGAAGCGTCCGCGGGCTTGCTGGATCAGCGTGACCAGCTCGCCCTCGTGGTTCGATTGCACGCACTCCACGGTCGCCCCGCGCGCCGCGGCGCGTCGGTGCAACTCGGCGTCGATCTCGGCGAGCGTGGTGGTGCCGTAGATCGCGGGGTCGCGCGTGCCGAGCAGATTCAGGTTGGGCCCGTGCAGGACCAGGACCCGGATCGGCGCGGCGGTCACAGCTGCGCGACGAGCTTGGGGCCGGCGAGGCGCATCAGGTAGCGCGCCTTGCCGAAGTTGCCCTCGGGCGTGAGCGCGACGCCGAAGAAGTACTGCGGCGTGAGCATGCGCATGATCAGAATCAGGCGCTCGGCCTTGATGGTCAGCTCCTCCACGGGCCCGACCTGCAGACTCTCACCGGCCTTCCGCACTTGCGTGAGGATGAAGGAGAACTCCATCCCGATCGTGTTGATGTCGACGCGGTCGGTCTGCCGGACGTAGGACTCGACGGGGATTCCGTCGAGACCCATGATCACGGCACCGATTCCGCCGTCGACGTTGTCGATGACTTTCTTGAGCGTTTCAGCGAACAAGGCCCACCTGCGCTGTAGATGTTCTGTATATCACGCGGCTCGCACGCGCTGGGCGAGGCGGGCCATCAGGTGCCGGACTGCGTGCCGATCGCGGGGCAAACCGGGGCGCCGGTGAGGCTGGAGCAGCAATCGACGACGCCGTCCTGACGAAAGTCGCAGATCCCGCCGGTCCGCGGCGTGAAGCTCTTGGGAACCGAGCTGCACGGACCCAGGTCATTGGTGAGGCAGCCGGTGCAGACCTCGACCGGGTACTGGAAGCTCGCGCTCTCGGCGTTGTCGCCGCCGAGATCGCCGAACGCGCGCATGTCGACCATGAGCCCGACGCGACCGGTGCCGCCGTTGATGGCGGTGGAGATCCGCTGCAACAGCGCGTTGGACACGACCTCGACCGGGAAGGCGCCCGTGCCGCCGTTGGGGGCGACCGTGCCGGCGAAGCGCGCGTCGAACTGCAAGAGGCCATCGGCCTTCATCGACGCTTGCTCGGCCGCGGACACGACGGCGTCGTCGGTGAAGGTGATCGAGACATGGAGCCCGCGCAGGTTCGCGGTGCGATGCGAGACCAGCTCGGGGTGGTTGGTCTCGTCGACGATCGTGGTGTTTTCGACGAGGGGCGCGGCGACGTACGTCCCGCTCGTGCCAGCGTACAGCACATCGACGATCCCGGTCGCGAAGAAGGATCCGCTCGCGCTCGCCGAGAAGGTGCAGCCATCGGCGGGCGCGGCGTTCGCGAGGATCAGAAGCGGACTGTCGCCGGAGTCGGCAGCGCAGCCGGCCGCAGCCGCGAGGGTCGCAAGGACAAAGGCACTACGCAGCGAAGCCATGGGTTTCCTCCACTCCGAATAGAATCGTATCAAACCGACTCACGCGATCGCAAAATTCTGGGTAGGTCGTCGACGGACATGTCGACGAGCGCGCACGTACCGACTGCCCGGATCGCGACGAAGCGCAGGGTCTTGCCCGCGCGCTTCTTGTCGACCGCGACCCGCGCGAGCACGGCGTCCGTGAGCCAGGGATCGAGGTCGGCGTCGAGGCCGGTGGCGCGCAGCGCGTCGACGACGCGCGGCTCGAGGCTGCGGTCGGCGAGGCCGAGGGCCTGGGAGACGCGCGCGGCCGCGACCAGGCCGAGCCCGATGGCCTCGCCGTGGACCAGCGCGCCGCCGGCCGCGGTCTCGATGGCGTGGCCGACGGTGTGGCCGAGGTTGAGCAGCGCCCGCTCGCCGCGGGTCTCGCGCTCGTCGCGGCTGACGATCCACGCCTTGTAGGCGACGGCGCGCTGCACGACCTGCGCGAGGCCGACCGCGGGCGCATCAGTGGCCGCCCACGGGGCGAGCGCGGCGACCTGGGTCCACGTCGCCTCGCCGTCGAGCAGCGCGTACTTCCACAGCTCGCCGAATGCGGCCCGGCGCTCGCGCACCGGCAAGGTCGCGAGCGTGGCGAGGTGACAGCCGACCAGGCGGGGCTGCCAGAACGCGCCGATCAGGTTCTTGCCGGCGTCGGCGTCGATGCCGGTCTTGCCGCCGATCGCGGAGTCGGTCATCGCGACCAGCGTGGTCGGCCAGTGCACGACCGGCACGCCGCGGAACAGCGTGGCGGCCGCGAAGCCGGCGAGATCGCCGACGACACCGCCGCCGAGCCCGACGACGGCGCTGGTGCGATCGAGGCCGGCGCGGATCAGCGCGTCGCACAGGCGACCGTACTCGGCGAGCGACTTCGAGGCCTCGCCCGCGGGCACGACGTGGACCGAGACCTCGAGGCCGGCGGCGGCGAGCGCGGCGCGCGCGGGCTCGGCCCAGTGCGGCGCGACGTTGCTGTCGGTGACCAGCGCGACCCGGGTCGTGTTCGCCGGCAGGACCGCGCGGACCAGCGCGCCATCGAAGCCGCCGTCGACGACCGTGATCGGATAGCTGCGCTCGGCGAGCGCGAGCCAGCTGGCGGGCAGCGCCATGCTGTCCGATCGCCGGACGAGCGCCACGACCTGCGCGGCGACCGCCGCGGGGTCGAGGTCGTCGGTCGCGATCGCGGCATGGGCGCCCCGGTAGGCCCGCGCGCGCTCGTCGTAGAGCGCGGCGAGCTCGGCGTCGGGGCGCGCCAGCAGCGGGCGGACCGCGTCGACGTGGGCATCGGCGCGGGCGCGCGCCCGGGCCAGCTCCACGGTCAGCGCGACGACCAGGCCGGCGGCGCGCATGCGGGCGAGGTTGTCGCCGTAGGCGGCGGCGCCGCCGCCGGTCGCGATCACGAGATCGCCGCCGGATGCGACGAGCGCGGCGAGCGCCTGGGCCTCGGCGCGGCGGAACGCGGCCTGATCGCGGGCGACCAGCGCGGCGACCGGCTCGCCGATCGCGCGCGCGATCTCGTCGTCGAGATCGACGAACCGCCGGCCCAGCGCCGCGGCCGCGAGGCGGCCGACCGTGCTCTTGCCGGCGGCCATGAATCCGACGAGGAACAGCGGGCGAGACATGATGGTCACCGTGACGTGCGAAGCGCCGCGCGGAAAGGCCCGGCGGCGCGAAGCGTGGCGAGGCGCGCTCAGCGAACCGGCGTTCGCGACCGCCTCAGCTTCAGCCCTGGCAGCGGAGGAACGCCTTGTTCGTGATCTTCGGGGTGACGAAGATCAGGAGCTCGGTGCGGTCGTCCGTCTCCTTGCGGTGCTTGAACAGCCAGCCGAACACCGGCAGGTCGCCGAGGAACGGCACCTTGTTGTACGAGATGCCGCTGGCGCGGGTGTAGATGCCGCCGAGGACCGTGGTGTCGCCGTCGCCGATCAGGATGCGGGTCTTGGCCTCCTTCGAGAGGATCGTCGGGTCGCCACGCGCGCCGACGTTCACGAAGTCAGGCTCGTTCTTGGTGACGTGCAGGTCCATCGCGATCGAGCAGTCGCGCTGCGAGACGTAGGGCTTGACCACGAGGCTGAGCTCGGCCGGCACGAACTGGGTCTGCGTACCCGAGGCCGACACGACCGAGATCGGGATGCGCACGCCCTGGCTGATCGTGGCCTCGACGTTGTTGAGCACCGTGATGCGCGGCGCCGAGATGATGCGGACCGTGCCCGAGTCCTCGAGGGCCGAGAGCCGCAGGTTGATGTTGAAGTTGCCGCCGACCGAGCCGAGCGACGCGCGAGCTGCTGGATGCGGCGGCGGTTGGCGCGCAGGTCGTTGATGATCACCGAGTTGGTGCGCTCGTCGACCTCGATCTTGCCCTTGGGCGAGAGCATCGGCGTGAGCTTGTTCTGGAGCTCGGAGGCCGACGCGTAGTTGAGCGTCAGGACCTCGGGCTCGGGAGCCTCGCGATCGCGCTCGGCGGCGCGCCGCGCGGCCTCGGCCTCGTCCTCGGCGTCGAGCTGCTTGCGCGGCGCGACGCGGATGAGGTTGCCCTCGCGGCGGTACCACAGGCCCTTCGACGCGAGGATCACCTCGAGCGCCTGGTCCCACGGCACGCGCTTGAGGCGGACCGTGACGCGGGCGTTGATGTCGTCGGGGATGACGATGTTGACGCGGGCGACGTCGCTGATCGCCGAGAGCAGGTCGTGGATCGACGCGTCCTTGGTCGCGAGGTCCATCGTCGCGCCGTGGTAGATCTTGCGCTTGCCCGACGGCACGGCGCCGGCGACCTGGCCGACCGAGGTCTGCGCGACCGGCGTCGACGACGCGCCGTAGCCGGCGACCACCGGGGTCGGGATGGCGCGCGCGGTCGAGCCGCGGCTGGCGGTGGCGGTGCCCGCGAACTGCCAGCGCCAGGTGTTGCCGCTGTGCGCGAGGCGCGGCGCGGCGGGCTCCGACAGATCGACGACGACGCGGACGCGCGACGGCATCGCGGGATCGCGGAACGCCGAGATCGCCTTGATCGGGCCGCCGACGCGCGAGGTGTCGAGCGTGCGCTCGAGGCGGGTCGGGAGGTCGACGCCGTCGAGGATGAGCTCGGCGCGGCGATCGGTGGTGCTGACGATCTCGGGCGCGATGTCGCCGCCGAGGTCGATGACGACCTGGCTGGTGGCGGAATCGTGATCGAAGGAGACGTTCTTGATGGCGACGCGCTTCGCGGGCGCGGGCGCGGCGGCCGGCGCGGGCTTGAC
>JAIOQA010000001.1 GCA_021413675.1 Deltaproteobacteria bacterium | reverse complement strand
GCGCTCGAACAACTCGTGGATGCACAACGTTCCCGTGCTGGTGAGCGGCCGCGAGCGCTGCACCCTGCTCGTCCATCCCGCCGACGCCGAGCGCACCGGAGTACGCGCCGGCGAGCGCGCCCGCATCACGTCCACCGCAGGCTCGATCGAAGCCCCCGTCGAGCTCAGCGAAGACATGGCGCCGGGAGTCGTCTCGCTCCCGCACGGCTGGGGCCACGATCGCGCCGGCGCCCGGCTCGGCGTCGCCGGCGCGACGCCCGGGGTCAGCGCGAACGACGTCACCGACGAGGGCTTCGTCGATCAGCTGTCCGGCAACGGCGGCCTGAACGGCCTGGTCGTGGTCGTCGAGCGCCTGACCGCGAGCGCGGTCGTCGATCCGCGCCCGGTCGCGGGAGCCTAGCGATGGCGGTCATCGACGAGCTCGGTCCCCGCGACGTGGCGATCGCGCGCCTGCGGGTCGTGATCGAGGACTTCTACAGCCGCCTGGTCGACGACGTGATGATCGGCTTCCTGTTCGCGGGCAAGGATCGCGCGCGGCTGATCGAGAAGGAGACCGAGTTCACCGCGCGCTTCCTCGGCGCGGACCTGCCGTACACCGGCCGCGCGATCCGCGAGGCCCACGCGCGCTCGCCGATCCTCGGCGGGCACTTCGAGCGGCGCTTGCAGATCCTGCGCGACACGCTGGAGGCGCACCGCCTGCCGTTCCACGTGCAGTGGGAATGGATCGAGCACACGCTCGCGCTGCGGCCGCAGGTCACCGCCGATCGCGGCTCGGAGTGCAGCGAGGTGCGCCCGCCGCCGCCCGAGCCGACGGTGGCGGAGATGCTGACCCAGGCGCCGGATGTCGCGCCCTCGGGGCCGGCGGCGCCGAAGCTGCTGCCGACGCCGGGGCTGGTCGTGAAGCTCGGCCGCCGGTAGCGCTCGGCGTCAGATCAGGCGCGCGCGAACCAACGCCACCAGCGCATCGAGGTCCCGGAGCGCATCGAGCTCGGGCGCGCCGATGCGCTCGATCATCGCACCGTCGATGACCTCGAGCACCGCGGGCAGCGGCCCCGGCCAGGCGCCGAACCGGGTCTCGTCCTTGTGGAGGAACACCACCTCGCCCGGCAACGACCGGACGACGCGCGCCCAGCTCCGCTTCATGCCCAGCGCGCCGTACGTCAGCGCGCAGAGGCTGCAGGGGTAGGTGCTGGGGCGGAGCACCTTGTGTGCGGCATCCTGGAGGAGATTCCACAGCCCTCCGTCAGCGTTGTAGACGAACACGAAGCGGCGGGGCACGGCGGCAGGATACAGTGCCGCCGTGTACGCGCACGTCAACGGAGCGAGGCTGTACTTCGACGTCGATGGCGCGGGCCTGGTGCCCGATGGGCCGACCATGCGCGCGCGCCCGACGGTGATCCTGCTGCACGGCGGCCCTGGCTTCGACCATTCGGGCTACAAGCCGATCTTCACGCCGCTGACCGACGTCGCGCAGCTGCTCTACTACGACCACCGCGGGCAGGGCCGCAGCGATCGGAGCTCGCCAGCGTCGTGGAACCTCGCGCAGTGGGCCGACGACCTCCGCGGCCTGTGCGACGCGCTGGGCATCGAGCGCCCGATCATCTTCGGGCAGTCGTTCGGCGGCATGGTCGCGATGGCGTATGCCGCGCGCCACCCGGAGCACCCCGGCAAGCTGGTCTTCTCGTCGACGTCGGCGCGCATGGACTACCCGCGGATGTTCGCGAAGTTCGGGTCGCACGACGGCGAGCTGGGCGCGATCGCGCGGGCGTTCTGGACCGATCCGAGCGCCGCGACCTGGGCGCCCTACGCCGACCGCGCGATGCCCGCGTACCAGCGCACGCCGCGCGACCCGGAGGCGGCGGCGCGCACCATCCACACGCCGGACGTGCTGTTCCACTTCGCGGGCGGCGAGCAGAAGACCATGGATCTGCGGGCCGGGCTCGCCCGCGTCCAGGTGCCGACCCTGGTCCTCGGCGGCGAGGACGACCCGGTCTGCCCGATCGAGACCCAGGCGGAGATCGCCGCCGCCCTGCCCCCGGGGTTGATGAGGTTCGAGCGGTTCGCCGGCTGTGGCCACGGCGTCTACCGCGACGATCCGGCGCGGGCGTTCGCGCTGCTGCGCGAGTTCATCGCGACCTGAGCCGAACCGCAGGTTCGGCGGCTCAGGGTCCGGATGAGATCGGCCGGCGCGTCCTCGCGCAGGCCGATCGATCGAAATGAGGCTGTTCGTCCGAAGGATGACAGCCGCTGAAGTGGGTCCAGCCGCGACCGCGGCCTTCGCGGCCCGCCTGCGCTCTGGTAGGGTTCGCCCGCTATGAAGGCTGCCCAGGTCCGTCGCGCGTTCCTCGATTTCTTCGCCGCCCGCGGTCACAGCGAGGTCGCGTCGTCGTCGCTGGTCCCGGCCAACGATCCGACGCTCTTGTTCACCAACGCCGGCATGAACCAGTTCAAGGACGTGTTCGTCGGCGCCGAGACCCGGCCGTACACCCGGGCGACCACCTCGCAGAAGTGCGTGCGCGCCGGCGGCAAGCACAACGACCTCGACGAGGTCGGCAAGACCCCGCGCCACCACACGTTCTTCGAGATGCTCGGCAACTTCTCGTTCGGCGACTACTTCAAGGAAGACGCGATCGCCTGGGCCTGGAAGCTGCTCACCGAGGTCTACGGCATCGACCAGCGCCGCCTGTGCGTGACGGTCTACGGCAGCGACCCCGAGCTCGCCGGCGTCGACGCGGACGACGACGCCCGCGCGATCTGGAAGCGCGTGACCGGCTTCGGCGACGACCGGATCATCGGCCTCGGCAAGAAGGACAACTTCTGGCAGATGGGCGAGACCGGCCCGATGGGGCCGTGCTCGGAGATCCACTACTTCATGGACGGCGCCCCGGCCGCCTGGCCGACCACCGACGTCCGGTCGTGGTCCGGCTGGCTGGAGATCTGGAACCTGGTCTTCATGCAGTACGAGCGGCGGACCGCGGGCGGCGAGCTGTTCGCGCTGCCGGCGCCGTCGATCGACACCGGCGCCGGGCTCGAGCGCGTGACCAGCGTGCTGCAGGGCGTGCGCTCGAACTACGACACCGATCTGTTCAGCGGGATCATCGCGCACGCCGCGGAGATCGCCGGCATCACGTACGGCCAGGACGCCGAGCGCGACACGTCGCTGCGGGTCATCGCCGATCATGCGCGCTGCGCCACCTTCCTGATGGCCGACGGCGTGATGCCCGACAAGGGCAACCGCGAGTACGTGCTGCGCCGGATCTTCCGGCGCGCGGTGCGCCACGGCAAGCTCATCGGGCTCGCCGAGCCGTTCATGCACCGCGTGTGCGAGCGCGTGATCGAGGAGATGAAGGACGTCTACCCGGCGCTGGCCGAGCGCAAGGACGTCGTCACCACGGTCGCCCTCGACGAGGAGCAGCGGTTCCGCCGGACCCTCGATCGCGGCCTCGACATCCTCGAGGACGAGATCGTGCGCGTGAAGGCCGCGAACGAGGACAAGGTCTCGGGCAAGGCCGTGTTCCAGCTGTACGACACGTTCGGCTTCCCCGATGACCTCACCGAGATCATCGCAACCGAGCGCGGCGTGACGATCGATCGCCTGGGCTTCGAGCAGGAGCTCGCGATCGCGAAGGAGCGCTCGCGCTTCGGCGGGTCGGATCAGGTCGCGGTGTCCGCGATCTACAAGGAGATCGCGGGCCAGGTCGGCGCGACGAAGTTCCTCGGCTACGATGGCCGCGGCACCAGGGGCGAGGGCCGCATCAAGGCGATCGTCGTCGACAACGAGCCGGTCGCGCACGCGTCCTCGGGCGCGCGCGTCGCGCTGGCGTTCGACCAGACTCCGTTCTACGCCGAGAGCGGCGGCCAGATCGGCGACACCGGCGTGGTCGAGACTTCGACCGGCGCGCGGGTCCAGATCTTCGATACCAAGAAGCCCGCCGGCGATGTCTTCGTGCTGTTCGGCGAGCTCGTCGACGGCAGCGTGGCGGTCGGCGACAAGGTCACCTTCAAGGTCGACGACGAGCGCCGCGAGCGCATCCGCGCCAACCACTCGGCGACCCACCTGCTCAACCACGCGCTGCACACCGTGCTCGGCGGCCACGTCGCGCAGAAGGGCTCGCTGGTCGCCCCCGATCGCCTGCGCTTCGACTTCACGCACGGCGCGCCGATGACCGAGGCGCAGCTGCGCCAGGTCGAGGATCTGGTCAACGCCGAGATCCGCAAGAACGGCGACTCGCACGTCCAGGTGCTGCCGATCGCGGAGGCCAAGCAGCAGGGCGCCGTCGCGATGTTCGGCGAGAAGTACGGCGACACCGTGCGGGTCGTGCGCATCGGCCACGACTCGCTCGAGTTCTGCGGCGGCACCCACGTCCGCCGCGCCGGCGACATCGGGCTGTTCAAGATCATCGGCGAGGCCGGCGTCGCGCAGGGCGTGCGCCGCATCGAGGCGGTCACCGGCGCCGGCGCCCTCGACTACGTGCGCAAGCTCGAGGACGAGCTGACCTCCACCGGCGAGCGCCTCAAGGCCGCGCCGTTCGAGGTCGCGGGCAAGGTCGAGAAGCTGCTCGGCGAGGCCAAGGCGCTGCAGAAGGAGCTCGACAAGCTCAAGGCCAAGGTCGCCGCGGGCGGCGGCGGGCGCGACCTGCTGAGCGAGGTCGTCGAGATCAAGGGCGTGCGGGTGCTCGCCGCCTCGATCGAGGCCGACGACGCCAAGGTCCTGCGCGACACCGGCGACTCGCTGCGCGACAAGCTCGGTTCGGGCGTGCTGGTGCTGTGCGGCATCGGCGCCGACAAGGTGTCGATCCTCGCGATGGTGACGCCGGAGCACGTCGGCAAGCTGCACGCCGGGAAGCTGCTGGGCGTGGTCGCCGAGCTGCTCGGCGGCCGCGGCGGCGGCAAGGCCGACATGGCCCAGGGCGGCGGCAAGGACGCCACCAAGGTGCCCGCGGCCCTCGAGGCCGCGCGGCGCTGGGTGGCTGACAACGCCTGACGTGACCGAAGGTCGCCGGACTGGAGGCACATGCGAACCCTGGTGATCCTCCTCGGGCTCACAGCCGCGTGCGGCAGCAGGTCCGAATCGAAGCTCGAATCGACGCCCGCCCAGGCGGCGGCGCCGAAGCCGGCGCCGAAGCCGGGCGGCGTGCGGATCACCTACGACGTGGATCTCGAGAAGGCGGTCGATGACCGCGCGAGCGGCATCAAGCGTGACCTCGAGGCGGGCACACCGGGCTTGACCGTCGCGATCGCGACCTCGGGCACGCTGACTGCGGTGCCACGCGACCCGAGCAAGAGCGCCGCGCTGCGCGCGTCGATCCGCGCGTCGTATGGCGCCTTGGTCGACCTGCGCGATTGCGCGGGCGCCGCCCCCGGCGCCGTGTGCTTCGCGATCACGGCGTCGTACGCGGCGACCGTGAAGCAAGCGGCGCTCGCGCAGGTCGTGACGACCGTCCAGCGCCGCCTCGTCGACATCGGCCTGCCGGATGCGATCGCCGTGGCGAAGGGCGCGCAACTCGTGGTCGAGCTCCCCGGCGCCAGCGACGAGGCGCTCGACGAGACCCGCATGGTGATCACGCGGTCCGGCGTGCTCGAGTTCGTGGTCGTCGACGATGGCGCGGCGTTCATGCGGAGCGTGTTCCAGCGGGTCGGCGATGGCGCCGGCGGCGAGGCGACCGATCCGGACGCGCGCGCCGCCGGGATCCGCGGCGCGGTCGATACGTGGCGCGGCCCGGCCGGCGACGACCACACCGACCTCTACCTGCGCGGACCGGATCGACCAGGCCTCGAGCGCTATGTCGCGCAGCTCGCGGATCGCGACCCGGCGCTCGCGCTACCCGCGGATCGCCGGCTCGGCCTCGAGCACGTGGTGGAGGCGCCGGGCCAGCGGCCGATCTGGCGGACCTACCTGCTCGAGCGCACGCCCGCGCTCACCGGCGCGTCGGTCGCGACGGCGGAGGCCGTGACCAACCCGGACACCCGCGAGTCGACGGTGATGGTCGAATTCGATCGCACCGGCGCCCAGACGTTCGCCGACCTGACCGCGCGGATCGTCGGCCGCAGGCTCGCGATCGTGCTCGATGGCTCGATCAAGAGCGCGCCGGTCGTCATGTCTTCGATCCGCGGGGGGCGCGTGCAGATCACGATGGGCGGCGAGGCCACCGTGCAGGCGCGCGAAGCCAAGGAGCTCGCGCCGGTGCTGCGCTCGGGCGCGCTGCCGGTTCCCCTGCGGGAGGCCTCGGCCGAGATGCTGCCGTAGCGACCCAGCCGGACCGATTATTCGCGGGGTCCGGGGGCGGGGAGTTTGACGGCGAGCGGCGCCGGGCCGGATAATCAGGGCTCGGCCTGCCCGGCCGCCTCCCCGATGGCCGACGACGCGACAGGAGCCAAGAAAGCTCCGACGGTCTTGCGCATCAAGCTGCGCTACGACGATCTCGACTCGTTCGTCGAGAAGTTCGCGCCCAACATCGGGCGCGCGGGCCTGTTCATCCGCACGCGCACGCCCAAGCCGGTCGGCGCCGAGGTCCGGTTCGAGCTGCGGCTGTCCGACGACAAGCCGGTGGTGATCGGGCTCGGCATCGTGCGCTGGATCCGCGACTACGATCCGCGCCGCCCGCGCGCGGTGCACGGCATGGGCGTCGAGTTCACCCGCGTGACCAAGGAGTCGCGCGAGGTGCTCATGAAGGTGCTCGAGTTCCGCAAGCGCCACGGGCTGATCGATGGTGAGCGCGGCCTGCCGGTGCCCGTCGACGAGGACGACGCGGTCGTCCGGCCGGCGCGCGACGACCACTCGGCGCCGATCGAGGCCAGCCACGAGGCGAGCGGACCGGTGACCGCGCCGATCAAGGCGCCCAGCGACGACGGCGCCACCACCGTGCGCGCCGCGCCGACCGCCCGCCCCGCGAAGGCGCCGAGCGACGACGGCGCGACCAGCGTCCGCGCCGCGCCCACGGCGAAGGCCGCGCCGGCCGCGAAGCCCGCGAAGGCCGCATCGCCA
>JAIOQA010000049.1 GCA_021413675.1 Deltaproteobacteria bacterium | reverse complement strand
ACGACGCCGTGCGCCGCAGCCTGCTCGGCCAGGGCCGCTGCCTGGTCCGGCTCGACCGCGCCGCCGACGCGATCGCGCCGCTCGAGCGCGCGGTCGGGCTGATCCCGACCAGCGGCGCGCTGACGCTGCACGACCACCTCGCGCGCGCCTGGCTCGGGCGCGCCCTGGTCGGCGCCGGGCGCGAGCGCGGCCGCGGCCTCGCGCTGGCCCGCACCGCGCGCGCGCCGATCGCCGCCGAGGTCGCGAAGGATCACGACTACGACCGCGAGCTGCGCGACCTCGACGCGTGGCTCGCGAAGCACCGCTGACGCCCGGCGCCGCACGCCGAGACGGGGGCGCCGTCAGAACCGGGCCACGAACACGCGCACGTCGCCCTCGCCCACCTCGACGTCGAGGCTCGTCTCCTTGTGGGTCGGCGGGTTCACCAGCCGCAGCCGGTGCTTGCCGATCGGCAGTCGCAGCGCCTTCGCCGGCGCGCGGCCGATCGCCTTGCCGTTGAGGTAGATCTCGCCCCAGCCGACGTCGCCGGTGACCTGGATCTGGATCGTCCCGAACTTCGGCGTCGCGCGCAGCGCGATGCGCGCGCTGGCCAGCTCGCCCGGGCGCAGCTCGACCGGCGCGACCGCGCGCTCGTGGCCGGTGAGCGTGAGCACCAGCTCGACCTTGCCCAGGGGCTCGAGCTCGGGCACGTCGAGCGGCGTGACGCCGAGGTCGCGACCGCGCAGCGTGACCGTCGCGCCGCGCGGATCGCTGTCGACGCGCAGGCGCGCGCGCGCGATCACCAGCGTCGGGCGATAGACCAGAGTCTCGCCCGGGTTGACCTGCTGGCGATCGACGACCGGCTGGTAGCCGGCCTTGGTCAGCTTGACCTCGAGCGGCCGGCCCGCGGCGACCTCGGCGCGAGTCGGGGTCACGCCGACCTCCTTGCCGTCGACGGTCGCGGTCGCGCCGGGCGGGATGCTGTCGAGCACGAGCATCCCGGTGTGCGCCGGCGCGGCGGCATCCACCGCCGGCGCGGGCGGCGGCACGGTGATCGGCACCTCGCGCGACTCGCGGGTCGCGAGCCACACGCCGCCGCCCGCGAGGCCCGCGATCGCCGCCGCGGCCAGCGCCAGCGGCCAGCGCGACGCCGGCCCCGAGGTCGAGGTCACCGTCGGCACCGAGCCCGGCTCGGCGGCGTCGATCGTCGGCCGCTCGAAGCGCGTGACGCGCTCGACCTCCTGGCTCACCGCGAGCCGGCCGCTGGTCTCGCGCGGGGTCTCGCGCGGGTAGGCGCTCTGCTCGTCGCTCTCGGTGATGCGCCGGGTCCGGCCGCTGGCGCCGTCGGAGATCGGCGTCACCGGCCCGGTCGTGCGGCCGATCGCCTTGGGCACCGCGGCGATCGTGGTCTCGTCGATCAGGTTGGTGAGGCCGTCGCTGTCGATCGAGGGCAGGAGCGTCGCCTTGCCGGTCTCGTCGAGCTTCTGGATCAGATCGCTGGCGTCGGGGTTGGTGTTCTGCGCCGTGCGCCGCGAGACGTCGCTGACCGCGGTCGCGCGATCGCCGACCGGGATGCCGCCGAGCGCGCCGGCGATCTGGCGCCGGATGATGTCGTCGAGGCTGTGGCGGCCGGCGGGCGCGCGCAGATCGATCACCGCGCCGACCGCGTCGGCCACGTCGAGCGCGGTCGCGACGATGCTCGACTCGTACGACAGCTCGGTCAGCTGGCGCTGCATCAGCGCGGCGCGGGCCGGGCGATCGCCGGGCTTGCGCGCGAGCGCGTGGTGGAGGATGTCGTCGAGCCGCGCCGGCAGGCCGGGCCGCATCGTCGACGGGCGCGGCAGCGGCATCTCGTTGATGTTGCGGATGATGTCCTCGGCCTCCTCGCCGGGGAACAGCTTCTCGCCGGTGAACAGCTCGAAGATCACCGACGCCGCCGAGAACAGATCGCTCTTGGTGTCGAGCTGATCACCGCGCGCCTGCTCGGGCGACATGTAGCGCCACTTGCCCATCACCTTGCGCGCCACGCCGACCGGGCCCGCCATCGGTCGAGCCGCCACCGCGATGCCGAAGTCGCCGATCTTCACCTCGCCGGCGCGCGACAGGAGGATGTTCGAGGGCGAGACGTCGCGGTGCACGACCCCGTGGTGGTGCGCGAAGTCGAGGCCGCGCAGGATCTCGATCGCGATGTGGAACGCCGCGGGCAGCGGCACCAGCCGATCGTTCTCCTTGTTGCGGCGGAGCAGCGCGGCCAGATCGAGGCCGTCGATGAACTCCATCGCGATGAACAGCGAGCCGGCGAACCGGCCGAAGTCGAGCACCTGGATGATGTTGGTGTGCGACAGCCGGACCGCGACCTTGGCCTCGGCGATGAACCGCTCCTCGAACTCGGGGTCGCGGGCCAGCTCGGGCAAGATCCGCTTGATCGCGAGGGTCTTCTCGAACCCATGGGCGCCGTAGGCCTTCGCGAGGAAGACTTCGGCCATGCCTCCGACCGCGATGCGCTCCAGCACATCGTACCGCTCGAGGCTGCGCTCGACCTCTGCCATTCGATCTGTGCGGATTATCTCCGTATGCGCGCTCGTGACCAGCGTCTCGGCGGCGGGATCCCGTTCCTTGCACTATAGTCGGGGTCATGCCGCGGAGGCGATTCGACCGATCCTCGCGCGGGCGCGCGCTCGGTCGCGCGCTCGCGGTCGTGGCGTGGTGCGTCGCGACCGCGGCGGCCACCCCCAGCGGCCGGGCCGCGCCCCCGGCCCTGCCCCGCCCGGCCGCGCCGATCGCGGCGCCCCGGGTGGTCGCGGTCATCGACGGCAGCGGCGACGGCGACGGCGCGGTCCTGGCCGCCCGGCTGGGCGCCGCGCTGTCGGCCGATGACGGCCTGGTCGGCCTCGGCGAGGCCGCGCGGGCGCGGGCGCTGATCGCGCCGCTCACCGACGAGAACGGCGCGCTGATCGCCGAGGCGCGGGCCGCGCTCGACACCGCGATGGACGCGGTCGCGCGCTTCGACGACGGCAACGCGCTGGGCGCGACCGCCGCTGGCGAGACCCGGCTCCTGGGCGCGACCCCGACCCCCGCGGTCCGCACGCTGCTCGCCGATCTGGTCTTCACCGAGGGCCTGGCCCGCATCGGCAGCGGCGATCCCGCCGGCGCGGTCGCCGCGTTCGCCGCGGTCCACCGCCTCGACAGCGCGCGCCGCCTCGATCCCGCCCGCTACCCGCCCGACGTGATCGCCGCGTACGACGGCGCCGCCACCGCCACCGGCACCGCCACGATCGCGATCGAGGTCGAGGGCGCGCCGCCCGACAGCGCGACCCAGATCTGGATCGATGGCGCGGCGATCGGTGCGCCGCCGCTCAGCGCCCCGGTCGCGCCCGGCGTGCACTTCGTCTCGGTGACCGGACCCGATGTGGCGACCGCCGGCGCGCGGGTCGCGGTCGCCGCCGACCAGCGGGCGCCGCTGCGGCTGATCGTGGCGCCCGCCGCCGAGGCCACGCGGATCGCGCGCCTGCGCCGCCGCCTGCTCGACGCGCCCGACGACGCCGCGCGCGCCGCGGCGATCGCGGCGATCG
>JAIOQA010000048.1 GCA_021413675.1 Deltaproteobacteria bacterium | reverse complement strand
TCGCCAGCGCGTACCTCGACGGCTGGCTCGCGCGCCGCGATCGCGCCGAGGGCGTGCGCTGGTTGCGCCGCGCTGCACGGTACGGCAGCGCCGCCGCGGCCGGGCTGCTCGCCGATCTGCGCGGCTAGCGTCTTCCGGCGTCACAGGTCGCGGCGCGGCCGTCTTCACGGGCGAAAGGAACACGCACCATGAAGCGCACCAAGCTCCCCGCCACCAGGCTGTCCCTGTCCCACGAGACCCTGCGCACGATCGCGCGCGCCGACCTCACCGAGATCGCCGGTGGGCGCATGCCCGAGACCCGATGGACCTTCTGCGATCAGGTCCCGACGCAGTGCTACAAGCCCAACCCGTACTGATCCGGGCGATCACGCGCCCGTGAACCGGGCGCTGACCGCGCGACCCAGGCCGCCGGCCTGCGCGGGCGCGATCCGCGACAGCGCCCACAGCGCCCAGGCCTCGGGCGCGACCGGCGTGATCGCGCGATCGCGCCTGACCGCGTTGACGATCGCCGCCGCGACCTTGTCGGGCGAGCTGCCGCGCTTCGCGAACAGCGCGCCGATCTTCTCGCGCGCCGGCGCCATCGACGCGCCGAAGCGCGTGCCCGCGATGATGTTGGTCGCGATGAGCCCCGGGCAGATCGCCGACACCCGCACGCCGTGCGGCGCGAGCTCGGCGCGCAACGACAGGGTCAGGCCGAGCACGCCGAACTTGCTGGTCACGTAGCCCAGCACGCCGGGCGCGGCGTAGTAGCCGAGCACGCTCGAGACATTCACGATGTGGCCCGCGCCGCGCGCGACCATTGGCGGCGCGAAGAAGTGGCAGCCGTGGATCACGCCGCCGAGGTTCACGCGCAGCACCCAGTCCCAGTCTTCGAGCGAGGTGTCGAGGATGCCGCCCGACAGCCCGACGCCGGCGTTGTTGATCACCGCGTGGACCGGGCCGAGCGCGTGCACGCGGTCGGCGAACGCCTTCATCTGCGCGCGATCGCCGACGTCGACGCGCTCGGTGAGCGCGACCTGCGGTCCCAGCTCGGCGGCGAGCGAGGCCAGGCCTTCGACATCCACGTCGCACGCGGCGATGCGCGCGCCGGCGGCGGCGAAGCGCAGCGCGGTGGCGCGGCCGATGCCGCTCGCGGCCCCGGTGACGACGATCAGCTCGCCGGTCACGCGCTGGCCTCGGGCGCCTGCGCGGCGGCGAAGTGGTCGCGCGCGAGGTGATAGGTGTCCTGATCGTCGGGGTGGAAGTCCTTGCGGACGTACTCGCGGATGCCGCGCCAGAACACGCGCTTCGCGATCGGATCCTCGCGCTTGAGCGCCTTCAGCTCGGCGCGGATCTGCTTCCACGACAGCCCGTCCTGGCGCAGGAGCGTGATCGCGCCGGCGATCCAGAAGCCGGTCAGCGTGAAGGTCGCGTAGCCCAGGCCGATGAGGCGCAGCGCGTACGACGGGTTCACCTGGCGCAGGACATCGAACGCGACCGCCTTGTGCTCGATCTCCTCGGCGGCGTGCCAGAGCAGGAGCGCGCGCATCGTCGGGTGCGCGTGGTCGAGCACGCCGCGGGTGAACGCGCCCTCGGCCATGATCGCGGTGTAGTGCTCGGCGGCCGCGGTCGCCGCGAGCCGCACCGCCGGCGGCGCGGTCTTCTCGAGGATTCGGCTGATGCGATCGAACGCCTTGAGGAAGCCGTCGATCTGGTAGCCCTGATCGCGGAGGTGCTGGTTGTAGTCGTCGTGGGCCTTGGCGTGCCGGCCCTCCTGGCCGAAGAAGCCCTTCACCGCGGCGCGCAGGTCGGGATCCGTGATCTCGTCGAGGTAGTGGTTCACCGAGCGCACGAAGAAGCGCTCGCCGATCGGGAACAGCATGTTCACGCCGTTGGCGATGTGGGTCGCGACCGGGTTGTCGGCGAACCAGTGCTTCGGCACGTCGTCCATCGCGACCGGCGACTTGCGCGGCGTGATCGGCCGGCGGGTCGGCGCGGCGGGGGAGGGCATCGTCTCGGGAATCGTCTCAGTCATCGGGCTGGCAGCCATGTTGACCTCTGGTCAGTAGTGCCTGGTCCAGATCTAGATCCTTGTTGACCTGTAGTCAATAGAGAACCCGCGACGACCCGCCCTCTTGAACTCCCGACGGTGACCGGCTACCTGTGGAGCTATGAAACGCCCCCGGATCGCCCGCGCCCCGCGGCGCGTGGCCCCCGACGATCCCGCCGCGCCGCGCGCGCGTCGCCGGGTGCGCCGGGTCCGGCTCGACAACGACCTGCGCCGCGCGCAGCTGATCCAGCTCGGCATGGCCGCGTTCTCGGAGCGCACCTACGACGAGGTCTCGATCGACGATCTCGCCCGCGCCGCCGGCGTGTCGAAGGGCCTCCTCTATCACTACTTCCGCACCAAGCGCGATTTCTACGTCGCGGGCCTGCGCGAGATCGCGCGCGAGCTGCTCGACAAGACCCTCGGCGTGACCCACACCGGCGTGCCGCTCGAGCGCGTCCGCCAGGGCCTCGACGCCTACCTCGATCACGTCGGCGGCCACGCCCGCGCGTTCGTCGCGCTCATGCGTGGCGGCATCGGCAGCGACCCCGAGGTCGCGGGCGTCATCGAGGAGGTCCGCACCGCCTACGTCGATCGCTTCCTCGCCGACATCGCGGGCAGCCCGCTGTCGGGCGTCGCCGTCGGCAACCCGCTGTTCCGGATCGCGGTCCGCGGCTGGATCGGCTTCATCGAGGCCGCGAGCATCGACTGGCTGTCGCAGCCCGAGGTCGAGCGCGCGCGCGTCCGCGATCTGATCCTCGAGATGCTGGTCGCGATGCTGCGGGCCGCGGGCGCGAGCCTGCCCGCCGCGCCGTAGCGATCAGCTGGCGCTGACCTCGGCCAGGCGCCGTTCGAGGAACCGGCGCTCGATCTCGGTGCCGACGCGGGCCAGCGCACCGCGATACGCCGCGGCGGCCTCGCGATCGCGCGCGAGCCGGCGCAGCAGATCGGCGCGCGCGGCGTGGAACAGGTAGTAGTCGGCGAGCTCGGCGGCGAGCTCGTCGATCAACGCGAGGCCGGCGGCCGGGCCCTCGGCCATCGCGACCGCGACGGCGTGGTTGAGCGCGACCACCGGCGTCGGCCAGCGCGCCGCGAGCGCCGCGTACAGCGCCGCGATCAGGGCCCAGTCGGTCTGCGCGGCCGTGGCGGCGCGCGCGTGGACCGCGGCGATCGCGGCCTGCAGCGCGTACGGGCCGCCGCCGGTGAGCGCGAGCTCGGCCAGCGCCGCGCCACGCGCGATCGCGACCTGGTCCCAGCGCGCGCGCTCCTGATCCTCGAGCAGCACCAGCTCGCCGTCGGCGTCGACCCGGGCGTCGCGCCGCGAGTCCTGGAGCAGCATCAGCGCCAGCAGGCCCACGGCCTCGGACGCGCGGGTCAGCTCGACCAGCAGCTCGCCCAGCCGGATCGCCTCGCCGCACAGCTCGCGCCGCACCAGCGCGTCGCCGCGCGAGGCGGCGTAGCCCTCGTTGAAGACCAGATAGATGACGGCGAGCACCGCGTCGGTGCGCTCGGCCAGCGCGCCCTGCGTCGGCACCTCGTAGGGGATGCGCGCCGCCGTGATCTTGTGCTTCGCGCGCACCAGGCGCTGCGCCATCGTCGCGGTCGGCACCAGGAACGCGCGCGCGATCTCGTCGGTCGACAGCCCGCACAGCGTGCGCAGCGTGAGCGCGACCTGGGCCTCGCGGGCCAGCGCCGGGTGACAGCACGTGAAGATCAGGCGCAGGCGATCGTCGGCCACGGTCAGCTCCTCGGGCGAGGCCTGGTACAGCGGACTTGCCTGGAGATCGGCGGCGAGCGCGTGGGTGCGGTGGCGGTAGCGCACGCGCCGGCGGATCGCATCGATCGCCTTGTGGCGCGCGACGCCGATGAGCCACGCGCGCGGCTCGTCGGGCAGGCCGTCCTTCCAGCCCTCGAGCGCGGCCAGGAACGCGTCCTGGACCAGCTCCTCGGCCAGGTCGAAGTCGCCGTCGACGACGCGGATCATCGTCGCGAGCACGCGGCTGCGCTCGCGCCGGAAGACCTCGGCGACCCCGGCGGCGTCGATCACGTCGGCACGATACACGCGCGCCTCGATCATGCGCGCGGCGATCAGGCGGACGGCGCGAAGACCATGATCGGGCGGACCTCGATCGAGCCGTGCTTCGCGCCCGGGATCTGGGCCGCGATCGTGATCGCCTCGTCGAGGTTCTTGGCGTTGATCAGGTAGTAGCCACCGAGCTGCTCCTTGGTCTCGGCGAACGGCCCGTCGGTGGTGGTGACCTTGCCGTCGCGGACGCGCACGGTGGTCGCGGTGTGCGTCGGCTGCAGCGCGTCGCCCGCGACGAAGTTGCCGGCCTTGCGGATGTTCTGCGTGAACGTGAGGTAGTCGGCCATCATGGTGCGGCCCTCGGCGGGCGGCATCGCGGCCTCGGCGTTCTCGGGCGTGTAGATGAGCAGCAGGTATTGCATCGGGAATCTCCTGAGCGTGAAGCACCCCGGCGCGCGGGGCTGATGACCCTGGGTCGAACGAGCCGCGCGCCGATCGACATGGGGCTCGAAAATAGATCGTCGGGCCGACCTGCGGCAGCGCGTCACGCGATTCCGGGGCATCCGGTCGCGGCAATCCGGGTATGCTCGCGGCTTGATGAGGGCCGGGATGGATCGTGCGGCGTTCGAGACAGCCCGACTCGAGCTGGCCCGACTCCGCCTCGAGGGCGGGCGCGGCATCGGCGGCGCGCTCGATCACGCGGCCCGGGTCTGCGCGCGCGCCCTCAACGTCGAGCGCGTCGGCATCTGGCTGTTCGACGCGGCGTACGACCACCTGGTCTGCCAGGCCAACTACACGCTGTCCGAGGACGCGTCGTCGGGCGGCGACACCCTCGACATCCGCAGCTTCCCGGTCTACCGGGTGGCGCTGCGCCAGCGCCGCGCGATCGTCGCCGACGACGCCCAGCACGACCCGCACACCGCCGAGCTGACCGAGTCGTACCTCGCGCCGCTCGGCATCACCGCGATGCTCGACGCGCCGCTGTACCGCGCCGGGGATGTCGCCGGCGTCGTGTGCCTCGAGCACGTCGGTCCGCCGCGGCGCTGGACCCAGCAGGAGATCGACTTCGCCAGCTCGCTCGCCGACATCGTGTCGATCGTGTTCGAGCAGCGCGACCGGCTGGTCGTCGAGGAGGAGCTGCAGCGCCGCGCGGCCCGCATGCACGACGCCGATCGGCTGCAGGCGCTGTCGCGGGTCTGCGGCGCGGTCGCGCACGACTTCCAGAACGTGCTGACGATGATCGCGATGGTCGCAGCGCGGGTCGAGCGGCTGGGCACGCCCCAGGCCACCGATCTGGCGCACGCGCTCGAGACCGGCGTCGAGGTCGGGGCGCGGCTCATCAACCAGATCCGCACCTTCGGCACCCGGCCCGCGACCAGCGCCGGCCGCGACGAGACCACCGATGTCCCGGAGGTCGTGACCCAGCTCCAGCCCATCGTCGACCTGCTGGTGCGCGACGTGGCCGAGCTGCGCATCGCGATCGACGCGCCCGGCGTGATCGCCGCGATCCCGCGACGCCAGCTCGAGCAGATCGTCCTCAACCTGTGCCTGAACGCGCGCGACGCGATCGATCGCACCGGCCACATCGACGTGCGCATCGCGACCGACGGCGACCGCGTGATCCTCGAGGTCACGGACGACGGCGTCGGCATCCCGGTCGAGGTCCAGCCCCACATCTTCGACCCCTACTTCACGACCAAGGCGACCGGCACCGGGCTCGGGCTCGCGACCGTCCACGACATCGTCACCGAGCACGGCGGGCGCATCGTCGTGACCAGCGAGACCGGGCGCGGCACGACCTTCACGCTCGATCTCCCGCGCGCCTCGTGATCGAGCTCCTCGTCGACGACGATCTGGTCGCGGTCGCGAAGCCCGCGGGCGTCACGGTGATCCCGGGCCGCGATCAGCCGGCCTCCGCGTGCCTGCGCGCCGAGCTCGAGGCCGCGCGCGGCGAGCCGCTGTGGGTCGTGCACCGCCTCGACAAGGACACCTCGGGCGTCGTCGTGTTCGCGCGGACCGCCGAGGCTCACCGCGCGCTGTCGATGGCGTTCGAGCAGCGCCGGGTCGAGAAGCGCTACCTCGCGTGGGTCGGCGGCGCGCTGCCCGGCGAGGGCCGGATCACCGCGCCGATGGTGCCCGGTCGCAAGGGCGCGATGCGGATCGCGCGCCCCGAGGATCGCGGCCAGCTCGCCGCCGACACCAGCTACGTGGCGGTGCGCCGCTGGCGGCGCGGCGCGGCGACCGCGGCGCGCGTCGAGCTTCGTCCGAAAACCGGACGACAGCACCAGCTGCGCGTGCACCTGGCCAGCGTCGGCGCGCCGATCTGGTTCGATCCGCTGTACGGCGCCGAGGATCCTGCCGACGCGCCGATGGCGCGGCTGGCGCTCCACGCCCACCGCCTCACCGTGCCGAGCCCGCGCGGGCCCTGGCGGACGATCGAGGCGCCACTGCCCGCGGATCTCGCGGCCCTCGACGCCTGGCTCGACGCCGCGTGGACCGTCGACGAATCCTGAGCCGCTACTTCGCGCAGCTCTGCGGGATCTTCAGCGTCCCCGACCACAGCACCGCGCCGTCCTGGCGGAGCGTCGCGGCCTGCACGACGAAGTTCTTGCAGGTCGGCAACAGCGGCGGCATCAGCTGGGCGAACGCGCGCGGCTCGGGGAACTTCGCGTCGGTCGCGACCGCGCGGGCCAGCGGCGGCTTGTTCGCGCCCTGCACGTTGAACACCACGAACTGCGGGGCGTCGCCGGTGCCCTTGATCTTCACGGTGCACGTGACCCCGGCCTCGGCGAGGCTCGGCTTCTTGGTCATGCCCTCGCCGGGGTAGTCGATCGGCGCGCCATGGACCAGGCCGATGCAGGTCAGCTCGCCACCCAGCGGCTTGATGGAGGTGCACGCGCCGCGGTTCTCGACCGCGCCGTGCCAGAGCACGGTCGTGCCCTGGGTGATCGACGCGTCGAAGCGGACCGTCGAGCACGCCATGAAGTCGGTGCCGGCGCTGAAGCTCGCGATCGGCGCGAACGCGGCCTTGTGATCGGCGCGCGGGGTCGTGGTCGGGTCGGCGGTGCGCGGCACCACCGCCGTGCCCGCCGGCGTCACCGAGCCAGCGACGATGGTCGCGGTCGCGTCCTTGGGGACCGCGCCCTTGTCGATGACGATCGTGCAGGCGACCAGCTTGTCGAGCACGATCCTGGCGCGGGCGGGCAGGGGCTTGCCGCCGTCGTGCGCGCACTCGAGATGCGCGGAGATGCCGGCGTGGGCGGTGCGCGCGGCCAGGGGCAGGGCGAGACCGGCCACGGCGAACGCGACCAGCCGGGCTGGGTGGAGGGGCGTGCGTGTGCTCATCGGTGGGAAGGTAGCGCAGCACCCGCGTGACGACAGCGGGGCATCGGGCCGGATGTGGGACGGACCACGCCGCCGGCTATTCACCGGGCCCGGGCACCCGTGTACCGTGGCCGCGGTCGCATGTCGTCCGAGGACCTCACGTTCGCCGTCGTCGCGCTGTCGGCGGTGTTCTTCGTGGTGGACCCCATCGCGACGGTGCCGGTGTTCCTCTCGATCACCGCCCGCGACTCGGTCGATGGCCGGCGCCAGACCGCCCGCCTGGCCGCCGTGGCTGCCGGCATCCTGCTGTCGCTGTTCGCGGCCGCGGGCGGCGTCATCTTCCAGGCCTTCGGCATCACCCTCGGCGCGTTCAAGATCGCCGGCGGCATCATGCTGCTCCTGATGTCGATCGACATGATGCGCGCCCAGCCGTCGTCGACCCGGACCTCGGCCGAGGAGCAGACCGAGAGCCGCGACAGCGCGGCGCGCAGCGAGATCGCGATCGTGCCGCTCGCGATCCCGATGCTGGCCGGCCCCGGCGCGATCGCGACGGTGATGGTCCTCATGAGCAAGGCGGCGTGGCAGCCGTTCCGCACCGTCGCGGTCTTCCTCGCGATCGCGATCACGTGCGGGATCGCCTGGCTGCTCATGCGCAGCGCCGCCGCCGCCGAGCGCCTCATGCCCAAGACGATCCTCCACGCTCTCGAGCGCGTGATGGGGCTCCTGCTCGCCGCGGTCGCGGT